>JAOBAU010000022.1 GCA_025463165.1 Acidobacteriota bacterium | reverse complement strand
GTCGACGAAACGACTCAATACGCCGCTCGGCATTCCGGTCGACCTCACGCTCATTCGCAACAGCAATAATGTCCAGCGTCGCTATCGCGGCGTGCAAATGCAGGCGCGCTGGACGCCGTCACGCTTCGACGCCGGGATTCATTACACGTGGTCGAAATTGCGCGGCAATGACGAAGGAGAGACGGCGACGAATGGCGCGGCGACGAATATCGATCGGACGCTGTTCTATCCGGAATTCTTCGCCTACGAGCGCGCCACGCCGATCGGTTACCTCGCCGGCGACCAGCGTCATCGTCTCCGCGCGTGGGCCGGCTACACATTGCACGGCGTTTCCTTGTCACTCTTGCACAGTTACGATTCCGGTCTGCCGTATTCGATCTCCGCGCCGATTAATCTGACGCGCTATACAGGCGCGCCCACAAATCCCGGCTACAACTCGATTCCGAACGGGATTTATTACTTCAGCGATCGCGGTGCGCTGCGCAGCGACAATATTCATTCGACCGATCTCGCGCTGCGTTACAGCTTCCGCGTCGGAGCGGCCGAACTTTTCGCACAGGGCGATCTGCTCAATATCTTCAACAACGACGGAATCGCCGATCCGCAACGTCTCGGACTTACAGTCAGTACCGCTGCGACCTCCGCGACGTTCGCGCCGTTCGATCCGCGCACACAAACGCCCATCGAGTGCCCGCGTGGCGTGGCCGCCGCCGCGTGCACCGCGATGGGCGCGAATTACCAGCTCGCCGCGAATTTCGGTCAGCCGCTCAACGACCTCGCGTATCAGAGGCCGCGGACCTACCGGTTCTCATTCGGGGCCCGTTTCTGATTACTCCTGCGGCGCGACGCCGAGGTATGAGCCGGCGGCGCTGACTGTCGCCCACATCTCTGACTCAATCCTGAACGAGCGGTCGAACAGCTCCTCGGCCCCGGCGCGGTCGCCGTTCAGCATGTAATACGACCCGACTTCGGCGAGACCTTTCTCTTCTTTCGGATTGTCCTTCACATACTGATCGAACAGCGCTTTCGCTTTCGGCCATTCGCCCGCTTCGCGATAAACGCGCGCGACGCGGAAAATATCGCTCGATTCCGGTTTACGCCCGAGCACCTCATCAAAGATCGCCTGCCCTTCGGGCTTCATCCCGCCGAGGTAATAAACACGGCCAACAGCGATCCGCTCCCAGCTTCCTTTTCCCGCCTGCTGCCGCGCCTGCTCGAGCAGCGAGCGCGCCGCTTCCTGCTTCGATTTCGACCGGTAGCTGCTCGCATCAACCTTGCGCGAGCCCGCATACCCGATTGCGACCCCCAGCACGAACAACAGCGTTGCAACCACAACATGACGTACCTTCATGTGCCCCTCCTTCCGGAGAGTCTAAAGTCAAAACCAGGGGGTCAGGTCTGGAAACTTAACTTTAGTGGAGCGACGAATTACCTGAAGTTAAGTTTCCAGACCTGACCCCCTGCTTTTGACTTTAGAGAGTCGAGCAGGCTTCGGCGAAGTCGAGCCGCGGCAGGCGAGGGAAGAGTTTCGAGGAATCGCCGTAGCCGAGGTTGCAGAGGAAGTTCGAGCGAACGTGCCCTTCCGGAAAGAACTCCTGCTCGCAGCCGGAGCATTCGTTGCCGGCGCCGAAAAACTCCTCATCTACTTTCGCGTTGTCGAAGCCGGACAGCGGCCCGCAGTCGAGTCCCAGTGCGCGTGCGGCGAGCATGAAGTACGCCCCCTGCAGCGTCGAATTGCGCCGCGCCGTCGTCTCGACCAGCTGCGGGTTCGTCGCGAAGAGATTGCGCATCGTCGGACTGTGCGGGAACAGCTTCGGCAGCTTCTCGTGGAAGAGCAGGTCGTACGCGATGATCACCGTGACCGGCGCCGTCATCGTCTTCTCGACGTTGGCCGGCGCGAGCGCGGGCCGAAGCCGTTCCTTCGCCTCCTTCGAGCGGATGAAAACGAATCGCGCCGGATTCGCGTTCGCGCTCGTCGGCGCCCACTTCATCACGTCATAGATGTCGCGAAGCGTTTCGTCCGTAACCGGTTTGTCGAGCCACGCGTTGTGCGTGCGCGCGGTGCGGAAGAGCTGGTCAAGTGCGGCGTCGTCGATTCGGCTCATGCGCGGGAGCCATGCACCGATCACGCCCGCGGAATGGCAATATCGACGAACTCGGCGCCGGGCAACTTCGCCAGCTCGCGCGGCGCCACTTTGATCTTGCTGGAGCGATTGCCGCCGCCGAGGATTGCGTAGTCCAGGGTGAGGACGCGATTGTCGATGTAAAGCGGGATCGCGGGAGGCAGCGCGGGCAGCGTCACGCCGCCGATCAGCATGCCGGTCAGCTCCGCGGTCTCGTCGGACGAGGCGAACGACAGCCGCTTGATGCCGACGAGCGCGCTGACGCGATGGTTGACGTCGAGCTTCGTGTCGGCGGCGACGAGACAGGCGAAGTACTGCTTCGGCGTCGTCTTCGCGACGACCAGAATCGTGTTGCAGGCGTTCGCGGGCGGAATGTCGTAGTGCGCGCAGAACTCCGCCGTGTCGGCCAGCTCCGGCGCGCACTCGATGACGTCGTATGCGATGTCGGCCGCGTCGAGCGCGGCGCGGACGCGTGGATCGAGCAGCGAGCGATCTCCGTTCACGCCGCGCATTATCGACGGGTTTGGTACGCGGCGCGCATTACACATCGTGGAAAAAGGAGACAACGATGCCGAACGCAATCACGATGTTGAAAGCCGACCATGTGAAGGTGAAACGCCTCCTCAACGAGCTGAACGAAGTGACCGCGCCGAAGCAGCGCGAATCGCTCGTCGCGCAGATCGAGCGCGAACTGAAGACGCACACGCAGATCGAGGAAGAGGTCTTCTATCCGGCGTTCAAAGCGGCCGCCGAGAAGACCGACGCCGTCGATATGTTCTACGAAGCGGCCGAGGAGCATCACCTCGTCGACATGGTGCTGCCGGCCCTGAAGGCCGCGAATCCGAAGTCGCACGAGTTCGAAGCGAAAGCGAAAGTCATCAAAGAGCTGGTCGAGCATCACGTGAAGGAAGAAGAGAACGAGATGTTCCCGAAGATGCGCCAGCTCGTCGGCGAAGAACAGCTTCGCGAGATCGGCGATCTGATGCAGGCGCGCCGCGAGCAGATCGAAGCGATGTGGGATCACCCGATTCTGCGTCAGGTGAAAAAAGCGCAGAGCGCCGCCGGAAAGCTGATGCCGACGAAAGTGAAGACGGCGAAAGCGGCCGTCATTTCGAAGGTGATGGGCGACCGTTCGGAAGCACGCTGATTCAACGAGGACCGCGGACGATCTCCCGCGGTCCTCACGCGGAACCTCTGTCGCGCGCGCCCGTCACAAAGGGCGAACGACAGGAGGATTCAACATGCGCAAACTCGTTGTTGCCGTTGCTGTCGCTGTCCTCTCTACCACCGCACTGCTCGCCGACGAGCTCCATCCCGGCACGAACAGCATCTCCGCGTACCTCAGCGACCTCGGCTTCGTGCACAGTGAATCGAGCGGCTCTTCATGGAGCGGCGGCGGGGGATTCGCTCTCGATCATGCATGGACGAATCGCGTTTCGACCGTGCTGTCCGTCGGCTTCGAACGTCATCGCGCGTTCACGATGCATTACGAACAGGTGCCCGGCACGCAGCCCGCGCCGGTCGGCGAGTACCGGCGCGTCGCCACGTATCCGGTCGATTTCATCGCCCGCTATCACTTCGTCAACTCCTCGATCTGGACGCCGTACTTCGGCGCCGGTGCTCGTTACGTCAAAGGGCCGGACGGCGGCGAAGGGACGACCGTCATCGACACGAATGGGCTCTATCACGTCCTCGACATCCATAATTTCCGCGACCGCAGCAGCGCCGAAGTCAATGGCGGCGTGCTGCTTCGCGTCACGCCGCGCGTCAATCTGCAACTCGACGTCAAACACCTTCTTCGCAGCGACAGCGTCACGTTCGACCCGAACACGAAAGCTTCGATCGGAGTGAGCTGGCGTTTCTAGAACGACGTGATACTTTCGTGACACTCACCAACTAGTTTCACGAGCGTCATGAACCGGAAGATTCTCGTCGTCGAAGATGACCGCGACATCGCGGCGCTCGTCGAATTACATCTGCGCGATCTCGGCGCGGACGTCACGCTCGCGCATGACGGCCGCGCCGCACTCGACCTCGCGCTGGCTCGCAACTTCGACCTCATCGTGCTCGATCTGATGCTGCCGAGCGTCGACGGACTCGAGATCTGCCGCCGCCTGCGCGCGCAGAATCGCTACACGCCGATCCTGATGCTCACCGCGCGTTCGACCGACGTCGATCGCATCGTCGGACTGGAGATCGGCGCCGACGATTACCTGACGAAGCCGTTCAACGTCCGGGAACTCGTCGCGCGTGTGAAGGCGCTGCTCCGTCGCGTCGACGCGCTGTCGAAGAACGAACCGGAAGAGATCTCGCGGATGGAGTTCGGCGAGCTGACCATCGACGTGATCAAACGTCGCGTCACGCTGCGCGGCGCCGAGGTCGAGCTGACCGCGCGCGAATTCGAATTGCTGCTGCATTTCGCGCGGCACCCCGGCCGCGTCTACACCCGCGCCCAACTGCTCGATCAGGTCTGGGGCTACGGCCACGAAGGTTACGAGCACACCGTCAACTCGCACATCAATCGTCTTCGCTCGAAGATCGAGCACGACCAGTCGCAGCCCGGCTACATCCTCACAGTCTGGGGCGTCGGCTACAAGTTTCGCGACGCGCATGTTTAAGAGCCTCTACGCGAAGCTCGCGGTCGTCCTCCTCGCGCTTTTCTGCGCGGTGACCGGCGTCTGGTTCTGGCTGACCGTGCGAATGACGCGGCTCTATCTCGACGAAGCGACGCAGAAGTTGAATCGCGGTCTCGCGCGGACGATCGCGCTCGAAAGGCCGCCGATGCGCGACTGGCATGTCGATCGCGCCATGCTCGACAAAATGTTCGAGGCGCTGATGGCGGTCAATCCGAACATCGAGATTTATCTGCTCGATCGCGACGGCCGCATGCTCGCGTTCTCCGCGCCGCCCGGAAAAGTGAAACGCGATTCGGTGTCGCTCGCGCCGGTCCGCAGTTTCCTCGCGGGCGCGCCGCTGCCGATCCGCGGTGACGATCCGCGCGACGGCGCCGGCCGGAAAATCTTTTCCGTCACGCCGCTGCCGGCCGTCCGCATCGGCGAGCCGCAGCCCGCCACCCAGGGCTATCTCTACGTCATCCTCGGCGGCGAGGAATACGACTCCGCCGTGCAACGGCTGCGCGGTAGTTTCATCATGCGCCAGAGCGCCGAAGCCGCCGCGGCCGCGGTGCTGTTCGTCCTCGCCACCGGCCTGCTGCTCTTCGCGCTGATGACGCGGCGTCTGCGCAATCTCTCCGCGGCGATGGAAGCGTTCAAGCGGAGCGACTTCACCGACACGGTGCGCATCGGCGGGCGCGACGACGGCGATGAAGTCGATCGACTGGCCGCGACGTTCGATGAGATGTCGTCGCGCATCGTGCTGCAGGTCGCGAAGCTGAAGGAAGTCGATCTGCTGCGGCGCGAGCTCGTCGCGAACGTCTCGCACGATCTTCGAACGCCGCTCGCGTCGCTGCGTGGTTACCTCGACACGCTGCTGCTGAAGGAAGGCTCGCTCTCCGCCGCGGAGCAGCGGCGTTTTCTCGAGATCGCGAGCAAGCATTCCATCCGCCTCGGGCGTCTCGTCGATGAGTTGTTCGAGCTCGCGAAGCTCGACGCGCAACTCGCGCCGATCCGCCGCGAGCCCTTCTCGATGCCCGAGCTC
>JAOBAU010000006.1 GCA_025463165.1 Acidobacteriota bacterium | reverse complement strand
CGAGAAGATCGGCTTCGTCTTTCAGGGCTTCAACCTTCTGCCGCGTACCAGCGCGCTGGAGAACGTCGAGCTGCCGATGCTGTACGACCGCCGCGCACGCAAACGCGACACCCGTGCGCTCGCGGCGGCCGCACTCGAGCGCGTCGGCCTCGGCGGACGTCTCGATCATCAGCCGAGCGAGTTGTCGGGCGGACAGCAGCAGCGCGTCGCCATCGCTCGCGCGCTGGTGACCGAGCCGGCGCTCATCCTCGCGGACGAGCCGACCGGCAACCTCGACACGCAGACGTCGATTGAAGTGATGGCGCTCTTTCAGGCGCTCAACGAACAGGGCATCACCATCGTGCTGGTCACGCACGAGCCCGACATCGCCGTCTACGCAAAGCGGATCGTTGAAGTCCGCGACGGCCGCATTCGCCGCGATGAAGCGGTGAAGAATCGCCGCAACGCCGCGGCTGACGTCGAGCAGTTCGACGTCGAGGAGGTCGCATGAAATCGCAAACGCTGATCAAGCTGGCCACACAGGCCATCCGCAAGAACAAGATGCGCGCGACGCTGACGATGCTCGGCATCATCATCGGCGTGGCCGCGGTGATCGTCATGGTCGCCGTCGGCTACGGCGCGCGCTCGCGCATCCGGCAGCAGATCAACAACCTCGGCACGAACATGATCGTCATCACGCCAGGCGCCGCGCAGGCGGCGGGCGTCAGTCAGGGGGCGCAGGCGTTTCCGAATCTCAGCCTGAAGGATGTCGACAAGATTCGCGGCGAGTCGCAATTCGTCTCCGCGGTCTCGCCCGTGATCGTGTCGCGCACGGCGGTGATCGGTCCGGCCGGCAACTGGCGGACGACCGTCAACGGCGTCGATACCGATTACTCGATCATTCGCGACTGGCAAACGACGTCAGGCGATTTCTTCAGCGCCGACGACGTGCGCAGCAGCCGCAAGGTCGCGGTGCTCGGCAACACCGCCGCACAGAATCTCTTTCCGAATCAGGATCCGGTCGGCAACGACATTCAGATTCGCAGCTCCATCTTCAGGATCGTCGGCGTGCTCGCGGTGAAAGGTCAGACCGCGGGCGGCAGCGATTCCGATGACGTCGTGCTGCTGCCGTACACGACCGCGTCACAGACGCTCTCGGGACGGACGTTCATCCCGCAGATCCTCGCCGGCACGGCCAGCGAGCAGGATCTGCCGGCGGCGCAGGACGAGATCCGAACGCTGCTGCGCGAGTCGCACAAGATTCAGGGCGACGCCGACGACTTCACGGTGAAGAACCAGGCGGACCTCGCCGCGGCCGCAGAGAGCTCGACGAACGTCATGACGATGCTGCTCGCCGCGATCGCATCGATCTCGCTGCTCGTCGGCGGCATCGGCATCATGAACATCATGCTCGTCTCGGTGACGGAGCGGACGCGCGAGATCGGCATCCGGATGGCGATCGGCGCCCGAGGCTCCGACGTGCTGACGCAGTTCCTCGTCGAGAGCATCGTGATGGGGATTCTCGGCGGCGTCGCCGGACTCATCCTCGGCATCGGCGGCGCAAAACTGGTCGGCCATTTCACCGGTTGGGAGACGGTGATCTCGCCGCTGATCATGCTCGTGGCGGTGGGATTTTCGGGTGCGGTCGGCATCTTCTTCGGCTACTACCCGGCGCGGAAAGCGGCGGCACTGAACCCGATCGAGGCGCTGCGGTACGAGTGAGGCTGCATTCGGTCCGGCGCGTGAGCACGCGCCGGACCGTTCTCAGTTCGACAGCACCACTTTCAGTGCGCCTTCCTTTGCCGCATTTCCGAACGTGTCGTACGCCTTCATGATGTCGCTCATCGCAAAGCGATGCGTCACGAGTTTCGCCGGCTGCAACTTTCCCGAGCGAACGATCTTAAGCAGCATCGGCGTCGTGACCGTGTCGACCAGTCGCGTCGTAATGGTGATGTTTCGGTCCCACAGTTTTTCGAGATGCAGTTCGACCGGTTTGCCGTGCACGCCGACGTTCGCGATCCGTCCGCCGGGCGCGACGATCTCCTGACAGATGCCGAAGGTGCCCGGGACGCCGACGGCTTCGATGGCCACGTCGACGCCGCCGCCATCAGTCAATTCCATGACACGTTTGGCGGCATTGCCATCGGAGCTGTTGATCACATTCGTCGCGCCGAACTGACCGGCTACGGCCAGCCGCTTGTCGTCGAGATCGATCATGAAAATCGCCGCGGGTGAATAGAACTGCGCCGTCAGCAGAACGGCGAGTCCGACCGGACCCGCGCCGACGATGGCAACCGTGTCGCCAGGCTTCACCTGACCGTTCAGTACTCCGCACTCGAAACCGGTCGGCAGAATGTCGCTGAGCATCACCATCGCTTCCTCATCCGCGCCGGCCGGCAGACTGTAGAGACTTCCGTCGGCGTGCGGGATGCGCACGAATTCGGCCTGGGTGCCGTCGATCATGCAGCCGAGAATCCAGCCGCCGGTCCGACAGTGCGAATACATTTGCTTTCTGCAGAAGTCGCACGTCAGGCAGGCCGTGACACATGACACAAGGACCTTATCGCCGACGCGGAACTTCGACACGCCGGTCCCGACCTGCTCGACGACACCAACGGCTTCGTGACCGAGAATGCGTCCAGCGGGCACGGCGGGAAGATCTCCCTTGAGGATGTGCAGATCGGTTCCGCAAATCGTCGACGTCGTCACGCGTACGATTGCATCGCCCGGTTCATGAATGGAAGGTCGCGGCTTTTCCTCCCAGGATCGCTTGCCGGGACCGAGATAGACAAGCGCTTTCATAGTGGTGCTGTTGGATGCAGTGGCGACGCTCGACGGCGCCTCGATGAGCTCAGCAGTAGTCATGGACATCTCCCTGGAAACATGAAACTTCCTGCAGTTGCCCCGCCATGACAGGCGGCCTCGGCTCGACGGACACCGTTTTGCAAGGTCTTACTCCATGAATTCCGTGAACCATCCATCCCGGCTTTCCAGTCTGGAAGCCTCCGAAGCTCGATATCGGCGGCTCTTCGAAACCGCGCAGGACGCAATCCTGATCCTGGATGCAGAGAAACGGCCGGGGACGATCATCGACGCGAATCCGTTCGTCATCCGGTTGCTCGGTTACCCCCTCGACGAGTTGCTCGGGAAAGAGCTTTGGGAGATCGGTCTGTTCTCCGACAAAGAGGCGAGCCAGGCAGCGATGGAGCAACTCCAGAAGGAAGGCTACATCCGCTACGACGACATTCCTCTGAAGACTAAACAGGGAGAATGCGTCGCGGTCGAATTTGTCAGCAACTCCTACATGGTCGGTTCCGACAAGGTCATTCAATGCAACATCCGCGACATCAGAGAGCGCGCCGAAACGGCTCATGCCCTCAAGGCCTCAGAGGCGCGCTATCGGCGGCTCTTCGAGACGGCACAGGATGCAATCCTCATCCTCGAAGAAGACAGCGGGAAAATCATGGACGCCAATCCCTTTCTGATCGACCTGCTTGGGTACTCCCTGGATGAATTGATCGGAAAGGAGCTTTGGGAGATCGGACTGTTCTCGGACAAAGAGCAGAGCAAGGCGGCGATGGAGCAGTTGAAGGACACCGGCTACATCCGCTACGAGAACATGCCGCTCGAAACAAAACAGGGGAAGTGCGTCGAGGTGGAGTTCGTCAGCAACTCCTACATGGTGGGCAACGAGAAGGTCATTCAGTGCAACATTCGCGACATAAGTGACAGGAAGTGGGCGGAGGAAGCAAGTCGCATCAGCAATGAACGGTTTCGTTTCCTCGCCGAATCAATGCCACTGATGATCTTCACGGCAACACCGAGCGGCGACGTCGACTACGCGACCCGGTCGTTTGCGGAATTCACGGGACTCGATGCAGCGCAGGCTTTCGATGAGGGACAGTGGTCCTTTACGCATGCAGAGGAAAGCGAAGAGCACGCGCGGCTCTGGCGCCACTCCGTCGCCACAGGCGAACCGTTTCAACACGAGTGCCGCTTTCGCAGCAGGAGCGGCGTCTATCGCTGGCATCTGACCCGCGCCTCTGCGATGCGAGATGAGCAAGGAAACATCACCGCGTGGATCGGCTCGAGCACCGACATCGACGATCGGAAGAGCGTCGAGGAGAATCTCGTCCGCCAGTATCGTGAATCCGAAACTCTCAGCCGCGCCAAGGACGAGTTTCTGGCCACAAGCTCCCATGAGCTTCGGACGCCGCTCACGTCGATTCTCGGCTGGTCCGAACTTCTCGTCATGGGCGAACTGGATCCGGAAACGCAGCGCGCGGCCATCGACTCCATTCGAGAGTCGGCGAAAGCACAGTCACGCCTCATCGACGACATGCTCGATGTCTCCCGCCTCCTCACAGGCAAACTCAAGCTGCACAGCGAAATGGTGGACGTCATCGCCACGCTGAACCTGACCATCAAAGCGATCGGTCCCGCTGCGGAAAACAAGAACATCCGGATCGAAACATGGTTCGCGCGCGACGCATCGCGCGTGTATGGCGATCCGACACGGCTCCAGCAAATCTTCTGGAACCTCCTCTCAAACGCCGTGAAATTCACCCCGGCAGGAGGAAGTATTCGCGTTCGTGTCAACTCAACGGACACGCGTATCGACGTCGAGGTGAGTGACACGGGAGAAGGGATCGGCGCCGACTTCCTCAATCATGTGTTCGAAAGACTCAGCCAGGAGACGGGAACCAGCACGCGCGCGCATGGCGGACTCGGTCTCGGACTCTCGATCGTCAAGCAGCTGGTGGAGATGCATGGCGGTACGGTCCGAGCGGAAAGCAAAGGGCCGGGCTGGGGCTCGACATTTCTCGTCTCGCTTCCGGTACGCGATTTTCCGGCGACGCTGCAGAGAGATTCTTCGACGCTCGATGATTCGGCATCCGAGCCCGTGCGAGCAGAACGGGTTTACGTAAAGGGCATCCGCGTACTGGTGGTCGATGACGAGCCTGAGTTGCGAAAGTTGATCGCCACGGCGTTGCACGGCGCGGGAGCGATCGTAGTGGCGACCGCGGGCGCGGACGAAGCATTTGCGCAGTTGTCCGAGCAACGCTTCGATGTCCTCGTCTGCGACATTGCCATGCCCGAGGAAGATGGCCACTCCCTCGCACGTCGCGTTCGCGACCGCGACGACGAGAGCGCTCGGATCCCCGCCATTGCACTCACCGCATACGGCGGACCGCTGCAACAACAGCTGGCTCTCTCTGCCGGCTTCGACGATTACCTGAAGAAGCCATTCTTGCCGCAGGACCTGATTCGCGCCGTCGCCGCCGTCACGCGAAAGACCGATCACGCGCGCGCCGCCGCACCCGTCGGAACGCACCCGCTCAGAACGACGGACGATATCGAATGAAGAATCCGAATCGCGTGGCGTTGAAGTTGGCGTAGTCGGCGCTTCGCTGTGTGAACTTGTCCTCACCATACTCGGCGATCAGCGTGGTCTTCGTCTTCGCCGGCAGATCGAATCCGAGCCGCACGCGCACTCGATGGATCTCGAACGAAGTCGTTCCGCGATTGATGAAGCGCGCCGCGCTGGCGTCGAGTGACAGCGGCGCCAGATTCAGCGCCACTCCACCTTCGTGAGATTTGCCATCCTCGGCGTAAACGGACGGTTCGGTCGTGAAGTTTTCCGGCCGCCGGATCAGGACGCGATGATCGGCGCGGAAACGCGACAACGATGCGCGGAACGCGACGCCCTCGCGCGGGATGACCTCGACGTCGCCGCTCGTTTGCCGCGCCGTGCCGTCGAGATCGATACATGGCTGCGCGTTTGACTGCGTCGTTCGTTCGGTCGTGATGCCGGCCCGAATCCATTTCGGCGCGCTCCAGACGGCGCGCAGCCGCAGCCGGTCGCGATCGCGAAAGTCGGTGCGAAAGATCGGGTCGCCGGCGCGGTCGCGACGCCACGCGGCACCGAGCGTGAAGCCCGACGCTGCAAACGATGCGCTCGTGTCGAGCATCCGGATGCGCCGCTCGAAATCGCCGCTCTGGCTGCCGGGCACGACGATCTCGAGCAGGTCGGGCGCGACCGACAGATTCTGTTTCGTTTCGCGATATTCGAGGCGAACTGCGAACGGCCCGAGGGCGCGCGCGGATGCGCCGACGCTCGCGGCATCTTCGTCGCGTGCCATTGAGCTTTTCGCATTCAGCACGACCTGAATGTCGCGCGGATCGACGCCGCCGAACGTCAGCGTCTGCAGATAGAGCGTGTCGATCAGTGCGCTCCCTTCGAGATCGCGATGTTCCTTCTGATAGCCGGCAAACGCGACGACGCCGTCATACAACGTGAATTCCGCGCGTCCGCCGCCACGCCACGTCGTGTTCTTCGCACTCGACGATGCGGTTTCGGACGTCCCCGCGAAAAACCGGCTGAGCGCGAACGAGACGAACGATCCTTCCACGGCCTCGGTCAGCTCGCCCGATGAATCGGCGGCGAAGCGAACGTAATCGCCGACGACGCGAAGCCGTTTCGACAGCTGTCCGGTGACGAAGACGCTCGTGAACGGCGTGCTCGTGCGCGTGCGATCTTCGCGAGTGAATGCGGCGGCATCAGTTCCGGAAAGCGTGAGCGATTCCGAACCGCGCGCTCGCCGCCATCCCTGCGTCGCCGACCCGGAGAACCGGGCCGTATTGAATCCTGCGCCGGCACGGACCTCCTGTTCGTTCTGCCTGAATTTCTGCGACAGGCGAAACTCGTCGCCGCCGAGCGTGGCCGTTGTCGTTCCGGGACCGCTCAAACGATTCACGGAAAACCCGATGAACGGCGTGACGCTGCGACCGGGAAGCAGATCGAGATCCGCATCGAGCGCGTGACTGGTCCGCTGATACGTGTGCTGACCTGGAATCGTTCCGTCGCCGCTGAACGCGTCGATGTGGCGATAGCCGAGGCGGAAACGATAGAGGTCGTTCCTGTCCGCCTCGATGCGCAGGGAACCGGCCGGACCTGCTCCGAGATCGCCGGCATCGATGCGAAGACGATCGAAGAGTCCGGGCTCGGTCGTCAACAGCGTGAATGAGCGGATCAGGAATCCGCTGCGCTCGTTGACCTGCGTGCGGTACATCTCCTCATTGCCGCTGACGTGGACGAATCGAAAGCCGGCTTCGATTTCCTGTGCGCGAGCGTCGAATGCGAACGCCAGCACAAGCAGGGCCGGCGCGAGATATCGAGAGATCGTCATCGGCGGCTCGTCCTCATCGAAGCAGTTGCGGATCGCGATTGGAGCCGTGCACGGCGACGTGACACGTCGTGCAGTTCTGATAGCGCGGCAGCGAAAGGTTGTGGAACGAAGGGGGCTGCGAGCCGAGCGCGCCGGCCGCAATCGGTGAATGACATTCGATGCAGAGCTGCGCGACCGTGGCGCGTTTCAGCATCCGCGGATTTGAGGAACCGTGCGGTTCATGACAACTGAGACAGTCGCCGCCGGAGTTCGCCGCGTGTTGAAAAACGTACGGCCCGCGTTTCTCGAAATGACAGCTGGCACACGGCATCTCGCCGGCGCGCGTCAGCCGCAGACTCTCGCGACCCGGCCGTCCATGCGGCTCGTGACACGAGGAGCATTCGAGGCCGGCGCGACCGATGCGATGCGCATACGGCTTGTTGCGAAATGACGCGGCCTGCGTGCCGTGACACGTCGCGCAAAGCGCGAGCTCAGGTTTCACAAGGAGGTGCGCCACACGCAGCTCGGACTTGTGGATGGAATGACAGGTCAGACAATTCACGGCGGCCGAATTCGCATGCGCGCCGGTGTGACGCGAGATGCGATTCGTGACGAGGTCATGACACGAAAGGCACGCCTTGTCAGCGCCGGCTCGACCAGCGGGAACGACGATCAAAGTCTTGTCGCCGCCCGCTTCCATGTGCGCTTTGCCGTCGCCGTGACACACCTCGCATGCGGCATTTGGAACGGACTCATTCTTCGGAGCTTTGCCGTGTCCGTTTGCGCTCATGCCGAATGCTTTCGCCTGATCGGCGTGACAATCGGCGCACGACGGCAGCGCTTCCGCTTCAGCCGCGGTCGCGGTGGCAACGGGCGGAACCGCCGTCTGCTGTCCGCGGGAGAAAGCCGGCGTCAGCACGAGCAACAACAGAACGGCAGCGACGCCACCGGCGTGAAGTTTCATCGCGCGTGCACTTTCGCCACTTCCCACTCCTTTCCGGTTCCGTGGCATGTCGCGCACGCCTCGGCCGGAGCCGAGCCGCCGAACGTCGTCGTATTCAGATATGCATGCGCGGCCGTATCGCGACTGTCATGACAGCCGAGGCATGAGGCGGCGACCGGACCCTGCGGCGTGTAGAAATCGCGCAGCGTCGTCACGAAGCTCAGGTTCGACGGCAGCGGAAGCGTGAATGACGTCGCGGTATGACACTTCGCGCAGTTCCGGCGATCGCCCGGATAACGCACTTCATTGAAATTGTTCACGCTGCCGCCAAAGCCGATGACGGTGAAATCCTGCGTCAGATTCTCGCCGGTGTGAATGCGATGCACGAGGCGCTGAAACGAGATCGATTCCGCGGGAGCGGCACTCGCGGGACGGCGGTCTTCATCCCCTTTCGTCGGGTTGTGGCAGACCACGCACTCTTCCGTGTTGAGACGCTGACCGCCGTGCAGGCGGAGCGAGTCATGACAGACGTTGCATTGTGCGATCGTCACGACGGTGCGGCGTGGCGACAGCAGGGAGCCGTCAACGGACGCGTAGCTCACAGGATTCATCGTCGACTCGACGCCGGTGACGTTCGGCTTGCCGTCCGCGCGCCGCAGCGAAAACGCGCGCTCGATATCGGCGGTGACGCTCCACGTCCCGACCGCATTCGCCGGCAGCGCGGTATTGAACGTATAAGAGGTATATCCGGTCGCGGCGTCGAAACTGCCGCGCGCGTTGTTCGTCGCAAGCGCGCTTTCACGAACGAACGTCGCATAGTTCGTGGTCGGCCCGCCGTACATCGGCGCGAATGCGAGGAGTTTCGTGCCGTCGATCGGCGTATGGTCCGAATTTCTCAAATCGAAGACCGCGGTCGGCTTCTTTCCAGGCGCGAGGTTCGCGATGCTGACAATCGCCGCCGAAATCCCCTTCAATTGCGCGGAGCGGTATGGAACGGTGTGCGCGCCCTGGATCGACGCGTCGAATTCCTGGCCGCTCCAGGGAATGTGGCAACGCGCGCAAACGGCATCATTCGGCTGCGCGCCGCCGGGATGATTCGCTCCCGTCGTCCAGTCAATATCGTCGTGGCACGAGCCGCACGCCGCAGGCGCCGGAGCGGTGTACCAGGAGAAACCCTTGGACGGCTTTCTCGTGGCGTCGGTCCCCTCGTGGCAGTTCGCGCAATTGCGAATGTCCTGCGGATAGCCGACCGTCGAAAAATCGATGATCGCGCCTCCGAAGCCATAAATGCGATACGGCGTTCCGGCCACGACGCTCGGCAGCGTTTTCCCGGAATGGATCTTGTGAATCATCACCTTGAAGTCGACCGTATTGCCGCTCTGCGCGTCGGTCGTCTGCGGGCTGTGGCATAAGACGCAGAGCTTCACGTCCTGACGTGCTCCGCCATGGGCGGCGAGCGGATCGTGACAGTTGTTGCAGCTCGACGCCTGGCGGATCTCGTCCCACGTTGCCGTAATGGCGATGGCGTTCCCGTCGGGCCGGAAATCGTGCTCGACGTTTGCGTAATAGTTCTTACCGGCGATGTCGGTTGTATTGCGCGTCGAATAAATGCCGAGCGTATGCGTCCTCGAGCCGTCGAATCCGACGGGCAGCGCGGTCCCGAACACGTATTTCACGTGGCCGGTCTCGAGATCGGTGAATGTCCCGCCGGAGTCGGCCGCCGCCTGGATCGCCGTCGCACCCGCATGCGGAGTTCCGGCGCCGGCGGTTTCCGTGCGCGTGACGTACGAGGTGTAATTCTGCGTAATCGGGTCGTACCAGGAGAGGACGAAACTGATGGAGATTGCGCCGGGCGTTACTTTACCGAGGCGATCGAGAGGCTGATCGAGGCTGTCCGTGAGCGTGAGATCGGCGACCGGCTTTCGATCGCTGCCGATCGTCACCGAATTCACGACAATCTTCAGTCCGGGACGGATGTACGCGAGGGCCGCTGCGCCGAGGTATGCCTCGAGTTGATCCGGCGAATATGCGGGACGAAGAGATGGAGAGGCCGACGGCCGCGTGCGCACGGAGGTCGTAGCGATCGCGCCGCCGAAAAGCGTCGTAAGAATTGCTACGGCGACGTATTTCACGGCGTCCCTTCTTTCCGCGGCACGAGGTCACGCAGGAGCGTGAAGAGATACAGGACGATCCCGGCTGCGATTAACAGACCGCCGAGGCCGACGAAAAGGATGAAGGCGGTCGGGCGCGCGGAGAAAAGTGTGAAGAGCTCGACGAGCAGTCCGGCCGAAATGAAGATTGCGGAGAAGCGGAGGCCGCGTTCCATCACTTTGTCGCCCCCGGCCAGAGCGTCTGTTTATTCAAATTCGCGACGTCGTGCACGGTGTCGTGGCAGCCGCTGCTGATACATGAGACCTTGCCTGCCTTCACGGCCGGCAGCGTGGCCGGTTCGAGATTGTGTGTTGCGCCTTCCTCAAACGACCGCGCGCCGAGGTGACAGTGCAGGCATTCCCGGTTCCTGTACGGCTCGTACAGTTTGATTTGCGCCGGAATTGTGCCGAGGTATTGCACGTAGACGTGCCGTAACCCGTGGATCTTGGCCTTGTAGTCGCCGAAGAGCGTGTAGGTCGTGTGGCAGGTGAAACAGGCGCGGTCGGCCGGCACGAGATGGTTCTGGAAATGAACGGCCGGAATGTGCGCGCGGTCGTCAATATGGAGACTCTTTCCGTATTGCTCCATCACATGACAGGAGAGACAGAATTCGGTCTCTTTCGACTTCTCGACGTGCTCGGAAACTCCGGCCGTTCCGGCGAGCACCGGCACGACGAGCAGCGCCGCGAACGCGAAGATCTTCCCGCCGGTACTGTTCGTAATCGAGGGACGCAACGCGATAACGATCGCCATCGCCGCCGCAAAGACGACGAGAGTACCGACCAGCGTGGCCGACGTCAGCATGGCACTACTTCTTTGCCATCGTGCGGATCATTTCGACGAGTGATTTGATCTGGTCCGCCGACAGCTTCTTCGCATAGGCCGGCATCTTTCCCTTGCCGTCGGAGATCACTTTCGTCAGCTCGGCGTCAGTTAATTTCTGCACGTCTGTCGAGCAGAGATCGCGCACTTTCATCGTTTTGCCTGCGGGCGTTTTGCCGGCGCCGTCGGCGCCGTGACAGGAAGCGCACTTTGCTTTATAGATTGCGGCGCCGGGGGCGTCGGCGCATAAGGACGAGGCAGCGAAGCAGAGAACAATTGCGGAAACGCCAAAGAAACGGAGCATTCTTTACCCCACGTTGCCTGTTGTGGGGCCGCGGCGGGCTCCGTTTCGACGGGAAGGATGTGATTCGACTGAAGGGAGAGCCTGCACGCGCCTTGCCAGTCCGGCAACGTTTTGCACGCTGATTGCCAGATTGGCAACGATGGCGTGCGCGTTCTTCCGTCTGCCGCAAAGCGATGTCATCCTGCGCGACTGAAGGAGCTCAGGATGCGCTCGCCGGTTGCGACCCTTCGCTGTCTTCGCAGCTCAGGGTGACGTGGCGTATCATCCGCCGCACTCCATGTCGCGCGTAACCCGCTCGCTGCTCGCGGTAGCTCTCTTTGCGTTCGCTTCGATCGCAGAGGCATCCTCGCTGCAGCTCGTCGCGCCGGCGAACGGCACCACGCTGCGCGGCGGCACGTTCGCCGAGCTCCGCTGGTCCGCTGCTCAACTCCCGCCCGCGACCGAAGAGTGGGAAGCATTCCTTTCCATCGACGGCGGGAAGTACTACGCGTTCCGCGTCACGCCTCACCTCGACATCCATCTGCAGCGCTTCACCTTCGTCGTCCCGAACGTCAGCACGCGCGACGCGCGCATCCTGATTCGCGCCGGCAACGAGGAACGCGAAACGCACTTTGAGCCGCACGGCTCGTTCTCCATCGAGCGCGATGCGAACGCGGAAGTCATCGTCCCTCGCCTGCTGCAACTCCGGCGCGGTGAAGCGGCGCGCGACGGCGATCCTGACGTGCTCTCCTGGGCCGACGGCGCGCGCAGCGGCTTCGGCGTCACGCAGCAGTCGTCGGCGACGAAGCCATCGACCTCCATCGGCCGGCTCACAATTATCGAGAGCGATGCCGACCCGCTCCTCACTCCCGCCGTCAACGAAGTCGCGGCGCCGTCAATCGCGCAAACGCGGCAGCCCGCCGCGAAGTACCACGCGCGCAAATCCGAGCTCGCGATCTCCGTCGATCTCCTTCTGGTCTGCAGCCGCAGGAACGTCTAGCTCCTCCTCTCGCGCCCGCCCCTCGACAGCACTCAATCGAAGGAGAAGTCGATGCAGACGCTCGTCTCATCTTCAGCCCGGCGTGCATGCCGGCTGATCGTACTCATCACATTCATCGCGGCCACACTCGCCGCGCAGACGCCGAACACCGGCACGATCATCGTCGTCGTCGTCGACCAGGCCGGCGCCATCGTGCCGGACGCCCAGGTATCCATCGTCAACAACGCCACCGCCGCCGCGCGCGACCTCACCTCAGGTCGCGACGGCCTCGCAACCTTTCCCGCGCTCTCGCTCACCGGCACTTACACCGTCCGCGTTTCGAAAGACGGCTTCGGCAGCGAAGAGCGGAGCAACATCACGCTCCGCTCCGGCGAAGCGGCCACGATCAAAGTCGCGCTGCTCGTCGGCACCGGCAAAGCGGAAGTGACCGTCTTCGGCACGACGCAGGGCGTCCGCGCCGATCCGCAAATCGGCCAGCGTTTCGACAGCAAACTGATCGACGCCACGCCAATCCTCGGCCGCAAGCTCACCTCGCTCCCGCTGCTCAGCTCCGCTTTCCGCCAGGCGAAAGGGACCGGCGATCTCTTCGTCAATCAGACCTACTTCACGACCGGCGCCGGCTCGCGCCGCACGACGACCGTCACGCTCGACGGCTCCAACAACGATGAAGCGTGGGGACGCCAGACGATGATGGCCATCGTCCCGATCGCCTCCGTGCAGGAAGTGACGGTGTTGTCGAACGCTTTCTCCGCCGAGTACGGCTGGACCGCCGGCCCCGCGGTGAACATCGTCACGAAGTCAGGCACCAACGACCTGCACGGCGAGCTGCTCTTCAACAATCGCCTCGGCAGCATGCAGGCCAAACGCTTCTCGACCAGCGGCTACTGCGCACCGTCGGTCTCGACCTGCGTCACGCCATCGACGCTCACCGCAATCAATCCGGTCGACATCCCCGACGCGCTGCGCCAGTACTCCGGCACGATCGGCGGACCGCTCGTGAAGGACCGCACCTTCTTCTTCCTCACCGCCGAATACACGCAGCAGGATCGCACCACGTTTCTTTCGAGCTCGCTCCCCGCGTTCGTGCTGCCGGCCGACGGCGATCTCGCCTGGACCGGTCACTATCGACAGACGCTCATCAGCGGCAAGTTCGATCACGAGCTGACGACGAATCAGCAGCTGATGCTGCGGACCAACGTCGATCGCTTCTACGACGACAATCCGCAGGACGCGGTCGGCGGCACGAGCGCGCCGAGCGTCGCACGCCGCTTCTCGCGCAAGACGTGGACGTCGCAGCTCAATCACACGTCGATCCTCAACGCGAACCTGCTCAACGAAGCGCGCTTCGCGTATCTGAACGGCGATCCGGTTTCGCACTGGGAAGCGGAAAGGCTTTCGACGACGTACACGCGCGCCGGCTCGGTGCCGTTCACGATCGGCCAGTCGCGGCTCTCGGCACTCACCGGCCGCCAGGCGCAGTTCTCCGACACGCTGTCATGGTCGCGCGGGCGTCATTACCTCCGCGCCGGCGGCAGTATCGTCGATCACAAATCGGGCGGCACCGGCAGCGAGCCCGGCACGGCGGTGCTCGGCACCTTCACGTTCAAAAACACGACGACGAAGCCGTTCGATCAGCT
>JAOBAU010000462.1 GCA_025463165.1 Acidobacteriota bacterium | reverse complement strand
GGAGAAGCGATTGGCTCTCACTGAACCGGGATGTTGTGGAGCGAAGCAGGAGCGTAATCGATCGCGCCACCACGCTGGCGGCAACCGACGCTGACGACACAGATCAGAACCTCGGTCTGCTGCAACTGGCGGAAAAGCACTTCTTCGGAGCCGTGTTCCTTCTCACGAACGAAGCACGAGGCTTGGAGATGCTGATCAACCGTGAAGGATTCTTGCCGAATGCCAGTTTCGACGCGCTAGTAAGCATCGTACGCGGCGGCATCCATTTGGCCACTCGCGCCCACGCCTCGGCAACGGCGCCACGGAGGGAGGAGAGACGCAGGGAACGCGTCGGTGCGTCTGACGAGGTTGAGCTGCGTGGCACTGCAAGTCTTACCGCGTTGGTAAGCGAAGCGAACGCGCTCGTGACGACTGCTCGCACTCTTTCTGAACGAGGACAGATCGTTGACGCAGGCCCTCATATTTCCGCCGCAGCCGTGAAACTGCAGGAGCTGGAGGTGCAGGCGCGGTCGTTTTCCGAGGAAGCGGCGATGATGCGAGTCCTTGCCTCGCTCGGTGCCCAGCTTGCTGCATTCGTTCATGAGCTGAATGCTGTTTTGACAATGGCTCAAGGCGTTGAGTCGGCGCTGAATTCATTGCGTTCGGAGGAGAGCGACAAACCGAAACGGCAACGCCTTGGTGAGATTGCGAAGTCGGTAGGCGACCTTCGCAGGCAGGTCGAAAAGCAAGCGTCGTTTCTCATTGATGTTGTCACGCCTGACGCACGTCGTCGCCGCCGCAGGCTACCGGTTGGAGACATGTTCGATTCGGCGGCGCGACTTGTCGCGGAACAGGCAGCTCGGCAACAGATCGACATTCGTAACAGCATTCCGGCGGATCTTCGGACCCCACCGATGTTTCCAGCTGAAGCCACGATGCTGTTTTCAAATTTGCTGACAAACGCCGTTAAGGCGGCAGGAACAAAGGGGAAGGTCTACGCTCACGGCCGGACAGCAAAAGATGGGGGGGCAGTGGTGCGTATCGAAAATACGGGGATCGAGGTGGACCCCGCTGACGGCGAGCGATGGTTTCGGCCGTTCGAATCCGGGAGCGCTGTTTCAGACCCGAAACTTGGCTACGGCATGGGGTTGGGGTTACCGATTACCCGCCAGATGCTTGAAGAGTACGGTGCCGAAATCACATTCGTGAAACCACAGGCGCGATACGCCACCGCAGTTGAGATCGTTTTTCCACGAGGCTGAGCTATGGCAACGGTTCTTATCGTCGACGATCAGCCCGACTCGGTAGCGGGCCTCAAGCTGCAGGCCGGCGCGGATGAGTTCTTGGTGCGGTACTGCCACGAAGTCACGATCGACGACCTTGAGGACGCGGATCTCGTGCTTGTGGACTACAGACTCGATGAGTGGCCGGAACGCGACAACCTTGATGCGATCGCAGTAAAGCCGCTGAACGGCCTTGCGCTCGCGAGTGTCCTGCGCGGGCATGTCCTGACGCGCCGATCCCGGCCAACGGCATTTGCACTGCACGCCGCCGACCTATCAGAGCTCTCGGCAGGCGTCCCGACGGACGCGCGTGAGCAGATCATTGCCCGGCTGCATAATCTTGAATGGGCGTTCAGAAAAGACGCGACGGCAGCAGGTGTCAATCGCATCCGCTCCCTCGCTCATGCAGTTGCAGCTCTGCCGGAGCACTGGCCTCTCGATCGCCCCGAAGGACGACGACCACTGGTACATCGCCTGCTGGCATTGGACGTCGATGCTCCGTGGCTTAGTGCGGCGGATGAGGATGTGGAGAGTTGCCTGCCTCCTATTCGCGATCTTGCGACCGCCACTCACGGCCTGTCGTTTTTGAGGTGGATCGCACAGCGAATCCTGCCATATCCCACCTTCGTGCTCGGTGATTTGTATCTGGCGGCCCGATTGGGCGTGTCTGTTGATTCGCTTCGGGCCGAGCTTGCGACGGCCGGATCCGCGTTGGCCGCTTCGCTGGAGCCGGTCGCCTACAAGGGGCTGCTGCACGACTTCGTCGACCGCCGATGGTGGCGCGCGGGAGTGAATCTCTGGTTGTGGGAACTGAGTGCCGGGAACCCGTTCGATCGCAAGGCGGTACTCGGCGGTCTTCGGAAGATTGCGCCGGGGCTTGTCGCGTCCCCCAAAGATCCGGTTGTGGCGCTGGACGAACAGTATCGTCCTCACCGGCTGATCGACGCAGGCGACGCTATAGAGATTCAACTGGACGATTGGCCGCTCTTCGCGGATCGACCATGGATTGAAGCGACGCGTGCTTCATGCGATCCGCTTGCCGCCGATTTCGTGGTGACCGCCGACCGAGCGCTGATCAGTCCGAAAGAATGACGAACCTCCTCTTCAGGTTTCGCGACATTCTCGATGAACTTCAGGCGATCGATACGTTGGCTTACCGGCTGATTAGTCGCGATGGTCGACGCCGGCTTGAGCTGCTTAGGGAAACGCTTGAAGCCATCCGGGCCGTACCGACTGACACCGAGTACAACTGGCAGATCCCGGAGAACGAGCCGGTGGTGACCGAGAAAAGTAGCGGAGAATACGAAATTGGACGGCGCCGGGGAGTCCACGAGGTCGTTGGAGAAGTCACGTCAACGTGGCAGGTCAAGCGCGTTCCTCCTCCGGGCGCCAAGAGGCAGGAAGCGAAGCTGTTCGAGGTTTCCGGCAACGCGTCTACGAAGATAACGATCCGTGACGCCTCGCGTGGTGATGTCTTGGCAACCTGGCGCTTCGAACTGGGAGCCCACGATTCGCCCGGCTGCTACGTTCATGCGCAGATTCTCGGGGAGAGCGCAGATCCCCCCTTTCCGGCAAGCCTTCCCGTTCCCAGGCTTCCCGCGATCCTGTTCACGCCTGCGGCATCCCTGGAGTTCGTCCTTGGTGAGTTGTTCCATAACCGCTGGCAGCAAGAGCTTCTTCGGAATGCGGGGGCTTTAGGAAGGTGGAAGCGCGTTCAGGAGGATCGATTGGAGCGGCTGCTCAAATGGCAGATCGACCGCTTGAGCGAGGCAGGTTCCCCGTGGATGACGCTGAAAATTGCGAAGCCCGATGCTGACTTATTTTCGAGGGAGCGATGAGCGAACTGACGGGTGAGCATTTTCGGCGCTGCTGCGTCGCCACGCCACCGGACCTGG
Source organism: Acidobacteriota bacterium (assembly GCA_025463165.1). Lineage (GTDB taxonomy): Bacteria > Acidobacteriota > Thermoanaerobaculia > Gp7-AA8 > Gp7-AA8 > JAOBAU01. The sequence goes on along the minus strand of JAOBAU010000462.1, from coordinate 9,968 downwards.
CTGACGCTTTGGTACAGGTGCTCGGTGATGCGCCCAACTTACGGTGGCTAGAGCCATGCGTTGGCCAAGGCGCCCTTCTTGAGGCGCTGCAACGCGCAGGCGTAGCACGAGAACGCATCCGTGGGCTGGATCTTGATCCGATGTCCGGCCCGGCAGACCATCTGGCCAACGTGAGTCGTGGCACTGAATTCCTGACCTGGGCTCGGGCCACCCATGAACGCTTCGACCGTGTTGTTGCGAATCCGCCGTATATCTCGCTCGCGCGCGCACCCAAAGTGGCGCGTGATCGCGCACTTGAGCTACGGTTTCGACGGATAACGTTTGATCGACGGGCCAATTGCTGGGCGGTCTTCCTAGTGTCTTCTGTAAAACTGCTGCGGGAAGGCGGATCGCTGGCCTTCCTGCTTCCTGCGGCATGGGAGTATGCGGCGTACGCGGATAAACTTCGTCGAGGAATCGGCCGCTGGTTTTCTTCGGTGAGAGTGGTTCGCAGCCGGGAACCGATGTGCGACAACGTCAGAGATGCGAACGTCGTCCTCATTGCTACCGGCTACAAACGGGCGAGCGCAACCGTTCAGCGCGTCGAGGTCAAGGACGTGCGAGAAGCGATTGCGGCATTGACGTTGCGCCATACCGGGCCGACCCGTCGCTTGCCCATCCGTCCACGAGTTGCACCTGGCACTGAACTGGGGGAGATCCTGAAAGTTCGAATCGGGACCGTCACGGGCGATGCGAGCGTGTTCTTACTCACTGAAGAAGACCGGCTCAAACATCGTATTCCGGAGGCCGCGTTGCGACGCGTTGTCACTCGCGCACGTCAGATCAAGAAGCCGTGGCTCGTGCGTTCAGACTGGGAACTGCTCAAGCGCCGTCGCGAACGCGTGTGGCTGTTCGCTCCTCATTCGGACGATCTGCTGAATGCGGAGGTAGCCACCTACATCAATGAATGCTCGCCGGTAGTCAATAAGACGGCCTACAAGATTTCGCGCCGTGAAGCCTGGTATCGCCTTCCAACCTTGCCGAAAGCAGATGTATTTGTGAGCGGGATGTCTAAGCTTGGTCCGGTCTTGTGTTTGAACCGAATGCGCGGTCTGACCGCGACGAACACGCTTTACGTCGGCCAATTCGAGGGCAATCCGAAACTGGAGGAACGCGCAGCATGGGCTGTGGCGTTCCTGAGCTCGACCGCCCGCCGCGCGCTGTCACGCATCGCCCGGCAATATCCGGAGGGATTGATGAAAGTCGAACCTGGTGACTTAATGCGCATCAGGATTCCGACTCCCGTTCGGCGGGAAGGAGCACTCGGAGCCTACGAGCATGCAATGGACGTGTTTACGACGCAGGGAAGCGGCGCGGCTTCGAAGATAGCCGATGCGTGGCTACTAGGTACCTGAATCCAGACGCACGTAACATTCAGCGCTTAGGCCACGTACGTTCGTGCCGCTCTTCTCATCGAACAGTCTGCCGTCGCGCTGGTACGCAACATGCTGAGTCCGCTCGATATCGGTGAACTCACTGGTGTCTTTCCCCTGATGCAGCATGTTATTATTTGCAGTAATCGACATTCTGTCGCCGGCCTTCTGTCGTCGTGATTTGAAATGCATGATCTGACAAAGTTCTCTGTCGCGGACATGCTCGAAGTCGGTGCTCAACTTCGACGTTGTTGCACAGAAACCTCGTCGCTGGAAACGGTGGCCCAGCGCATGGTGAGTTTTCTTTACCAGGATCTGCGCGATCACCACGGCGCACGCGCCTCCGCTCTGGTGCGCTTCTTTGTCACGCGACCTTTCGACTCCATTCCGACAGACTGCCGGAAGTTCGCGCACAGGGTTTCCGATGATTCCGGCGGCAACGTTTGTCTCTGCGTTCTTGCCGGCGCCGGGTTGGAGCCGGATTGGAACTTTTCGATCTCGTCATCGCAACGCGTCAGTTCGGGCGTGCCGTTCGAAGGCCGCGTTGGTCTGCCGATGCCGGACGTTTCGCGGTTGATGCGCAGGTTCGGCCTGGATGACGCGCCGGCCACCGTGTTTCATGTCCCCGAAACGACCGTCCGCGAACATCTGCCGAATGATTTCGCGACGTCTTACGACATCCGCTCCATTCTCGGATTTGGCGGGATTACCGGCGCCGGTGACGTCTTCACCATTCTCATTCTGACCACGGTTCCGGTTTCCGGAGAGGTCGCTGAGCTGTTCGAGCCGGTCGCTCTCAGCACGCGAACCGCGCTGACCTCGTTCCAGGGTCCCGTGTTCGCCGGGGATGCACAGACCATCGGAGAGCCGACGCTCGAGAGCCTTCGGCGACGGATCGAAACGCTTGAACAACTCATCAACGTCCATGAGACCACGGCCATCGAGCAGGCCAGAAAGCTGGAAGAACGCGCGACGTCCGAGCATGACGCGCGGGAAGCGCTGCACCGCGTCAATGAGCGGAACGCGCAATACCTGGGAAAGATCCGCAGTCTCAACGAGTCGCTCGAGTACCAGGTCAAGCAGCTCGAAGCCGTGAATCAGGAGCTCGAGGCGTTCTCATACTCCGTCTCGCACGATCTTCGCGCGCCGCTTCGGCATCTCAGTGGATTCGCCGATCTTCTTCAGCGCGAACCGCTCGACCAGTGCGGCGAGAACGCGCAGAAATACGTTCAGTACATCAGTGAAGCCAGCAGTCACGCCGGGAAACTCGTCGACGATCTCCTCTCATTTGCGCGGATGGGGCGCGCCGAGATGCGCCGCTCACGCGTGAACATGCCGGCGCTCGTTCGCATGGTGATCCGGGAGCTCGAGCCGGACATGGCGGATCGCTCGGTCGACTGGAAAATCGGCGAGCTTCCGACCATCATCGCCGACCCCGCGATGATGGCCCTCGTGGTCAAAAACCTCCTCTCCAATGCGCTGAAGTACACCGCCACCCGGCCGGAGGCGATCATCGAGATCGACAGCACGCGCAAGGCGACGGAGACCACCTTTCGCGTACGCGACAACGGCATCGGATTCGACATGCAGTACATCGACAAACTTTTCAAAGTGTTCCAGCGGCTCCATCGTTCGGAGGACTTCGCGGGCAGCGGAATCGGACTCGCTCACGTCCAGCGCATCCTGCGGCGGCACGGCGGTCGAGCCTGGGCGGAAGGGGTTCCCGGCGAAGGCGCGACGTTCTATTTCTCATTGCCGAATGAAGCAGAAGAGGTGACTGATGGCCGAAATTGATCGCATCCTGCTCGTGGAAGACGACCACAAAGATGTTGAGCTGATCCTCAGCGCGCTTGCCGAGAACCGCCTCGCGAATGAAGTCCAGGTTGTTCGGGATGGCGAGGAGGCACTCGACTATCTCTATCGCCGCGCGCAATTCCGGCTGCGCCATCCGGGCAATCCCGCGGTCGTGCTCCTCGACCTCAAGCTTCCGAAGGTGCACGGACTCGACGTCCTCAGACAGATCAAGTCCGATGACAAGCTGAAGTCCGTTCCGGTCGTCATCCTCACCTCTTCAACGGAGGCGCCCGATCTCGAGCAGAGCTATGAGCTCGGTGTGAATGCCTACGTCGTCAAGCCGGTCGAGTTCGCGCAGTTCGTGACCGCGCTCAAGCAAATCGGACTGTTCTGGGCCGTCATCAACGAGCCGCCCCCGGGAAGTTACCGCCGCGAGGTGTAGGGGAAGCAACCATGACGGACGCGGGAGAGCCGAGAATGAGAGTGCTGTTTCTCGAAGACGATCACGCCGACATCGAGCTCGCACGCGCGATGCTCACGAATGCCGGTTTGCACGTCGACCTCCTGGTCGTCGATTCCAGAGAGGCGTTCGACGCCGCCCTGGGAGACGGTGTCTTCGACCTCATCCTCGCCGATTTTCTTCTGCCGACCTTCGACGGCCTTTCCGCGCTCAAGCTCGCGCGGCAGCGCACTCCCGACACGCCGTTCATCATCGTCTCCGGCTTCCTCGGTGAGGAACGCGCCATCGACACGCTCAAGAGCGGCGCGACGGACTACGTTCTCAAGCAGCGTCTCGATCGACTCGTGCCCGCGGTCGAGCGTGCGCTGAGAGAAGTGCGCGAACGAAAAGAGCGGGAAGAAGCGCAGCGCGAACGTGAGCGTCTGCTGGAGCGGGAGCGGCACCTCGCGCAGCGGCTGCGTGGAATGACCGAGGCGTCGCTGGCCATTGCGTCCGCGCTGTCGCTCGAGGATGTCCTTCAGTTGATCACCGATCAGGCGCGTGAAGTCGTAGGCGCGCATCAGGCCAGGACGACGCTCCTCATCGGCGGCGATTGGGATCGCGCTGTTTCGTCAGTCTCTCTGTCCGACAAATATGCGGCATGGCGCGGTGCCGATCTGAAGCCGGGCGGCGGGTCGGGAATCGAATCCCTCGTCTGCAATGCGAACCGCACCGTCAAGCTGACAGGGGAAGAGACCGCGAATCTGGAGAGCTCGGAAGGTCCTCCGGACGGCCGGAACCCCCCGCTGCGAGGATGGCTGGCCGCACCGCTGATCGAGCGTGAGGGAAAGAACGTCGGATTGATCGAGCTCTCCGACAAATACGAAGAAGAGTTCACCGATGAAGACGAAGAGATTCTGATTCAGCTGGCCCATATGGCCTCCGCGGCCGTTCAGAACGCGCGGCTCTATCGCGAGGCTCAGGAGGCAAACAAAGCCAAAGACGATTTCATCGCCACGTTGTCACACGAGCTCCGCACGCCGATGACGGCCATCCTCGGCTGGGTTCAACTCCTCCGCTATTCGCAGAATGACGAGCACGAGATCGCCTCTGCGATCGAGATGATCGAGAACAGCACCCGCGTGCAGGCGAGGATCATCGAAGATCTGATGGACGTTTCCCGCATCATCGCGGGCAAGTTGCATCTCGAGTACCGAGCGATCGAGCTCGAGCCGCTCGTGCGCGCGGCAGAGCAGAACTTTGCGGGAACGCTTCGGGAGCGGAACCTCACATATCAAACGGATATCGAAGAGGAGCCGCTCGCGGTGTGGGGAGACGGTACGCGACTGCAGCAGATCGTCTGGAACCTGCTGTCCAATGCCATCAAGTTCACGCCCGATGGCGGGACGGTGTCGCTGTCGCTCCGCAGGAGCGGAGATCGGGCGCTGATCCGCGTCACGGATACCGGCCATGGAATCTCCCCCGAGTTCATCGATCACGTGTTCGAACGTTTCCGGCAGGCGAGCGACCACGCGCACCACTCTCCCGGCCTCGGACTCGGTCTGGCCATCGTTCGTCATCTGGTCGAGGCGCACAACGGTACCGTCGACGTCGCCAGCGACGGGCTGGGCAAAGGCGCGACGTTCACCGTCTCTCTTCCGCTGTCGCCGATCCTCGAGGACTCTGCAGCCAGCAGCCGGCGACCGGCACCCGATCTTCACGGACTCATGGTCCTCATCGTGGATGACGACGAGCAGGCTCGCAGCATGTTGACCGCAACGCTGAGCCGCTTCGGCGCGACGGTTCGGGCGGAAGGTTCCGTAGCAGCGGCGCTCGAAGAGTTGCGCACGTTCGCCGCCGATATCGTCATCAGCGATATCGCCATGCCGGGCGAGGATGGATACGCGCTGATCCGCAAACTGCGCGACCTCGAGCCGGTGCTGGGCCGTGACGTGCCGGCGATGGCGCTGACCGCATACGGCCGTCCCGAGCAGCACGCCCGCATCGTTTCATCGGGATTCCAGCGCTACGTGCAGAAGCCGGTGGAGCCCGAGATGTTGGGGCACCTCATCCGCGAAGTCGCCGGCGAGCGGCGATGAACATGCGTCCCGAGATCAGAACTCGCCGCGGCGTTCGGCAGTAGTCAGGGGAGCCGGATTTCCGTAAGATCATCCTTCACCATCAGGAAACGAAGGGGGATCTATGGCCGACACATCGGACCTCAGCCGCCGCCATTTTTTGCAAACGGGTGCACTCGTTGCCGGCGGCGCTGCCGCGGGATTGACGCCTCTCGCCGCACTGGCCGCACGACCGGCCGCGTCACACGTCCGGCGCCTGACACCTGTCCCTAAGTTGAAAGGCCGCTGGATTCGCCCGGAAGACATGGGCTATGCAATGGCCGCGTGGCCGAACAACGCACGCTGGACCGACGTCCGGCCGCTGGCGATCGCGATGTGCGCAAACGATGAGGACGTGCGGCTGTCCATCGTCTGGGCGCAGGAAAATTCGAAACCGTTCGCCATTCGTTCCGGCGGTCATAGCTACGCCGGCTTTTCCACGACGAACGGAGTGCTGATCGACGTCAAGCCGATGAACGGCGTCACGCCTGACTGGAAGAAAGGGACGGTCTTCGTTCAGGGGGGTGCCAGCAATCAGGACGTCGCAAACGCCTTGCGCTCAAGACCGTTCGCGGTGCCTTCCGGCCGCTGTCCCACCGTTGGAACGAGCGGCCTCGTGCTCGGCGGCGGCTGGGGATTCGGCGCAACGCATTCCGGGCTGACGTGCGACAGCCTGGCCGGCACGGACATCGTGCTGGCCAGCGGAACCCGCGTCAGCGCCGACGTCTCGCATTTCGACGATCTGTTCTGGGCCGTTCGCGGCGGCGGAGGCGGCAACTTCGGCGTGAATACGTCCTTCACGTTCAACCTGGTCGAGGTCAGTGACGTGACGACGTTCAACATCGTCTGGCCGCCCGGGAAGCAGATCGAGCTCATGACATCCCTGCAGAAGATGCAGCTCGATAATCCGAGAACGATCTCCACGCGAACCAAGGTCAGACCGACGCGCGCCGGAGCCAGACCGGAAAGAAGTCAACTGGTTGTCGAAACGCTCGGTCTTTACTGGGGCAAAGAAAAGCAGCTCCGCGAAATCCTGGCCGACACGTTCACGATCCAGCAGCCCGATCCGGACTCCATCGACATCTACGAGATGGCCTACTGGCGTGCCCGCGATTACCTGCTGACCGACGATCCCGTCGGCATGTACGACCTCAAGTCCAGTTACGTGGAAAACCGGCTCGGCGGAGATGGGCTGGAAATGATGCTCTCCTGGATGAGCCAGTGGCCCGGCGGCTCGCTTCGGCAGGACAACATGGGAATCCTGTTCGCGATCGGCGGCGCGGTGAAGGACAGGAAAATCGACGAGACCGCATACGTGCATCGCAATTCGAACTACATCTTCGAGATGGAAACGGCGTGGGGTCCGATCGATGACGACTCGGTCGTCCGCGCGCAGGGAGAGTGGCTGAGCAACTACTACAACGCGATGCAGAAGTTCGTGCAGCAGGAGTCGTACGTCAATTTCCCGAATCGGGAACTGACGAACTGGGCGCGGAAGTATTACGGGACGAACCTGGAACGGCTCTCGGAGATCAAGAGTCGCTACGATCCGCACGACGCGTTCAAATTCCTCCAGAGCATCCCGTTGAAGAAGCCGGCTTCTGTTTAAAACTCGATCATCACCTTGATCGCCTCGCGTTCATTCATGGCGCGATAGCCATCGGGTACGCCGTCGAGATTCGTGCTGCGATCAAAAACGCGGCCGGGTTGGATTTTGCCTTCCATGATGTCGGGCAGCAGTTCCTCGATGTACGCGCGCACCGGCGCGGGACCGCCGGCGATCGTCACGTTCTTGTAGAACGCCGGCTGCGATCCCGTCATCGCTTCGTCCTGCGGAACGCCGACGCGGCCGACCGCGCCGCCGGCGCGCGCGATGTTGAGCGCGGTCGACATCGCTGCACCGTGGCCGACGCATTCGAGCACGCTGTGTGCGCCGAGGCCGTTTGTCAGCTCGAGCACGCGCGCGATTGCTTCTTCGCCGCGCTCGGGGACGATGTCAGTCGCGCCGAATTCTCGCGCGAGGGCGATGCGGTCGGCGTGGCGTCCGAGCAGGATGATCCGCTCGGCGCCGAGGCGGCGCGCGGCGATCACGCCGCACAGTCCTACGGCGCCATCGCCGACGACCGCAACGATCTTGCCGGGTCCGACCTTCGCGGCGAGCGCGGCGTGATGTCCGGTGCCCATCACGTCGGTGAGTGTGAGCAGCGACGGCATGAGCGCGTGGTCGCGGCCAACAGGCAGCACGACGAGCGTGCCGTCGGCGAGCGGAACGCGGACCGCTTCGCCCTGGCCGCCGTCGAGCTCTCCACCCCAGAATCCGCCGTGCAGACATGACGTCTGCAGTCCCTGGCGGCAGAAAATGCACGTGCCGTCGGACCACGCAAACGGCGCGACGACGAGATCGCCGCGCTTCACGTTTCGAACGTCGGCGCCGACGTCATCGACGACGCCGATGAACTCGTGTCCCATGCGGCGCCCGCTGTCGCTGCGCTCCATCGATTGATACGGCCAGAGATCGCTCCCGCAGATGCAGGCGCGCGTGACGGTGACGATCGCATCGGTCGGCTGCATAACACGCGGGTCCGGCACGGACTCGACGCGGACGTCGCCGGCACCGTAGAGAAGAGTTGCGCGCATAGGTTCGTCATCCTTCCTTGTGAGTTGCTGTTTCTTCGAACACGCGCCGCGCGATCGTGACGGCGGAGCTCGCGGTCGGCCAGCCCGAGTAGAAGGCGAGATGCGTGATCACTTCGACGAGCTCGTCCTGCGTGATGCCGTTCTCCAGCGCCTTCTTCAGATGGAATGGCAGCTCGTTCGTTCGATAGAGCGCGATGAGTGTCGCGACCGTGATGAGGCTTCGATCGCGCGGCGAGAGGCCGGGACGTTCCCACACTTCGCCGAACAACACCGTATCGGTGTAGTCGGCAAGCGCCGGCGCGACGTCGCCGAATGCTTTGCGTGCAGCGGTGCGTGGTTCTTTCATGGTCGTTCTCCTTACCGCCGCGCGGCCGCGATCGCCGCTGCGTATTCTTCGTCGGTGACTTTCTCCATCCAGTTGACGCCTTTGCCGTCGAGCTGCTCGACGAGCGCAATGTGCGTCATGCCGGTCGTCGAGGTTGCGCCATGCCAGTGCTTCTCGCCCGGCGGACACCAGACGACGTCACCGGCGCGAATCAGCTCGGCAGGACCGCCGGCGCTCTGCACGACACCGCAGCCGGCGGTGACGATGAGGATCTGACCGAGCGGATGCGTGTGCCACGCGCTGCGCGCGCCCGGCTCGAACGTTACGTATGAACCCATCGCCCGCGCCGGCTCCGTCGCCTGAAAGAGCGGATCGACGCGGACGTTTCCGCTGAACGTTTCCACCGGACCTTTGACTGACGCCTGGCTGCCGCTTCGTTTGATCTCCATCGATGTCTCCCTTTACTGCTTTCCGTAGCGCAGCAGGCGATACGCGATCTCCGGGCCAGCTTCGCCGTCATATGCGAGCTGTGCGATGAGCAGCGCAAACGGTTCGGTGTAGCGCGCGCTGCGAAGCGGACCGGCATCAACGGGATCGAAGCCGATGTCGCGGATGAGCGTAGCCGCTGCGCGCTTCGGCTCGTCGCTGTCGCCGCAGTAGATGAGGCTCGGCCGAGTCTCGCTCGCACGCGCCGCGAACACGTCGAAGAGCACTTCGCTCGGCAGCGTTTGAAATGCCGCGACGACGTGCGCGCCCGGAACCTTTTTCGCCAGCGCTTCCGCGCCCGAGATGGTGTGCGCGACCACGAGCTCCGTGTTGCTCTCGTTGAGCGGCAGCGAGCAGGTGACGATCACCTTTCGCGCGAGGTCGCCCGCCTGCGCGAGAACGTCATCGACTCGCGACGAGTGCACCGCCAGCAACAACGCATCCGCACTCTCCGCCGCCTCGGCCGGCGTTCCGGCGCGCGCGTTTCCACCCGCATCGCGCGCCAGTCTCTGCAACTTGTCGGTGCTGCGCGAGTAGCTGAAGACGACGTCGTGTCCGGCGCGCGCGAAGATCGTTCCGAGCTTCGCGCCCATCAGTCCCGAGCCGAGAATTCCGACGCGCATCAGAGTCCGGTCCTCTTCTCCAGCGCTTCCGGATACCGCGCGCCTTCGATCGTGATCTGTGACGCGGCGGCGTCGATGTCGCGCAGATCTTCAGGCGTCAGTTCGATCGACGCGGCGCCATTGTTTTCATCGAGT
>JAOBAU010000459.1 GCA_025463165.1 Acidobacteriota bacterium | reverse complement strand
GTACGCCGAGCCGGCGGTGAGGAAGGCGCCGTCCCGGACGAGCATTTGCGCTTCGTCGAGCCGCACGTCCGGGTGGCGCGTTCGAAACGTCTGCGAAAGCCACCACGTCGTCGTCGCGGAGCGGCCGTCGAGCAGGCCCGCTTCGGCGAGCAGAAAGACCGCCGAGCAGGAGGCCGCGAGGTACTTCGCGACGCGGCGCTCCTGCAGCACTGCGATCGCCGCGAGTGCGTCGGGACGACGAAGGCGCGCGGCAATCGCGGACTCTGATGTCAGGCCAAGGCCGGGCACGATCAACCACTCCGCGCGCGTCGCGCTCGCCTGTACTTCGCGAAATGTGAGATCAGCGGTCAGACGCAGCCCGCCGCCGGTGCGGACCGTCCGCCGCTGACCGATCACCGACCATTGCAACTCCGCACGCTTCCGCCCGCGGCCACGAAGCGCCTGCGCGGTGCGCAACGTATCGAGCGTGATCGCGAGGCTCGAGTCCATGACGCCGTCGAGCGCGAGAACGAGGATCCGCTTCAATTGTCCATTCCGGCATGAATATTGTCATATTCGACGGTTCCGCAGAAACCGGTTCGCGCTGACACTCGCCACATGCGCGAATGGAAAGACGATCCTCTCGATGACTTCGAATGCCGTGAGGTCACGCTCGACGACGTTACGAAGAAGGTTTACATCGCCGGGCACGGCCCAGCCGTGATCGTGATGGCGGAGATGCCCGGCATCAGCCCTCACGTAGCGCGATTCAGCCGCTGGGTGCGCGACGCAGGATTCACCGTGTACATGCCCTCACTCTTCGGCCGCGACGGCGCGGTGCCGGCCGTCGAGGAAGGGTTGGCGGTCATGCAGCGCGCCTGCGTCAGCGTCGAGTTCCGCGCCATGGTCGCGAACGAAACGAGTCCGGTGACGATCTGGCTCCGCGCTCTCGCGCGGCTGGCGCATGAAGAGTGCGGAGGTCCCGGAGTTGGCGCGATCGGTATGTGCTTCACCGGCAACTTCGCGCTGACGATGATGCTCGAGCCCGCGATGCTCGCTCCGGTTTTGTCGCAGCCATCGCTGCCGCTGAACGATGCCGCGGCGCTCGAGATCGCGCCGGACGATCTGGCGGCCGTGCGCGCACGACTCGACCGCGACGACCTGACGGTCCTCGCCTATCGCTTCGCGGGCGATCGCTTTTGCACGGCGGAGCGATTCTGCGCGTATGCGAAAGCACTCGGCGACCGCTTCGTCGCGCGCGTCCTCCCCGACTCCGCGGCCAATCGCGAGACGACGCCGTTCTTCGAGCGGATCGTGGCGTCGCCGCACAGCGTCGTCACCGCGCATCTCATCGATGAAGCGGGACAGCCGACGCTCGCGGCGCGCGACGAGATCCTCGAATTCTTCGCGCAACGTCTGCGGCCGTAACGCCACGCGCTCAGCGTCGTGGCGCGAGCGTGTCGTCGAGCGCGTCGAGAAAGCCACGCATGGCGGGCGTCGTCGAACGGTCCTTATGCCAGACGACGTGCGTCGACATACTGACGTCGGGACCGCGCCACGGAAGAACGCGCAGCGCTCCGCTGCGAATCTCCCGCGCGACGGCGACCTCCGGAAGGAGAGCGATGCCCATGCCGAGGACGGCGCATTGTTTGATGGCCTCGACGCTGGCGAACTCGCCCACGCCCTGCGGCCGGACGCCCCGCGCATTGAGAATGCGCTCGAATTTTTTTCGATATGCGCAACCCTCCTCGGTCAGCAGGAGGTGTTGTCCGGCGAGGTCTCGCGGCCGGACGGTGGCGCGTTGAACCAGCGGGTGCTTCGGCGCCGCGACGAGCACGATGCGCTCCGCGCCGATGCGGCGTGAACCGAGCACCTTCTCGCCGATCGCATCGGCGATGCGGATGGCGAGATCGAACTCACCGTTCTGCAGCGGCTCGGCGAGCGGCCAGTCGACATACGGGCGCAACATCAACATGACGTGCGGGTGCCGCTGGCGAAAACGCCGCAGCGCCGGTGGCAGGCGGTACGTGACGATGCTCTCCGGCGCGCCGATGCGAAGCGGGCCGGCCGGCTCATCGCCGAATCGCATCGTTCGCCGTGCCTCTTCCACCGTCGCCAGCACCCGCATCGCATACGGGAGAAACTGCGTCCCGGCGTCCGTGATCACGAGTCGTCGCGGGTAGCGGTCGAACAGCCGCACGCCGAGCTCCTCTTCGAGGTGGCGCACGTGCGACGTGACGTTCGACTGCACCGTATTGAGCCGCTCTGCCGTGCGCGTGAAGTTCAACTCCTCGGCGAGCGTGACGAACATCTGCAGCTGGCGCATTTCCATACGATCTGAAATCGAGATTATAGCGATGCGAACGATCTATTGGACAGCTCGCGGCTCGCGACGCAGAATCGCGCTCGCCATGAACGAACGAAACGAATGGTCCGCTGAATGGTCTCCGATCGACGACGCGGTGTACCTCGACATTGCCGCTCACGCGGTGATGCCGCGCGTGGCCGCGGCTGCAGCCGCAGCCTCCATCGAGGCGAACAGGTTTCCGCACCACCTCGACGACGCGAATTTCTTCGATGTGCCGAACGCGCTGCGCTCCTCGATTGCCACCTTGATCGGCGGCAGCGCACACGAAGTGGCGCTGACGACCGGCGCGAGCACCGGGCTGCAGGCGATCGCGCATCACATCGACTGGCGCCGCGGCGACGGAATCGTCATCGGCGGCGGCGACTTTCCCCTGCATCACGCGGTGTGGAAGCCGATGGAAGAGCGCGCCGGCGCGCAGCTGACGGTCGTCGCGCCGCGCGACGGCGTGATTGCGGCCGACGACGTCATCAGCGCAATCACCAGACGAACGCGCGTCGTGTCGCTGAGTCACGCGCGCTTCGATACCGGCGCGCTTCTGGACGCGGCGCGCATCGCCGCGGTATGCCGTGCATCAGGAGCATGGTTCGTCCTCGATGCCAGTCAGTCATGCGGCGCGGTTCCGATCGATGTGCGGAAGCTCGGCGCCGACGTCCTGGTGTCCGCCGGCTACAAGTGGCTGCTCGGTCCGTACGGCACCGGCTTTCTGTGGGTCAGCGACGCAAGGCTCGACGAACTGCTGCCGGGACCGTTCTACTGGACGGCACAGGACACGACCGATTTCGCGTCGTTGCAGTTCGACGGACCGAAGCCATCGCGCGACGCCAAACGCTGGGATGCCGCGGAATCGGCGATGCAGTTGAATCTCAATCTGGCCACGTTCCGCGCGTCGGTCGATCTCGTCGTGCGAATCGGGCCGGAGAAGGTGAGGCGTCACGGTCTCGACCTCATCGACAGATTGTTCGACGGGCTGCCGCCGCATTGCGCGCCCGCCAGTCCACTCGACCACGACCATCGCGGCGCATTCGGTTCCTTCACCGCTGATTCGCCCGATGCCACCATGGCGCTCTACCGCCGTCTACGGGCGGCGAATTTCATCGTCAGCTGGCGGCAGGGAAAGATTCGCGTCGCGCCGCACCTGTTCAACTCGGTCGAGCAGATCGGGCTACTCGTCGAGGAGCTTCACAGGAGCGTCGCATGAGCGGGAGCATCGAGGAACGGCTCTCCGCGCTGAACATCGAGCTGCCGGACGTGCCGCCGGCGATCGTCGCCGGCTACACACCGATTTTCGCGCCATACGTGCGCACCGGCAAT
>JAOBAU010000448.1 GCA_025463165.1 Acidobacteriota bacterium | reverse complement strand
AGCCTCGCGCCACGCGACGTCGAGCTGTCCTGCCGTTCGGTGAAGTCCGATCGCCGCGAGGGCATTGTTGTCGATACTTTCCTGATCGCCGAGCGGCTCGTATTCGGCGAGCGCACTCTCCAGATCGGACAACGCTTCAATTGGATGGCCTTCATAGAACAGGAGATTCGAGCGATTGCCATGAATGCGCGCGAGCAGATGCGGGTAGTTGCGTTTCCGGACCGTTGCCTCGAGCTCGTTCACAATGGCGAGCGCTGTATCGGGATGATCGAACCGGAGAGAGTTGGCGTTCCCGAGGTCTGCGAGCAGGCGAAAAGGACTGCCGGCACTTGCAAACATCGCCGCCGCCTGTGCATACGCTTCAGCGGCAGTCCTCGTCTTGTATACATGCGTATTTCGCCGCGCGTCGGCGAGGCGGAGATGCGCCTCACGCAGCGTGATTCCATTCCGGCCCGACGCACGCTCGATCGCTTGAATAGACTCCACATCGAACGGATCCTTCAGTCGCTGGGATAACTCCGTCGCCAGCAGGCGCACCTCGTCGAAATGTTCCGGTGCCGGGTCAGCCGCCCATTGCGGCAGCGCGATTTCCTCGAAGTATTTCTGCGCACTGAACGGCAGGTCCGCGATCAGCGCAGCCACCGCCGCGCGATCCTGACGGCGCAACGCATCGCGTAGTTTTTCCTTCGCGTCATTCCATTGTGCGGTGGCGTCCTGCGCTGCGATGGCGTGCAATTGCGCGAGGTGTTCGCGAGCGTCAGTTGTCCATTCGGTGCGGTCGAGTTTCAGGAATTGCTGCCATGACGCGATTGCGTCTTCGCTGAGGCCGAGCGCTTCCTGCGCGAGTGCGCGATTGAAGAGCGCGGGAGCTGCATTGCCCTCTGCCGCATCGAGAGAACGGAGCAGATCGAGCGGTTGCTGATCGCGTTGTGCGCGAGCGTAATACGCCGCGGCCAGATCGCTCCTTGCCGCCGTATCCGCAGCGGCGAAATTCTCGAGGGCGGCGATTGCATGGTCGATGCAGGAATCGCTGGAAAGAAACAGCTTCACTGCTGCCGCGCGAGTGGCAAGCAGACTGTTGCACGAGCGGTTCGTCGTCGCGACTGTGTTGGCGCAGTGACCGTTCTTACACGGCTGCCACGTCACCCCGGCGAAACGCGACTCGGTGGTACGGCGCCACCCTTTCACCCCGTCCGTGTCTTCTTTGCGGCAGGCCATTGCGCAGCTGCAGAGGACGACGGCAATGAAGACAAGCTTTTTCACGCGCCAACCAGGATACGCTCGCGGGAACGAGACCGGCCGATGACGACGCGATTTGGCAGCCGTGATGGCGACCGGTTCAGCGCACTTTACGCGAAGTACTATCGGCGGATCATCTACTTCTACGTGCGCGCGTTCCGGTTGCCTGAAGAGGAAGCCGAGGAGCTGGCGCAGGACACGTTCCTGAAATTCTTTGAAGCGATGGATGAGTATCGAGGTGAAGCCGAATGGGCGTTCCTCGAGACGATCGCGCGGAACGTCGCGTTCAATCGGCTGCGGTCACTGCATACGGCAAAGCGCAGCGCGAAAACGATCAATATCGACGATCCCGATTTCAGTCAGTACGAGCCGGCCGCACCGCCGGAGCGCGACTACGCCGATCGCCAACAGGACGCGCTGCAGCGAAAACTGCTGCACGACGCGATCGCGGAGCTGCCATCGGGTCAACGCCAGTGCATGCAGCTCTGGCTCGAGGATTTCAAATACGGAGAGATCGGCAAGGCGCTGCGGATCTCGATGGACGCGGTGCGTTCGAGACTGCGCGACGCGAAGCGCCTTCTGCGCGAACGACTGGGAGATGACAACGAGCTCCCGGAGGACGACGAATGATCACGAAATCCGAATTGCACGACGCGCATCGCAGGATGCTCGATGAGGAACGCGGCCGGCTCGGCGATCCGCCGACAGCGAGAGAGATGCTCGCGTACAGTCGCGGCGAGCTGTCGCCGGAGCAAGAAGAGCGGGTTCGCGAACTGCTGGCCCTCTATCCCGATCTGGCGCAAACGATGACCGCGCCGTTCCCCGACGGCGAAGCAAAGCCGGGTGAGCCTGGCTACGTTTCCGATGATGAACTGAAGCGGCGATGGGGCGCGCTGCAGGAACATCTGTACCTGCCCGCGCCGGTTCAACCGGGCGCGCGCGTGCTGCAGTTCTGGCGCATCACGAGCGCGCTCGCGGCTGCGATCGCGCTGGCCTTCGGCGCGTTGCTCTGGCAGGCGCGATCGGAGCTCGGGCGTCCGCGCGTTGCTTCCGAGTCGCGATATCTCTCGCCGGACGACCGCGATCGCGGCGGAGGAACGACCGCAACGCTGACGCCCGGCGGCGATGCGTACACGCTCGTCACACCGCTGATGTCGCAACCGATCTTCTCCGCGTACAAGCTGGAGATCGTCGACGCACACGATCGTTCGCTGTGGAAGAGCGGCCCGCTCGCTGAACGCGACAACGATACGTTCGTCATCCTCGTGCCGCGCCCCTTCCTCGCGCCCGGCTCGTACAAAGTGATTCTTTACGGAGTGGGTGAGAAGGGAGAGCAGCAACTCGACAAGTTCTCGATGGTCATCAATCGATGATCACTTCTGCTGCTTCACCATCGATGCGATCACCGCAATCGCCAGAATCCCGATGATCACGCCGAGCGACACCAGCGTCGGCATCTGCCACACGCCCGCGAGAAGCATCTTCACGCCGACGAACGTCAGCACGGCCGAGAGTCCGAGCTTCAGGTAGATGAACTTCGACATCATTCCGGCGAGTGCGAAGTAGAGCGAGCGAAGGCCGAGGATTGCGCAGACGTTTGAGGTGTAGACGATGAATGGATTCGACGTCACCGCGAAGATCGCGGGGATCGAATCGACGGCGAAGATCAGGTCGGTCGACTCGACGATCAGCAGCGCGAGCAGGAGCGGCGTCGCGGCGCGGCGTCCGTTCACACGCGTGAAGAAACGCTGTCCGTCGTAGTCGTTCGACACCGGCAGGATCCGTTTGGCGATGCGCATCATCATGCTGTCGGCGGGGTCGAATGATTCGTCGCGTTCGAGCGCCATTCGGATTCCGGTGATGACGAGGAATCCGCCGAAGATGTAGATCACCCAGTGGAAGTGTTCGAGCAGCGCGGCGCCGGCGGCGATGAAGCCGCCGCGCATCACGAGCGCGCCGAGGATGCCCCAGAAGAGGACGCGGTGCTGCAGCTCTGCCGGCACGCGGAAGAAGGCGAAGATCAGCACGATGACGAAGATGTTGTCGACGCTGAGCGACTTCTCGATCACGTATCCGGTGAGGAACTCGAGCGCCGGACCGCTGCCGAGCCAGAAGTAGACGAGCGCATTGAACGCGAGTGACAGAGCGATCCAGACGGCGCTCCAGGTGAGCGCTTCGCGCACCGAGACGACGTGCACTTTGCGATGGAACACGCCGAGGTCGAGAGCGAGGAGCGCGAGGACAGCAAGGTTGAAGAAAACCCAGGGCCAGATACCGAGTTGCACAGTTCCTCCGATGGAGCCGCGCAAAATGAAAAAGCGAGACCCCACGATGATTCATCGCGGTGGTCTCGCCTTCGCGCGTCAGCGCGATTGATCCGCCGGAAGCTTTCGCAACGTGTTGACGACGGATCAGCCCAACGAAGGGTAGCTACTCCCCAGCCGGACGAAGCTTACTGCAAGAACGATGACATTACGGAGTTGAAGCCGGTGCGACGCGACGCTTCGTCGCCTGCTCGAACGCATACGCCAGACGCAGCAGTGTCGGCTCGCTGCACGCCATGCCGGTGAAGCTGACTCCGTACGGCTGCGGCTTCGCCTTGAACGTCTCGGGAAACGCCGGCGTCGGCGCATTCGGAATCGTCGCGAACGGCACGATCACGGTCGGATAGCCGGGACGTGCAGCGATCGATGCGCCGCCCGGACCGGGAAACAACAGCGCGTCGAGATTCTGCGCCTTCATCACCTCGTCGATTCCGTGCGTCGCGGTGAGCCGAAGATCGTTTGCGCGATCCGATTCGTAGCGCGCGCGGAACAGCTCCTGATCCATCGCATCGGAGATGTCGAGCAGCGACTGTCCGTATTTGATCGCCCCCGCCTTCGAATGATTCGTGTTCCATTCGCGCAGATCGGTGAGCGACTTCACCGGCGCGCGATCTCCGAGCGACTTCAGCCACGCGTTGAAATCGCGCTCCATTCCATACGCGAGATCGACGGAGCATTTCTTCTCTTTGACGTCATCCATGTCGCCGCAGACGCCCCACAGCCAGAAGTTGTTCTTCGGATCCTTGTCGACGACTGACGGGATGTCGGCCGGATCGACGATCACCGCCCCCTGCTGCTTCAGCACTTCGATGGCCTCGTTCATCGCTTTCGTCTGCTCGGGATTCAGTCCGCCGCGCGGCTTGTCGGTGCCGGGGAGCGTGATCTTGTCGTAATAGCCGACGCGTGGAATGCCGATGCGTGCGCCCTTCAATCCATCCTTCTTCAGGAATTGCGTGTAGTCGCGCACCGGCGCGCAGTTCTTCGTCGCCGGATCGTTCGGATCGGGCGATGCGCTTTCGAGCGCGCCGAGCATGATCGCGGCGTCGGTGACGAACTTCGCCATCGGGCCGGGCGTGTCCTGATCGGCGGTGATCGGGATGACGCCGTAGCGCGAGATGCGGCCGACGGTCGGCTTCACGGCGGCGAGCATGTTCTGGTTCGACGGACTGAGAATCGAACCCGACGTTTCCGTCCCGACGTTCGCCGCCCAGAAGCTCGCCGCGGTGCCGACGCCCGAGCTCGAGCCGCCGGTGTTCAGCACGGGACGTCCATCGTTCGTCGCCTCGCGCGGATCGCGTCGCGGATCGTACGGATTGAAGCCGTAGCCATTCAGCGAGTTGTAGTTGTTCGGCATCGACGGATTGCCGGCGACCCAGTTGGCGAGCTCGGTCATCTGCGTCTTGGCGATGATGATCGCGCCGGCATCGCGCAGGTTCTTCGTGATCGTCGCTTCGTACGGCGGCACGAGCTCGGCGAACGCCAGCGCGCCGCCGGTGGTCGGCATGTCGGTCGTATGGATGTTGTCTTTCAGCGCGACCGGAATGCCGTGCAGCGGACCGCGAATCTTCCCGGAGGCGCGCTCGCGATCGCGCTCGTCAGCCTCTTCGAGTGCACGCGGATTGACGGTGATGACGGCGTGCAGCTTCGCGTCGTACGTCGCGATGCGGGTGAGGTATTGCTGCACGAGCTCGTGCGATGTGACGCGGCCGTCGCGCAGCGCCGCCTGCATGTCGGTGATCGATGCTTCGACGACGGAGAACGGTTTCGCCGGTGCTTTTTTCGATGCGGCGAATGCGGGAAGCGCGACGGCGAGCGTGATCAGAGCGGCGAGCAGCAGTCGTTTCATGACCGGCGATTGTACGTTCAGCGCCGCGCTACAATCGCCGCCATGCCGAACACAGCAGAAGTGATCCAGCACGACGATGGCCGCGTCGAGTTGCGCGACCACACCTCGATCGAATCGAGCCCGCTCTACAGCGAAGACCTCGCGCCGGTGCCGGTGGCGAAGCGCGACTGGACGACCTACAACTACGCCGCGCTCTGGATCTCGAGGGCGCACTGCATCCCGACGAACATGATGTCGTCGGCTCTCATCAGCTCGGGCATGAACTGGTGGCAGGCGCTCCTCACCATCCTCCTCGGCAACATCATCGTGCTCATCCCGATCCTGCTCAACTCGCATCCCGGCACGAAGTACGGGATCCCGTTTCCCGTCTTCGCGCGTGCTGCCTACGGCACGTACGGTTCGAATCTTCCCGCGCTGATGCGCGCGATCGTCGCCTGCGGCTGGTTCGGTATTCAGGCGTGGATCGGCGGCCAGGCGCTGCAAACACTTTTCGGCGCGATCGTCCCCGGCTGGACGAACCTCCTCGGTTCATTCGGCGGTCACCCGACGACGCAATGGTTCTCCTTCATGCTCTTCTGGGGGATGAACATCTACATCATCTATCGCGGCATGGATCTGCTGCGCCGCGTCGAGAACTGGGCCGCGCCATTCGTGCTCGTCATGACCGCGCTGCTCCTCGCGTGGGCGGTCTGGCGCGCCGGCGGACTCGGATATCTCATCGATCATCCCGGCAAGCTCCGGACGTGGGCAGAGTTCAGGCCGGTCTTCATTCCGTCGCTGACCGGCATGATCGGTTTCTGGGCGACGCTGTCGCTGAACATGCCCGACTTCACCCGCTTCGGCCGCAGCCAGCGCGAGCAGGTCATCGGACAGTCGGTCGCGCTGCCGTCGACGATGACGCTCTTCGCCGCGATGGGGGTGATCATCACGTCCGCCGCCGTCGTCATCTATCCGCAGTCCAAAATGAGCGAGCTGTGGGATCCGATCGTGCTCGTCGGCCACTTCACGCAGGTGTGGGTGATCGCGATCTCGATGTTCACGATCGTGGTCGCGACGCTGTCGGTGAACATCGCCGCGAATGTGGTCTCGCCCGCGAACGATTTCGCGAACGCCTTCCCGAAATGGATCTCGTTCCGGACCGGCGGCCTGATCACCGGCATCCTCGGCATCATCATGCAGCCCTGGCGGCTGATCGCCGATCCATCGGGCTACATCTTCGACTGGCTGGTCGCCTACTCCGGCGGTCTCGGATCGATTGCCGGCGTGCTCATCGCCGATTACTGGCTGATCCGCGACAAGAACCTCGCGCTGCCCGATCTCTATCGCGAAACCGGCGAGTATCGGTATGCGAAGGGATGGAACTGGCGCGCGGTCGTCGCGACGCTGATCGCCTGCTTCTTCGCGTGGATCGGGAGATTCGTGCCGTCGATGAAAGGGCTGTACGACTACGCGTGGTTCGTCGGGTTCGGCGTGGCGCTCGTTGTCTATTACGCGTTGATGAAGATCGCGAAGCCGCGCGACTGACGACGGCAGCGATCACAATCCTGTGTCGCATTGATGACGGAACGCTGACGCATCGCGGTGCCGGAGTTACACTCCCGCGCATGAAATCGGCACGCCTCTGCCTGCTCTTCCTGCTCGCCGCCGCACTTCCGCTTCTCGCCGTCAACACCACCGACACGCGGCTGCTCACGACGCCGACCGTCGGCGCGAACGGCATCGCGTTCGGATATGCGAATGACCTCTGGGCCGCGAACCTCGACGGTTCCGGCGTGCGGCGATTGACGTCGCATCCCGGCGTCGAAACGCTGCCGCGCTATTCGCCCGACGGATCGCTGCTCGCGTTCAGCGGTTCGTACGAAGGGAACGTCGACGTCTATGTGATGCCCGCCGCCGGCGGTGTGCCGAAGCGTCTGACGTGGCATCCCGATACCGACGCCGTCCTCGGCTTCACGCCCGACGGCAAGTCGATTCTCTTCACCTCGCCGCGCGAGGTCTACACGCGTCGCTACCAGCAGCTCTTCACGGTACCGGTCGGTGGCGGCGCGGTCACCAAGCTCCCGATTCCGAACGCGTCGACCGCCGCGTATTCGCCGGATGGAAAAACGATCGCGTTCGTCCCGCTGCGCGAAGCGTTCGCGCAGTGGAAGCGCTATCGCGGCGGCGCGACCGCGCGCATCTTCCTCTTCGACGTCGCCACGAACGCCGTCGAACAGGTCCCGCAGCCGGCCACGCGCAGCAACGACACCGATCCGATCTTCATCGGCGACACGCTCTACTTCCGCTCCGATCGCAATGGCGAGTTCAATCTCTACTCATTCGATCGCGGCAGCAAAGAAGTCAGGCAGTTGACGAAGTACTCGGACTTCCCGGTGACGTCCGTGAATGGCGGAGCCGGAAAGCTGATCTTCGAACAGGCCGGCTACCTTCATCTTTACGAGCCGGCCGCCGCACGCGACACGCGCCTGAAGATCGGCGTCGCCGCCGACCTCATCGAAACGCGTCCGCGCTTCGTGAAGGGAGCGAAGTACATCCGCGGCGCATCGCTGTCGCCGGCCGGACAGCGCGCCGTCCTCGAGTATCGCGGCGAGATCCTCACGCTGCCGGCGGAGAAAGGCGACGACCGCAATCTGACGCAGTCGCCCGGCGCGAACGACCGCTCGCCGATCTGGTCGCCGGACGGCAAATCGATCGCGTGGTTCACCGATGAAACCGGCGAATACGAGCTGCGCATCGCGCCGCAGGATGGACGCGGCGACGTTCGCAAAATCAAACTGAATGGCGCCGGCTTTTACGAGAATCCGAAGTGGTCGCCGGACGGAAAACTGATCAGCTATCTCGACAACTCCCGCTCCGTTTACGTGCTCGACGTTGCGTCGGGAACGTCGACGAAGATCTCGCAGAATACGATGTACGGTCCGTTCCGCGACCTCGATCACAACTGGTCGCCCGATTCGAAGTTGCTCGCATACACGAGCAACTCGCAGAACTTCTTCCACACCGTTCACGTCTGGTCGGTGGCGACGAAGAGCTCGTCGCCGGTGACCGACGGCTACAGCGACGCGATGTCGCCGGTCTTCGATCCGAACGGCAAGTACCTCTACTTCCTCGCGTCGACGAACGCCGGTCCGGTCGAAGACTGGTTCGCGCTTTCGAACACTGATCTCCGCGCGACGAGCGCGATCTACATGGCAGTGCTGCCGAAGGGTGTCGTCTCGCCGCTGGCGAAAGAGAGCGACGAGGAAGCGGCCAAAAAGGCCGACGAGACCGCCGAGAAGTCCGATGACAAGAAGAAGTCGGATGAGAAGAAGGAAGAGTCAAAGGACGTGAAGGTCGTCATCGACTTCGAGCGTCTTTCGCAGCGCATTCAGGCGCTGCCGGTGCCGCAGGCGATCTACTCCGATCTCGCGGTGGCGAAGAGCGGTCAGCTGCTTTATCTGAAGGCGACCAGCCCGGAGATCCACGACGACAAGTTCGACATGAACCTGATGCGCTTCGATCTGACGAAGCGGAAAGAAGAGACGCTGCTCGACGGCTGCGACAGCTTCGAAGTCTCGCGCGACAACAAGCGCATCCTGGTCAAGGCCGGCAATCGCTGGTCGATCGCCGACCTCGGCGACAAGGTCGACATGTCGAAGCGTCCGCTGCCGATCGACCAGATCGCGGTGAAGATCGAGCCGACCGCCGAGTGGAAGCAGATCTTCGACGAAGCGTGGCGCATCAATCGCGACTACTTCTACGACCCGGCCATGCACGGCGTCGACTGGAAGGCGATGCACGACAAATACGCCGCGATGCTCGGCGACGTTTCCGTGCGACAGGATCTCAATCGCCTGATGCGCGCGATGGCGAGCGAGCTGTCGGTCGGCCACTCGTATCTGACCGGCGGCGAGTCACTCGCCAACGTCGACACGATTCCCGGCGGGCTGCTCGGCGCCGACTACAAGGTCGACAACAATCGCTATCGCTTCGCGAAGGTCTACGGCGGTTTGAACTGGAACCCGGAGCTGCGCGCGCCGCTGACCGAGCCGGGCGTCGACGTTCGCGAAGGTGAATATCTGCTCGCCGTCGACGGCAAAGAGCTTCGCTATCCCGACAATCTCTACGCGCGGTTCGAGCGTACCGCCGGCCGCATCGTCGACATCACGGTCGGACCGAACGCCGACGGCAGCGGCTCGCGCGTCGTGAAGGTCGTGCCGATCGAGAACGAGTCGAACCTCCGCAACCGCGCGTGGATCGAGAACAACATCCGCTACGTGACCGAGAAGACGAACGGCCGCGTCGCGTACGTCTATCTGCCGAACACGAGCACCGCAGGCTACGAATCGTTCCGCCGCTACTTCTTCCCGCAGGCGAATCGCGAAGCGGCCATTCTCGATGAGCGCTACAACGGCGGCGGCTCGTTCCCCGATTACTACATCGACATTCTCAATCGTCCGTTCATCGCCAACTGGGCGACGCGTTACGGCGCCGACATGAAGACGCCGCTCGCATCGATTCAGGGTCCGAAGGTGATGCTGATCGATGAGAACGCCGGCTCCGGCGGCGATCTCCTGCCGTGGATGTTCCGCAAGCTCAACATCGGTCCGCTGATCGGCCGCCGCACCTGGGGCGGTCTCGTCGGCATCCTCGGCTTCCCCGATCTGATGGACGGCGGCAACATCACCGCCCCGAACTTCGGCTTCTGGACCGAGGAGGGATGGAAGGTCGAGAACGAAGGAGTGGCGCCCGATATCGAGGTGGAGCAGACGCCGGCTGATGTCATCGCCGGCCGCGATCCGCAGCTCGATCGCGCCATCGCGGTAGTGATGTAGTAGTTGCCCGCAACGCCGGCACCGGCGATGAAGCGGCCGGCGTTCCCGGTAAAGACGTCGCGCTAACGGTTCTTCGGACCGCGGCCATGATCACGGCCGCGGTCCGATTCACGTTAGTGGCAGAGCGCGACGCAGGCGATGTCGCTGAATGGACCGCAGGAGTTCGCGACCGCGACGCAGTCGTGCGGACGCGAGATGCAGTGCAGGAGCGGATCGCTGCAGTCGCCGTCGGTTGCGCAGTCACAAGACGGCAGATCGAAGCCGACGGTCACTGAGGCGAAACGGTTCTGCGGCGACGGGAGCTCGGGCGGACCGAAACGATAGAACGCTGCCTTCGTCAGTTCGGTGCCGAGGAGCAGGGTGGCGTGTTGATTGAGCTGACGAAGTGCTGACTGCGCGGCCGCTGACTGTTCCGGATCGGCGGAGCATGAGGCTTCGATCACGCGCGTCTCGAGCAGGCCGATTCCTTCCATCGCGACAGAACGCTGTTCCGCGGTCAGGTTCGGATGATCGTGCAGAAATACCTGCACGTGCTTCGTCCAGAGCGCCTGCTGCACGTCCGGCGGCAGCGCGCGCAAATCGCGCATACGATCGACCATCGGCAGCGCGGCGAGCGCGTCGTATTGCGCGATGAGCTCGATTCGCGCCGCCCGCTGCGGAGCGGCGCGATCGAGTGATTGAGCGGCGAGCGGAAACGCGGCGAGCGAGAGGAGCAGTACGACAGGCAGTTTTCGCATGCGACGAACTTACGTCCGTCATATGCGCGAGTCAATAACGGCGGAATTAGCGCCTGACGCCGAGTCTGTTACGACATCCAGTTGACGCCGGCTTCTTTCGACCACTTCGTCGTCATCTTCTTCGGCTTGGTCAGGAACTCGATCGAGCCGCGGCCGGTGATGTCGCCGGCTCCGAACTTCGAATCGTTCCAGCCGCCGAATGAGAACGGCTCGCGCGGCACCGGAACGCCGACGTTCACGCCGACCATGCCCGCGCTCGCCTTCTCCATCACGTGACGGGCGATGCCGCCGCTCTCCGTGAAGACGCTCGCCGCGTTGCCGTACGGCGATCTGTTCTGCACGCGAATCGCTTCATCGACGTTGTCCGCGCGGATGATCACCATCACCGGACCGAACACCTCTTCCTGCGCGATGCGCATCTCCGGCTTCACATGATCGATCAGCGTCGGGCCGACGTAGTAACCCTCTTCTTTACCCGGCACGACGTAACCGCGCCCGTCGACGAGCACCTTCGCGCCCTGCTGCTCCGCTTCGGTGATGTACGCCTCGATCTTTTCTTTCGCTTCGCGCGAGATCACCGGCCCGAGATGCTTGCCGGGAACCATCGAGCGAACGATGTTCACCATCTTGTCGATGATGTGATCGGTCTTGCCGACCGCCTTCATCACGGATGCTGCCATGCAGCGCTGGCCGGCGCAGCCCGCCATCGACGCCACGACGTTCGACGACGTCATCTCCGGCTCCGCGTCCGGCATCACGATGAGGTGATTCTTCGCGCCGCCGAGTGCGAGCACGCGCTTCAGATTCTGCGTGCCGCGGCGATAGACGATCTTCGCAACTTTCGTCGAGCCGACGAACGTGATCGCTTCGATGCCGGGGTGATCGCAGATCGCTTCGACCGTCTGCTGTCCGCCGTGCACGATGTTCAGCACGCCGTCGGGCAGACCGGCTTCGCGCAGCAGCTCGGCGATGCGGCCGGCGCTGAGCGGCACGAGCTCGGACGGTTTGAGGATCATGCAGTTTCCGAGGGCGAGCGCATTCGGGATCGTCCAGTTCGGAACCATGTTCGGGAAGTTGAACGGCGTGATCGACGCCACGATGCCGACCGGATAACGCTCGATGCGGCATTCGACGCCGCGGCTCACTTCGAGCACTTCGCCGGCGGTGATCTGCGGCAGCGAGCAGGCGAACTCCGTCAGCTCCGCTGACTTCAACACCTCGGCGCGCGCTTCGCTGTCGATCTTTCCGTTCTCCGCGGTGACGAGTCGCGCCAGCTCATCGATGTTCTGTTCGAGCAGCGTCTTGTAGCGGAAGAAAACCTGGACGCGCTCTTTGATCGGCGTCGCCGACCAGGCGGGAAATGCTTTCTTCGCCGCCGCGACGGCGCGGTCGACTTCTTCGGCGGCGGAGAGCGGAACGCGCGAGATCACGCTGCCGTCGATGGGCGAGTAAACGTCGAGGTGCTTCTGGTCGCCGGCGTCGACAAATGCTCCGCCGATGTAATTGCGAACGTCAGGGTACGTGCTGATTGCGGTCATGATCCGCGGAGTTTACCGCCACTGCCGCCGTGCTGTGTGATCACGACTCGCATTCTTTACGAGCTCGAGGCGGCGACGCACCGGCGTTGTCCGATTTCGAACACCAGCGTTCGACTCCGTACACGCCGCGGCAGCTAACTCATTGAAAATACGTGCAAATAAGCTGGCAGCCGCTTCGCTATGAACGGCGCTCAGCATGGATCGGGAAATCACAGCAGACATTCGGCGACGGCGCGTCATCCGGCGGACGGCGACGGTGATCGTCGCGATTGCGGCGATCGCGTTTTCATTCGCGGCGACGGTGCAGTGGCTGCGCCCGTCGGTGAAGCGCCGCAACATTCAGACGGCGCGCGTGGAGCGCGGCGCGGTTGACGCGTCGCTGCAGGCGAGCGGCACCGTCGTCCCCGCGACTGAGCAGGTCGTCTCCAGCCCCGTCGAAGCGCGCGTGCTTCGCATCGTTCGCCGCGCCGGCGATCGCGTTCGCGCCGGCGACGAAGTGATCGCGCTCGACACCTCGGCGACGCGACTCGATGCCGAGCGGCTCGCCGATCGCGTCGCGCAGAAAGAAAGCGAAGAAGCCCAGCTGCGGCTGCGCGTCGAAGAGACGATCGCCACGCTGCGCGCGCAGCTCGAGCAGAAAAAACTCGACCGCGAGATCGTCGCGTTCAAAGCGGAACAGAACGCGAAGCTGAGCCGCGAAGGGCTGATCACCGCCCAGGAAAATCTCGCCGCGGCGACCGCGGTGAAGAAGACCGACATCGAGCTCACGCAACTCGGTGAAGCGCTGACGCGTGCGCAACGAAACGCCGAAGCGCAGCTCGCCGGCTCGGCGATGGAGCTGCGCACGCTGCGCAAAGAGCTGGCCGAGTCGAACCGCCAGGTTGGACTGGCGATGATGCGCGCCGATCGCGACGGCGTCGTGACGTGGGCGGTGCAGGATGCCGGCGCGACGATTCGCCGCGGCGACGTCGTGGCGCGCATCGCTGATCTCTCGTCGTTCCGCGTCGTCGCCACGATCTCCGACGTACACGTCGCGAAGCTCTCCGCCGGCATGCCGGCGCGCGTGCGGATCGATGACTCGACGCTCGTCGACGGCACGATCGCGGGAATCGATCCGCGCATCGAGAACGGCATCGCGCGTTTCTACGTCGATCTCGCCGCGCCGTCGCACGCGAAGCTGCGCAACAACCTGCGCGCCGACGTCTTCGTCATCACCGGCCGCCGCAACGGAGCGCTGCGCGTGCGCCGCGGCGCGCTCGGCCAGGGCGAGCGCGAAGAGGTCTTCGTCGTCCGCGGCGACGAGCTCGTTCGCGTGCCGGCGCAGTGGGGACTGGCGGGCGAAGAAACGATTGAAGTGACGGGCGGCCTCCGCGAAGGCGACGAGGTCGTCATCTCGAACATGACCGATTACGCGGGCGTCAAAAAGCTCCGGCTCGAGTGAGGAAAGCATGATCAGACTGGAAAACGTAGACAAGGTGTACCGGACCGAACGCGTCGAAACGCTGGCGCTGCAGAACATCAATCTCGACGTGACGCAGGGCGAGTTCATCTCGATCATGGGGCCGTCGGGCTGCGGCAAAAGCACGCTGCTCAACCTGATCGGACTGCTCGACGCGCCGAGCTCCGGTACGCTGGCCCTCGACGGCGAAGCGCTCGGCAAATCGGGCGACAAAAAGCTCTCGAAGGTGCGCAACGAGAAGCTCGGCTTCGTCTTTCAGAGCTTCCACCTCGTGCCCGATCTGACCGTCGTCGACAACGTCGAGATTCCGCTGCTGTATCGGAAGATGGGATCGGCGGAACGTCGCCGGCTGGCGCTTGCGGCGCTCGATCGCGTCGGACTCGCGTCGCGCGTGCATCACTTCCCGACGCAGCTTTCCGGCGGACAGCAGCAGCGCGTCGCAATCGCTCGCGCGATCGTCGGACGTCCGCGCGTGCTCCTCGCCGATGAGCCGACCGGCAACCTCGATTCGCAGATGGGCGACGAGATCATGGAGATCCTCCACACGCTCAACCGCGACGACAAAACGACGATCGTGATGGTGACGCACGACGACCGTTTCGCGAAGCAGACGAACCGGATCGTGCGGCTCTTTGATGGCCGGCAGGTGGCCTGATGAAAACGCAACTCAAACTCGCCCTGAAGGTTCTTGCGCGGCGCAAGTTCTTCACCTTCATCTCGCTCTTCGGCATCAGCGTCACGCTGCTCGTGCTGATGGTGGCGACGGCCGTGCTCGACAACGTCTACTCGCCGCGCACGCCCGAAAGCCGTTTCGATCGCGTGCTCTGCGTCCTGTCCATCGCGCAGGTCGGACCGACCGCCACGATGACGACGAATCCCGGCTACGGCTTTCTCAATCGCTACGTTCGTCCGCTGCCCGGCATCGAAGCCTCCTCAATCTACAGCGAAGCGCGGCAGACCCGCCTCTACCTCGGCGACGGACGCATCGACACGTTCTTCAAGCGCACCGACGGCGGCTACTGGCGCATCTGCGACTTCACCTTTCTCGAAGGACGCCCGTACACGCAGCAGGAGGATGACGCCGGCGCGCACGTCGCGGTCATCAGCGACAAGCTCCGCGCGAAGCTGTTCGGCAGGGCGTCCGCGATCGGAAAGACGATCGAGGTCGAAGGCGATCGCTTCCGCATCATCGGCGTGGTGCCGTCGGTCGCGCTGACGCGGATCGCCGCATACGCGGAGATCTGGGCGCCGATCGGCACGATGCGCTCGTCGACCTATCGCGACGAGTTCGTCGGCGACTTCAACGCAATCGTGATGGCGAAGAGCCGCGGCGATCTGCCGCGCCTGAAGCGCGATTTCGCCGCCGTCATCCGGCGGGTGCAGTCTCCCGATCCGAAGACCTTCACGCAGGTGCAGGCGGGACTCGACTCGACGTTCGAAGCGTCGGCGCGCGGGATGTTCGCCGGCACGAAGTTCCGCGATCGCGCGCCGTTCATTCTCGCGCTCATCCTCGTGCTCGCCGGCGTGCTGTTCATGACGCTGCCGGCGCTGAATCTCATCACGCTGAATCTCAGCCGCACGCTCGAGCGCGCGTCGGAGATCGGCGTGCGCAAAGCCTTCGGCGCGCCGCGCCGCGCGCTCATGTCGCAGTTCATCTTTGAGAACGTCGTCATCACCGTCGTCGGCGGCGTGATCGGATTCGTGCTCGCCGCCATCGCCATCCAGGTGCTGAACGGCGCCGACCTGCTTCCCGACATGCGCTTCGATCTGAACCTTCGCATCTTCGGCTACGGCATGCTCATCGCCGTCTTCTTCGGCATCTTCTCCGGCGTCTATCCCGCCTGGCGCATGGCGCGCCTCAATCCCGTCAACGCTCTTCGCGGAGGTATGTAATGACGCGTCATCTGCTGAAACTGGTCTGGCATCGCAAGCGTGCGAACTCGCTCGTGATGGCCGAGATCTTCTTCTCGTTCCTCGTCATCTTCGTCGTGCTCACCGCCGTCACGGCCGTCATTTCGCGCTGGAACGATCCGCTCGGATTCGCGTGGCAGAACGTCTGGGTCATTCGCTTCGACACGAACGGACACGAGCCCGATCCGAATGAGGACGACAGCGAGTTCCGTCCGACGATGCAGAAGCTGCTCAACGAAGTGAAGAGCTTTCCGCAGGTCGTCGATGCCGCCACCGGCATGACGCCGCCGTACGGCAACTCGACGTCGTCGGGCACGTGGGTCATCGATGGAAAGAAGATCGATCTGACGCGCGACGAGGTCTCAGACTCGTACGCGAACACGATGCAGATGAAGGTCATCCGCGGCCGCTGGTTTCGTCCCGACGATGATGCGGCGACGTTCAAGCCGATGGTCATCGACGCCGATCTGGCGAAGGCGATGTACGGCGACCGCGATCCGATCGGACAGAAATTCGACACCGATGGCGACGTCGTCTCGCGCGTGGTCGGCGTGGTGCCGGCGTATCGCAAGAACGGCGAGATCTCGACCGCCGGCGTGAACATGGCGTTCGCGCGCACGTCGTTTGTGGTCAAGGGACGCGTGCCGCGCAACATCCTCGTGCGGCTGCAGCCCGGCACTCCGGCGCAGATCGAAGAGGAGATGACGAAGCGGCTGCACGCCGTTGAGCCGACCGCGTCGTTCCGGATCCGCCGGATGGATTCGATGCGCACGATGATGCTTCAGTCACGCCTTTCACCGATCATCATCCTCGGCATCGTCGCGCTCTTCCTGATCTCGATGGTCGCGCTCGGATTGACCGGCGTCTTGTGGCAGAACGTCACGCGGCGGACGCGCGAGCTCGGCCTGCGCCGCGCGCTCGGCGCGAGCGGCGCGGATGTAAGGAGACAGGTCCTCGCCGAGGTGGCGTTGTTGTCGACGCTGGCCGTGGTGGTGGCGGTGGTGATCGTGCTGCAGCTGCCGATCCTCGGTGTCTTCGCGCTCGTCTCGCCGCCGATCTTCACGTTCGGATTGGTCGCCGCGCTTGTTCTGATCTACGCGATCACGCTACTTTGCGCCGCATACCCGAGCTGGCTGGCGTCGGTCGTGGAGCCGGCGGAGGCGCTTCGCTACGAATGATCCTGATCGTCGACGACGACCCGTCCATTACCGCCTCGCTTGCGTTGCTGCTGAAGCAGCATGGCTATCGCACCGCGACGGCGCAGACGGCTGACGAGGCGCTCGCCCGCATCCGCGGCGAGCGTCCTCGCCTTGTCGTTCAGGACATGAACTTCACGCGCCGCACGACGGGCGAAGAAGGGCTGCAGCTCCTTTCGCAAATCCGCGACGCCGAGCCTTCGCTGCCGGTGATCCTGATGACGGCGTGGGGCTCGATCGCGCTCGCCGTCGAAGGGATGAAGCGCGGCGCCGCCGACTTCATCACCAAGCCGTGGTCGAACGCGCACGTCGTGCAGTCGATCGAGACCGCGCTTGGACTCGCTGACGCGAAGACGACCGCGGTTGAATCATCAACACGAGCGGAGCTCGATGAGCGCTACGACTTCTCGTACATCATCGGCAGCGATCCGAAAGTTCTTCGCCTGCTCGATGTCGTCGGACGCGTCGCGCCGACCGACGCATCGGTGCTCATCACCGGCGAGAGCGGCACCGGCAAAGAGCTCGTCGCCGAGGCGATTCATCGCAACAGCCGCCGCCGCGGCGGTCCATTCGTCAACGTGAATCTCGGCGGCATTTCGGCGTCGCTCTTCGAAAGCGAAATGTTCGGCCACGTTCGCGGCGCGTTCACCGATGCGCGTCAGGATCGCAAAGGGCGATTCGAGATGGCGGATGGCGGCACGATCTTCCTCGATGAGATCGGCGAGCTCGACCCGTCGTCGCAGGTGAAGCTGCTGCGCGTGCTGCAGGATCGGACGTTCGAGGTCCTCGGCTCGAGTCGCACGCGGAGCGTCGACGTGCGCGTCGTCGCGGCGACGAATCGCGTGTTGCCCGACCTCGTCGCGCGCGGCGAATTTCGCGAGGATCTGCTCTATCGATTGAACCTCATCACGCTCACGCTGCCGCCGCTGCGCGAACGTCGCGGCGACGTGCCGCCGCTCGCCGCGCACTTCCTGCATCGCGCCAGCCAGGCGTACGGCGCGGAGGTCGACGCGATCACGCCGCGCGCGCTCGAGTGGCTGAAAGGACAGAGCTGGCCGGGCAACATTCGCCAGCTGCGGCATCTCATCGAGCGCGCCGTGCTGATTCGCGGCGGACGCGCGCTCGACGTCGAAGACTTCGCCGCAGTGCGCGACGTCGCGTCGGCGGAATCGCGCGAGGAAGCCCTGCCCGAAGCGGGAGCGATGACGCTCGATCAGATCGAGCAGGCGATGATCGAGAAGTGCATGCGGCACTACGACGCGAACATCTCGCGCGCCGCGGAAGCGCTCGGCCTCAGCCGCGCCGCGCTATATCGGCGACTCGAAAAATACGGCATCGACGCGGGGGAGCGGTGAAGGACGAAGTCGAAGCGGCACAGCACGCGGCGATGATCCGCCGCGAAGCCGGTCGCCGACGCTATGCGAACCAGCGCCGCGGGCCGGGCCCGCTTACGCTCCGCGGCAAGATCGCCATCTACTTCGTCGCGCTGCATCTCATCATCGCCACGGCGGCGCTCTTCGTGCTGATGGAGAACCGGCTGCTGCTCTTCGGCGTCGAAGCGCTCTTCATCCTCTCGATCGTCGTCAGCTATCGGCTCGTCATCGCGCTGTTCGTGCCGTTCGATCTCATTCGCACCGGTGCGGAACTGATCGCCGAACGCGATTTCACGTCGCGCTTCGTGCCGGTCGGACAGCCGGAGATGGACGATCTGATCCGCGTCTACAACGGCATGATCGACCGGTTGCGTGAAGAGCGGCTGAAGGTCGAAGAGCAGCATCACTTCTTCGCGCGCGTCGTCGAATCGTCGCCGTCCGGCATCGTCATCTGCGACTTCGACGAAAATGCGGCCGAGCTGAATCCGGCGGCAAAAGCGCTGATGACGCCGGAGCTGATGACCGAGTTGCGATCGCTCGCACCCGGCGAGTCGCGGCTCGTCACGCAGGCCGGACCGCGACGGATGAAAATCTGGCGTGCCGAGTTTCGCGATCGCGGCTTTTCGAAGACGTTCTTCCTGATCGATGAGATGACCGACGAGCTGCGGCTGTCGGAGAAAGCGGCGTACGAGAAGCTGATCCGGATGATGTCGCACGAAGTGAACAACTCCGTTGGCGCGGTCCGCTCGCTGATCGATTCGTCGCTGCGTTACGCGCCGCAGGTTGGTGAAAGCGATCGGAGCGATTTCGTCAACGCATTGACCATCGCCTCATCGCGGATCGATGCGCTGAATCGCTTCATGAGCGCGTTCGCCGACGTCGTGCGCATTCCGCCGCCGCATCGTGCGCCGATCCGTCTCGACGCGGTCGTGGCGCGGATCGCCGCGCTGATGCGGCCGGAAGCGGAGTCGCGCGGCATCACGATCGCGGTCGATGCCGATGAAAGCATCGCGGACGCCGACGAGCATCAGTTCGAGCAGGTCGTCGTCAACATCATCCGCAACGCCATCGATGCGATTGATGCTGACGGTGCGATCGACATCACGCTCCGCGAAGGCACGCTGATCGTCGCCGACAGCGGTTCCGGCATCGCCGATGACGTCGTCCCCGATCTCTTCACGCCGTTCTTCACCACGAAGCGCGAAGGCCGTGGCCTCGGACTCACCATCGTCCAGGAGATCCTGACCAATCACGGATTCACGTACGGGTTGCGCAACCGCGCCGGTGGCGGCGCAGAGTTCGTGATCGCGACCTAAGGTTTGATGAGCGACGTTGCGGCGACGCGGATCCACTCACACGTCGCGGCGATGCGATTGCGAAACGGGATCAGCAGCAGTGCCATGCCGCGCTCTTCGCGTGCGTCGCTGTAGGTGAGGCCGGTGCCGGAGTTCGAGCGCGACAGTCGCCACTCGCGGAAGGAGCGCATGGCGGCGGCGATCGGGACGAAGCTGTTCTTCGGTTCCGAGCCGCCGGCGAGCGCGCCGTTGTCGTCCCACGTCACGCGATCGTCGTCGTCCGGACGGAGGACGATGTCGGCGCGGCCGCTCGAGACGATGCGCACTTCATTGCACGACTTCTGTTCGACGGTGAGAAGTTTCACGCCGGCGAGCGGCGTGCCGTCGGGAAGCTGCAGATCGGTGAGTGGTTTCGGCTCTTCCTGGACGCACGATGACGGCTCGTAGAGTCCGCTGAGCTGCGAGCACTGGCGTACCGACGACGATGTCGATGCACATCCGACCATCGCCAGCGCTATTCCGGCCATCCACATCTGCCCGCGCATCTGTCGCGAGATTGTATGCGGTTCCAGTGCCGCGGCCGCCGCAATTCCCCTATCATTCGCCGCACACATGTCACTCATCAGTCAACTGTTGCGCACGAAATCGCTGGATGACCTCGTTGCGGAGACGCATCAGGAAGGTCATCAACTGAAGAAGGTCCTCGGTCCGTGGAACCTGGTCGCGCTCGGTGTCGGCGCGATCATCGGCGCCGGCATCTTCGCGACGATCGGCACGGCGGCGGCCGGCGATCACCTTCGTCCCGGCGCCGGTCCGGCATTGATGCTCTCGTTCGTGCTGACGGCGATCGTCTGCGCGTTCACGGCGCTCTGCTACGCCGAGTTCGCTTCGATGGTGCCGGTCTCCGGTTCCGCGTACACGTATTCGTACGCGACGCTCGGCGAGCTGGTGGCGTGGATCATCGGCTGGGATCTCATCATCGAATACGCGATCGGCAACGTGGCCGTCGCCATCTCGTGGGCGAACTACTTCAATACGTTCCTCGCCGGATTCAAGATCAAGATTCCGCTCTGGTTGTCGGTCGATTACGGCACCGCCATTCGCAAGATGCCGGACGTCGTCGCGTCGGCGCCGCACATCTTCGGCTTTCCGATCATCTTCAATCTCTTCGCACTGCTGATCGTGGCCGCGATCACGGTCGTTCTCGTCTGGGGCATTCGCGAATCGGCGAGCTTCAACTTCGTCATGGTGGCGATCAAGCTGGTCGTCCTCGCGTTCTTCGTCATCGTCTGCTTCAAGTACGTTCGTCCCGAGAACTGGCACCCGTTCGCGCCGAACGGCTTCAAGGGAATCGGCGCCGGCGCGGCGATCGTCTTCTTCGCGTACATCGGTTTCGATGCGGTCTCGACGACCGCCGAGGAGGCGAAGAATCCGACGAGGGACATGCCGATCGGGATCATTGGATCGCTGATCGTCTGTACGATCATCTACGCCTTCATCGCGGCGATTTTCACCGGACTGATTCCGTATCACGCACTGGTCAAGACGTTGTCGACCGAGCAGGCCGAGCCGCTGACGCTGGCGATGAAGTACGTGTCGATGCCGAACTGGATGATCGGCGTTGTCGCGCTCGGATCGGTCGTCGCACACACCGCCGTGCTGCTCGTCTTTCAGCTCGGCCAGCCGCGCATCTTCTTCGCGATGTCGCGCGACGGACTGCTGCCGGGCTGGATGGCGAAAGTGCATCCGAAGTACGGCACGCCGCACGTCGCCACGATCATCACCGGCATCGGCGTTGGTGTGACCGCGATGTTCACGTCGCTCGACGAGATGGTCGACCTGACGAACATCGGGACGCTCTTCGCGTTCATCCTCGTCTGTATGGGCATCATGATCCTGCGCATCAAGGATCCGAATCGCCCGCGGCCGTTCCGCGTTCCCGGCGGAACGTATCTCTTCCCGATTCTCGGCGCGCTCTCGTGCATCGGACTCGCGTACTACCTGCCGCCGAGCTCGTGGATGCGTTTCTTCGTCTGGCTCGTGGTCGGACTCGAGGTCTACGCGGCGTACGGCCTGCGCGCGATCGTCTATGCGGGACGGAAAGGCCGCGCCGTATTCGCGCTGGCCTTCTTCGGTATCTCGGCGCTCGGCGCGTTCTTCACGTGGGAAGTCTGGAAGTACCGCACGCACATCAGCACGCCGACTCTCGCAATCATCGCGATCATCACCGCGTCGCTCGTGCTCACCGGCATCTTCTCGGTGCGGCGTCTGCACGATATCGATCGTCCCGGCCGCGACTACTGGCGCCTCTGGATTCCGGTCTACAACGTCTTCTTCCTGACGATGCTCGTGATGCGTCCGGGAACCTCGACGCCGAATCGCTACGACGGCCCGCAGCCTCCGCGCCGCGGAATGCCGTCGACCGCCGCGATCCTGCCGGACTTCAATCCGGAACAGCAGCTGCCCGAAGCGGACGTGAAGTAGCAAAAAAACAGGGGGTCAGGTCTGGAAACTTAAGTTAGTTACTCTCCAACTTAAGTTTCCAGACCTGACCCCCTGTTTTTACCGCGAGGCGATGGTGGCGTCGAGCCGCCGCCGCGTTTGCGGCACTTTGCGCATGTAGTGCTGCGTTTCCGGCAGCGATGCGATGAGTCCGGCGAGCATTCGCTTCACGTTGTGCGAGCCTCCGTTGTAGAGCGCGGCGGTCATCTCTTCGATGCGATCGTCGTCGTCGGTATCGGCGAGCAGGCGCGCTTCGTCCGACTTCCGTTCGAGATGGCGCACGAGAAACGCTGCCATCTGCCGCGCGGAGAAACGGAGATCGAGCTCGGACGCGAGGTATTCGCCGGCCTCGTACGGCCGCTCCTTCTTCACGACCGCGGCGCTGCGGCCGTAGTGCTCTTCCAGCGCGCGGTCGCGCGCGGCGATGAGGTCATCCTGATAGCGCTTCCATGCGACGACCTGCGTCTGTTTCAGCGACCGGTATTCGCCGCGCACGTTGTCGCGGTAACGACGAAGCGCGCGCTTGTCGCGCTGCGCGATGAGCTTCTTCAATTCGCGAAGGCGGGTCAGGTTGTGCTCGTCGGCGCGCTCGATGCTCGCGGCGTAGTGCGGCGACGCGAAGCGATCGAGCAACGCCAGCTCGTCGACTCCTTCACGTCGCAGCTCTAACGCCGAAACGAGAAGACGCTTCGCGCGAGCACGGCGCTTCGCATCATCTTTCGTCAGCAGCATCGACGCGATCGTGTCGGCGTCGCCAAGCGGCTTCTTCATGATGTAGGCGCGCGAGCCGGTGAGGTAGTCGGCAGTGACGAACATCTTGCCGTCGAGCGCTTCCTGGCGAATCGCCACCGGCGTCGCCTGCGCGAGCCCGACCGCTCCCGCCTCGGAGACGTCGAGGATCTTGCCGTTCGTTTCCGCGTGCGCGATGGCGAGCAGCAATGTCACCGATGGCGAGCGCGGATCGCTCTTCGCCGCGTCATCGACGACCGCCACGAGCTCTTCCGGATTGCGCGTCCACATCGACGCGAGCTCGCCGGCCAGCGCTTTCACTCGCCGATCGATCGCACTCTGCGCGGCCTCGGCGAGCGTCGGCACGTTTCGCGACGGTTCCGCGGGCGGCAGCGGATCGATGGCGGCACAAGTTGCCGTCGGCGCGGCGATCGGCTGCTTCGCGACGACGCTCTTGTGCGCCTTCGGCGAGCTCGTCGTGCAGGTGACGATCAGCGCCGCGGCGACGATGGTGATGAGGAGAGCGAGGACGATTTGCAACGCACGACGGTTGCCGGACATGGAAGGAATGTACACCTCTGCCCGGCAGAACTACGCCAGGAGAATGTGACAGTTACGCGTAACGCGTCCGTTACCGGTACGGCTTTTCGAGCTTGATCGAAACCCATACGACAGCGAACGACGCGACGGTGGCGGCCGTTAAACCCGCGACATTCCAGCCGTTGAGAGTGATGAGAGCGAGAGCGTTCATGGCCGCGACGCGGTGCGAATTTCCTGCCTGAATTTGGGTCAGCGGGCGGGCGATTCGAGCTCAGCAAATGTCGGAGCGAGCTCGGGCGCGGACCAGGTGAATGGTCCGACCGGAATCAATCCCGCCGCCGTGAACGTCTTTCGATACCACGCTGCCGGCCGCTGCATGAGCGCGTCGAGATCGCCGACGATCTCATCCTCTTTCGTCAGCACTTCGAGATACGCCACGCCATCGAGCAGACGCACGAGCTCGCGAATGCCCGGCGCCACTTCGGTATCCGGGACGTAATGCAGTGCATCCGCACAGACGATCAGATCGTAGGAATCGTCGAGATGGAGCGACGGCAGCTCGCCGAATGCGGCCTTCCGGATATTGCGCTTTTTGCCGAAGCGCGCCACGACGTAATCACTCGGGTCGAGCCCGAGGTATGAGACGCGGGGGCGGAGAGCGCGGAGATGCGGAAGCCAGGCGCCTTCGCCGCAGCCGACGTCGAGCACGTTGCGGATCGGACGCCGTAGAAAATACTCGGCGATCGAAACGGCGAGGACGACTTTGCGCCGCACTTCGGCGGGCGTGCTGACGCGATTGCGGCCGCGATACCAGCGGTCGAAATACGCTTTGTCGTAGCGCTTCGGCACTGCGCTTACAGCGCCCGCCCTTTGCGGCGGAGCTCCGGATAGGCGAGCGCGAACTCCTGCAGCGCCGACATCGCTTCGACGACCCCCTCCGGAATCGTGCGCATCCGCAGCCAGTAACAGCCGGGATCGAGGAGGCTGCGCAGTAATTCGATGAACTGGTTGAGGCTGACGTACGTCGTCTGATAGAGCTTGCCGCGCGACTCCGCGAGGTCTTTTCGCTCGCGCACGATCTTGGCGACGATGCGCGCCGCGAGGTAGTACGGCGTCTGCAGCAGGTCGAACTCATCGTGCGACATGCGCGGTCCTTTGGTGATGTGCTGCCGGTTGAGCACCGCCTGCAGAAACTCGAGCATCACCATCACGGCCATTTTCGGCACCGGTCCGCAGCGGGCGGTCTCGACGGCGTTGCCGAGAAATTGCGCGAGCGTCTTCGTCTGCTCGGAGTCCGGATAGACGAGCTCTTTCAGTCCGTACTTTCTGGCGATGCTGCGCTCGTCGAACGCTTCGTTCGAAGCGTCGAGCGTGCGTTTGTCATCAGTCAAATGGGTGATCCTCAGCTGCCGAAGTAATGGCAGGATAGCACGATGAAATTCACGGTTTCGTGAACTCGATCGTCAGCGACGGGCGATTCGCTTCGACCGAGTTCTGGCGGCTGTCGAACATCTTCGCCGTCCTCACCGCCGCCTCCTGACCGAGCAGCAGCCAGCCGAAGTTCGTGGCCGGCTGATCGACCCAGGATTGCACGCGCGCCACCATCGACGCCGACGTTCCCCACGTGTAGCTGGCGAAGTCGCTGACGTCGGTGGACGCATCGGCGGCCGCGTCGAAATCACCGCCCGGTTTGTTCCAGCGCCTGTCGGGAAACGACGCGAAAATCCATGTCGCGTCGCCGTTTTTCGCCTGCGTCCCGATGCCGTCGCGCGCGCCGCCGGCATTCGACGTTCCTTCACTCCAGTCGGCCAGCAGGCGGCGGAGCTGCATCGGCTCTTTTCCGGCGATCGTGCGCGTCATGTGCATCGTCAGCGACGCGCGCGTGATCGTGCTGCCGGGCGGAATCTTCGATGCGACGTCGAACGCCAGCAGTGCGCGGCGGACCTGCGCGTTGTTCGTCGTGCCGGAGAAGAAGTGAATGCCGGCGCCGTTCGCGAGCGAGCCGTCTTCGTTGTAAAGCGTGGCATCTTTCGAGGGAGTGATGACGATCGTCTCCGGCGTCGAAGGTTGTGGCTGCGGCTGTGGCTGCGGTGTTGGCGCGACGGCGACGACGCGATGACGTGTCGTCGCCGTCGCGGCCGCGAACGTTGCGTGTTCTTCGTCATAGCCGAAAATCACCACCGGTTGCGACGACGTGAAGGTCAATCGATCGCCAGCCGCATCGAACAGTCGATCGAGTCGAATGAAACGCGTGCCGCGCGCGGGAACGACGATCGACACGCGATCGACGAAGTCGCGATCGCGCGTCAGCTCGATGCCGATCACGACCTCCGCGTTCGCGGGGTTCACGACGCCGATCGACGTCTGTCGTCCGTCGAGCGTGCTGCCGGCAATCGCTTTCTCCGCATTGAAGAGCGTTCCGCCGTTCACGGTGAGCGGCTCGCTCATCACGATGCGCGCCGCGCCGAAGCCGGACGCGTTCCAGCGCAACTCTTCGCCGGGCGCCAGCGTTGCGCGCGTCGTCTTCGATGGTGCGAGCGCCGCGGTCTCGAGAAATTCGATGGTGACGGTCGCGCGCTGCTCGGTCGGATTGACGACGCGCAACGTCGCGTCGCCGCTCACCGGCACG
Source organism: Acidobacteriota bacterium (assembly GCA_025463165.1). Classification (GTDB taxonomy): domain Bacteria; phylum Acidobacteriota; class Thermoanaerobaculia; order Gp7-AA8; family Gp7-AA8; genus JAOBAU01. The sequence continues at coordinate 19,446 of JAOBAU010000448.1, read as the reverse complement.
TACAGCTCGGCGAGCGCGGCGGCCATCAACAGGAGCGCGGCATGCATTACGTGAGGATTTTACGGCCGATGGCGGGAAGTTGTTTGCCGCCGCAATGGTTGGGCTCCCATGTAATGAATGACAGCCGTCGAATTCTTGAATCGATCCGCCGTCTGGTGCGGCTGCTGCGCGTCGCCGATCGCGCCGCACAAACGTACACGGGACTCTCCGCCGCGCAGCTCTTCGTGCTCGCGGAGCTCGGCAGAACGCCCGAGCAGTCGCTGAGCGATCTCGCGGAGCGAACGCGCACCGATCAAAGCTCGGTCTCGGTGGTCGTCAGCAGGCTGTCCGAGGCGGGATTCGTGGCGCGCGAGCGGCATGCCGACGATGCGCGGCGGCTGGTGCTGACGCTGACACGAAGCGGGCAGGCAGCGCTTCACAAAGCGCCGCCAATCGCGCAGGAACGACTCATTGAAGCGATCGAGGCACTGCCGGCGCGCGAACGTGCGGCGTTCGCGAAGACATTCGAGAAGATCGTCGCATCGCTCGATTCCGACACGTCGCCGGCGCCAATGTTCTTTGAAGAGCGAAAGGGAAAATGAAAAAGCACGAAGCATCTGAACTGGAAGTGGAGCGCGGCGCGACGAGCGACGGATTGCCGGTCGCTCCGTCTATGGCCGATTCCATCGAAGCGGCGCGCATCCCCGCCGAGCGATCGCTCATCGACAAACGCGTCGTCGTCATCTGCATGTGGGCGATGCTGCTCGCGTTCGTCACCGGCTTCATCGCGCAAATTCTCGTCGCGCTGATCGGCATCGTCACGAACCTCGCGTTTTACGGGCGCTTCTCCACCGCGCTCGTTTCGCCGGCCGGCAATCACCTCGGCTGGCTCGTGCTCTTCATTCCGGTCATCGGCGGCCTGCTCGTAGGCGTGATGGCGCGCTACGGCTCGAAAGCGATTCGCGGCCACGGCATCCCGGAAGCGATGGAGCAGGTGCTGCTCAACGAGAGTCGCATCCCGGCGCGCGTCACGTTTCTGAAGCCGTTGTCGGCGGCGATCTCGATCGGCACCGGCGGTCCGTTCGGCGCAGAAGGACCGATCATTGCGACCGGCGGCGCGCTTGGATCGCTGGTCGGTCAGGTGCTGAAGATGACGGCCCAGGAGCGGAAGACGCTGCTCGCCGCGGGCGCCGCGGCCGGTATGGCGGCGACGTTCGGCTCGCCCGTTTCCGCCGTGCTGCTCGCGGTCGAACTGCTGCTGTTCGAGTTCCGTCCGCGGTCGCTCGTTCCTGTCGCGCTTGCGAGTGTGACGGCGACCGCCGTGCGCATGGCGTACGCCGGCACCGCGCCGATCTTCGCGATGCCGCTGCTGGCGCGGCCGACGGAAGAAGCGCTGGCGATGTATGCGCTGGTCGGCGCGCTCGTCGGCTGGCTCTCCGTTTACGTCACGCGCGCCGTCTACTGGATCGAAGATCTGTTCGAACATCTGCCGATTCACTGGATGTGGTGGCCGGCCATCGGCGGGCTCGCCGTCGGTGCCGTCGGCATCTTCGCGCCGCACACGCTCGGCGTCGGCTACGACAACATCGAAGGACTCGTCTCCGGACATATCGCCGGCAAAGCGGTGCTCATCCTCTGCATCTTCAAATTCATCTCATGGTCGATCTCGCTCGGCAGCGGTACGTCGGGCGGAACGCTGGCGCCACTTTTCACGATCGGCGGCGGCGCCGGAGTCGTCCTCGGCGAAGTCGCCGCGCGCGCATTTCCCTCGGTCGGCGTCGACGTGCGCATCTGCGCGCTGGTCGGCATGGCGGCGATGTTCGCCGGCGCGTCGCGAGCGTTGCTGGCATCGGTCGTCTTCGCGTTCGAGACGACGCTGCAGCCGATCGGATTGCTGCCGCTGCTGGCCGGCTGCACGGCCGGCTATCTCGTTTCGTCGCTGCTGATGCGCAACACGATCATGACGGAGAAGCTCGCGCGGCGCGGCGTGCGCGTGCCGAGCGAATACTCGGCGGATTACCTCGATCGAATTGCGGTCGGCGACGCCTGCTCGCGAAACGTCGTGACGTTCCGCAATTCGCAGACGCTCGGCGAAGTGACGGCGATCGTCAATTCGCATCAGGGCTTTCCGGTCGTCGACGGCGACGGAAATCTTCTCGGCATGATCACGCGCCGCGACGTGCTCGGCCGCGACGCGTCGACGCCGATCGGTGCGCTGATTCATCGTCCGCCGGCGATTGTGTTTCCGGATTCATCGCTGCGCGATGCCGCCGATCACATGGTGCGCGAGCACGTCGGACGGCTGGCCGTCGTCGAGCGCGATGCGCCGCGGCGCGTGGTCGGGATCATCACGCGCAGCGACCTGTTGAGCGCGCACGCGCGGCGGCTCGCGGAGGATTGAGGCCGGCTCATCTGCTAATCTCATTCGCATGTCGATGTCCCGTCAGGAGTTGCTCGCGAACATTCCGATCTTCGAGTCGCTGACCGCCGACGATCTGGAATCGCTGGTGGCGCGTCTCGAGGAAATCTCGTACGCGCAGGACGACGTGATCTTCCGCCAGGGCGAAGAAGGCTCGTCGCTCTTCATCATCGAAGACGGCGCGGTCGACATCTCGTACGGCGAAGGGCGGACGAAAGTCAGTCTGGCCAGTCTCTATCCGGGACAGTTCTTCGGCGAGCTTTCGCTGTTCGACGGGGCGCCGCGATCGGCGACGGCGTCAGCGATTAAGCCGTCACGGCTCGTGCGGCTCGATCGCGACGACTTCGCCGACTTCCTCAACAAGAATCCGGCGGCGTCGCTGCGCATCATCTCCGAGCTGAGCGATCGGCTGCGGCAGACGAACGAGCTGATGTCGCGGCAGGTCTCGCGCAACGTGCTCGAAGAGCAGGAAGGAGCGCTGACGTTCGGTCAGCGCGTGGCCGATCGCGTCGCGGCGTTCGGCGGCTCATGGCCGTTCATCGGCCTGTTCACTTTCATCATGGCCATCTGGATGGGCGCGAACATCGCGCGAAAAGCGGACTTCGACCCGTATCCGTTCATCCTGCTGAATCTCTGTCTGTCGACGGTCGCCGCGCTGCAGGCGCCGATCATCATGATGAGTCAGAACCGGCAGTCGATGAAGGACAAGCTCCTCGCCGAGAACGACTATCAGGTGAACCTGAAAGCGGAGATGGAGATCGAGGCGTTGCTGCGCGGACAATCAGAGTTGATCGCGCGCGTGGCGCTGCTCGAGCGGATGCTGATGCGACGTCAGCACGTCGACGTCGAGATCACGTCAGCCTGACGTTTCGGTCGCGAATCCTTCGCGGATCCATGCCGATGTGCCGCCGGCAACGTTGATGACGTGCGCGAATCCGGCCTGCGCGAGCAGACTGGCAGCGGCCGACGAGCGATAGCCGCCGGCGCAGATGACCGCGAGCGTTACATCGCGCTCGAGCTCGTCGACACGCGCGGAAAGCTCCGGCAGCGGAATGTTGATCGCGTCGGGAACGTGTCCGGCTGTGTACTCGCCGGGACCGCGGACATCGACGACGCGCAGCGATGTGTCGTGTAGCTGCGCGACGCTCAACTGTTCGAGCGATTCGAGGTCGAAGCCATCGAGTGACGTCGTGTAACCGGCGACGTTTTCGTAGCCGATGCGCGCGAGCCGCATCACCGCTTCGGATGCCTTCTCCGCGGACGCTGCGAAGACGACGAGCGTCGCATCGGAGCGAAGCAGCGTGCCGCACCATGATGCGAACTGCCCATCGAGACCGATGTTGATCGCGCCGGCGATGTGACCTCCGCCGAATGACGCCGCGTCTCGAACGTCGAGGATCGTTGCGTGCATCGCGCGAATCTCATCGGCAGCGAGCGGCTTCGCAGTCAGTTCGGACAGAGGACGCGCGCCGCGGCGATTCAGCTCAGCGTCGTACGGAAAGTACGCCGGTGCCGCGGAGATGCCGGTCGTCATCATGTTGACGAACTCCTCGCGCGACATCGGCGCGAGCGCGTAGTTCGTCCGCCGCTGCACGCCGATCGTCGACGACGTTTCCTTCGAGATGTTCCGTCCGCACGCCGAGCCCGCGCCATGCGCCGGCCAGACTTCAACGTCGTCAGGAAGCGCGAGCAGCTTGTCGTGCAGCGAGTCGTAAAGCATCGACGCCATCTGCTCCGAAGTGAACCCGCGCGACCCGGCGAGATCGGGACGCCCGACGTCGCCGATGAACAACGTGTCGCCCGTCAGCACCCGTCGCGGCAGGCCGTCTTCAACGACGAGCCACGAGACCGACTCCGGCGTATGTCCCGGCGTCTCCAGCGCACGCAACTCCAGCTCACCAACACGCAAAACATCGCCATCACGCACCGCGCGATGCGGCAACTCCGCGCCAGCCCTCGTCCCAAACACGATCTCCGCCCCCGTCCGCTCCGCCAGCTCGCGATGCCCGCTCACAAAGTCGGCATGCAGATGCGTTTCGATGACGTAGCGAATCGTCAGGCCGTTGTCGCGCGCGAAATCGATGTACTCATCGACATCACGACGCGGATCGACGATGGCTGCTTCGCCGTTCGACGCGATGGCGTAGGAGGCCTGGGCGAGGCAGGGGAGGTAGAACTGCTTGAACATAGTCTTGAGTCCTGAGTCCTTAGTCCTGAGTGCTCGACGACGAAGGACGCGTTGTGGGTCGAGCACTTAGGACTAAGGACTCAGGACTCAGGACTCGCTTCATCTCCAGGCCATCTCAAACGTACAACTCGCATCCCCATGCGTCTGGCATCTCGTCTCGTTCACGCTCGGATCGGTTCCGCCGTGGCGGAGGATGGACTCGAGGAAGAAGCCGAGGGCGCTGGCGCAGAAGATGGGGGAGTAGCAGGGGTAGTCGGTGTAGATCATTCGGCCGCCATTTGGCGTCTTCTCGAATTTTACGCGGCCGAACTTTTGATACTGCGTGTGAAAGAGCGCGATGCTCTCCAGGAACTTCAGCAGTTCGGTGCTGTCGAGCGATTTGTACACCTTGCCGATGCCGAGCTCCGCGGATGCGGCGCCGATCAGCGCGAGCACGTTCGGATGCTTCGCTTTCAGCTCGTCGTAGATCGCGCGGTCGAGCTCGACCAGCGATTCGAACTCGCACCAGCTCGACGCCAGCGGCGTCTTTACGTAGCCGGCGGTGCGCGGTGAAAGTCGTGCGATGACGCGGCCGAGACCTTCCTCGCCGACGGTGTCGACCAGAAACTGTTTGCGCGCGCCGAACATCACGCCTTTCACGCGGGAGACGCTCGGATCGGGACCGACGAGCACCTCTTTTCCGTCGAGGCGAGGCGGCGCACTGGGGTTCTTGCGTTGAGCGAGGAGGGACATGCGGCGGGATTCTATGCCTGACGCAGCGTTTCGTCGAAGAGTCCGCTTGCGAGCTCGATCGAATGCGAGACCGGCGCGGGCGTGCGATTCAGTGTCGCGTCTTCGAGCGCCAGATCGACCTGCGCTTCGATCCGCTCGAGGTCGCTCTCGATCTGCGCGAGGAGCGTCTCGCGACGCGTCACGTTGTCGAGCCGGCGACGAAGAATCGCCGCCGTCGCGGCGCGCGATTCGCGCAACTCCTCTGATTCGGCGACGGCGATTGACGTCTCGGCTGATGCGATCTGTTTGCGCAGCGACGGCGCGTCCTTCACGACGTCGAGCGTGACGATCTCGCGATGCGCGGTGAGCAGGCGAAGGTGCATCCGCGTCAGCTCTTCGAGCGCGCGGCGATTGCCATCGATGACGAGATCGTCGGATGTTCCATACGCCGCGAGCGTCTTCGCGCATTTCGCGAGCAGTGCTTTCGCGCGATCGCGCGCCGGCGTACCGAGCTGACGCAGCGCCGCATCATGCTCACTCGGCGGCAGCGTATGCATGGCCCGAAATCGCGCCTCGGCGTTACGCACCCACATCGTCGCGGCGGCGCCGGCCAGCAGCGCCAGTCCGACGAGCTCCAGCCCGCTGATCACTTCGGCGGGATCAGCTTCACATCGACGGCGTGCGGCAGCGCCCCTTCCGTCGTCGCGGTGCCGGTCCCCTCGATTGCGTAGCCTTCGCGCGCCTCGAACTCATCGAGCGCCTGCGCTTCAAGCGCTCGCTGCTCTTCCTCTTTCATCGCCAGCTCGGAGGTCGACAATGTGTCGCGCGCTACGCGTGCGCGTCCGGCCGCTTTCTCGCGCTCTTCCTCGACCATCGTATGCAGACGATCGAGCGTGTCGCCGGAGCCGCCGATGGTCGTGATCATCCCCGACGCCATCTCCGTCAGCTCGGCCGTGGCGCGCTTGATCTTGAGATCGTCGAGCGAATGTTTGAGCGATGCGAGCTTGATCTGTGCCGCTTTCACGGCAACGTCGCGCGCCTTGATCAGCTCGCGATAGGTCGTCTCGCCATGCTCGAGTTGCAGCCGCGTCTCGGCGAGATTTTCCGTGATGCTCTGCAGCCGCAGCGCGTGCTGCGCCGCGATCTCGCGATTGCCGGCGCGCAGATTCGCGGCGGTCTTCGCGCGCGCGTCGCGCTCGTCCGTTTCGAGTTTGCGGACCTGCGTCATCAGGCGTTCGCAGAGTCCCGCGTGCGCGGCGAGCCCCTGGTTGTAGCTCGCGATCTGCTTCCGAAGATTTTCCTTCTCCACTTCGAGCAGCGCCTCCGGATTGCGACGCTCCACGCCGGAGACGAAGAGGCCGAAGAAACCGCGGAAGAGGTTTCCGATGCGTTTGAACATCCGTAAATCATACCCGCCTCCCACACACGGGGTGCTGAGTGCAGAGTGCTGAGTGCTGAGTCGGGGATGACCGAGCCGCTTTGACTCAGCACTCAGAACTCAGCACTCAGCACCTTTTTAGGTTCTTGACAGACGCGCCTGGCGAACCTAACATTCGCGCCATACAACAAACCGACCGGTCGGACTGCAAGTAGCGAGAAGTTTGCGCTCTCGACGCGTCGAGCACTCAGGACCAAGGACTCAGGACTCAGGACTGGTTTAAAAAGGACTAACGATGCGAAAAACGGCGGTGCTCCTCGCGTTCCTCCTTCTCACGTCAATCAACCTTCTTGCTCAGATCGACAAAGGCTCCATCGAAGCGATCGCGCTCGATCAGGCGCGCTCGCCGTTGCCGGGCGTGACGATCACGGTCACGCGGCCGGAGACCGGCTTCACGACAACGGCCGTCACCGATTCGGCAGGCACTGCGCGCTTCCTCGCGCTGACGCCGGGCAACTATCGCGTGCAGTTCACGCTCGAGGGATTCGCGCCCGTTGCCGAACAGAACCTCGCCATTCGCGTCGGACAGGAAGCGAAGCTGAGCGTCGCCATGCACGCGCAGTCGAGCGAGACGATCACCGTCAGCGCCGAGTCGCCGATCGTCGACGTCATGAAGACCGACAGCTCGACGAACATTCTGCCCGAGCAGATCGCCGCGCTGCCGGTCGCCGATCGCGACTTCCAGCGCCTCGCCTTCATCGCGCCCGGCGTGCAGCGCGAGCGCGGCGGCTTCCGCTTCATCAACGGCGGACCGGTCGTCGGCGCCGGCGGCAACGCATCGCAGACCACGATCTTCGTGAACGGCGTCGATCTCACCGATCAGGTCAACGGTCTGGCCCGCGCGCGTTTCAGTCAGGACGCCGTGCGCGAGTTCCGCGTCATCACGAATCGTTTCGACACGGAGATCGGCGGTTCCGCCGGCGGCGCGCTCTCGATCGTCACCAAGTCGGGCACGAACGACATCAGCGGCAGCGTCTTCGGTTTCTTCCGCGACAGCGCACTCCGTTCGCAGGGCGCGCTCGACCTGAAGAAGAACGATGACTACTCGCGCCGCCAGCTCGGCTTCACGATCGGCGGTCCCGCCATGCGCGACAAGTTGTTCTACTTCGGCTCCGTCGAGCAGATCAACGAGAAGAGCATCGTCCTCTATCGTCCGGGCGGCGCGTTCGCATCGCAGGCCGCCGACCTTTCGCATCCATTCAATCAGACGCTCGTCTTCGGCAGCCTCGACACGAACCTCAGCGCCACGATGACGGCCGGCCTCAAAGCGGTCTACGAAAATTACAGCGAAGACAACTTCCGCGTCGGCGGCGTCGCGGACGCTTCGTACGGCCAGACGCTCGAACGGAAAAACTGGAACGCCACCTTCGAGCACAACACGTTCATCTCCAGCTCGACTTCGAATGAGGCGCGTGCGCAATACGGCACGCGCCGTTTTTTTGAGCCGACGAATTCCAACGGTGTCGCGGAGTGGTACTCGTCCGGCAACACCCTGATGACCGGCTCGAACATCCTCGGCGATCTCCTCGGCGACGGTTCGACGTGGGAGCTGCGCGACACGCTGCATCACCATCTCGCCGCCGGCAACGGCTCGCACGACCTCAAAGGCGGCATTTCGCTGCAGCACGTTTCCGAGCGCCTGCGCATCGACACGTATCAGGAAGGGCTCTTCATCTATCTGACCGATACGAAAGCGCTGCCGCTCGCGTACGCGTACGGCGTCGGCTCCGCCGACGTCGACACGACCACGAATCTCTACGGCGCCTTCGTCGAAGATGCGTGGCGTCCGTCGTCGAAGCTCCTCGTCAACCTTGGTCTCCGCTACGACCTCGACACGAACGGCAACAACGCCGGCTTCCACCACGCGCTGATTCCGAAGCCGCGCAAGCGCGACACGAACAACTATCAGCCGCGTTTTTCCTTCAACTACGACTTGCGCGGCGACGGCACGAGCGTCGTTCGCGGCGGCGCGGGCCGCTTCACCGGCCGCTTCCTGCTCGTCCCGGCGCTGACCGAACTGCAGCAGAACGGTGAGACCGGACGCGTCACCTTCACGCGCATCAACGGCGCGCTCCTCGGCTTCCCGACTCTGGCGCTCGATCCGAACAACCCGCGCACCACCGGCATCGTTTCGAAGCCGGCCATCGCGCTGCTCGCGCCCGACTTCGAGTCGCCGGAAGCGACGCAGGCATCGCTCGGCTACACGATGAAGCTCGGCGACTCGCGTCTCTATCTCGATACCGAAGCGGTCTACGTGAAAGGCGAGCACGAGATCGTCATTCGCGACGTGAACTGGAGCGGCAACGCCACTCACGTTCGCCCGAACACCGCCTACGATCAGATCAACATGTACACGAACGACGGCCGCTCGCGTTATCGCGCGCTCGTCGTCAGCCTCAACGGCTCGGTGCGGAAGAACGATCTCGTCACGGCGTCGCTCACCATCGCCGACAAGGACAACATCAGCGACGACTTCAGCCCCGACTTCCCGACCGGCTATCCGAACGATCCCGCCAACATCAACTCCGAATACGGTCGCGCGCGCGGCGACGAGCATTACCGCATCGTGCTCAGCGGCGTGTTCCACGCGCCGTACGGAATCGTCGTCGCGCCGATCTATGAGTACGGTTCGGGCCAGCCGTGGACGCATCGCCTCGGCTACGACTACAACGGCGACGGCAAGAACTCCGATCGTCCGGCCGGCGTCGGCCGCAACACCGAGAACGGTCCGCCGTTCCGCCAGCTCTCGCTTCGTCTGACGAAGGGATTCGCGATCGGCTGGGGCCAGGTCGAAGCGATCGCTGAAGCGTTCAACATCACAAACGTCGTCAACTACGACGTGCAGTCGATCAACGGCGCGCAGTTCCTGAGCGGTCCGACCATCACCAATCCGGCGGCGGTCTATGTCCCGAACCCGAACTACGGCGTTGCGCGCGCGACGTTGCCCTCTCGCGAGTTCCAGCTCGGTCTTCGCTGGGTGTTCTAGTGATCCCGAGTGGGCTCCGCGACAAAGTCGTCATCGTCACCGGTGGCGCGGCAGGAATCGGCCGCGCCACCGCCGAACGCTTCGCTGATGAAGGAGCGAAGGTCGTCGTATGGGACGTCTCGAGCGAACCGCGCATCGACGTCACCAGTCGTGAATCGATCGACGCTGCGGTGGCCGAAGTGCTCGCGCAGCACGGACGCATCGACGTGCTCGTGAACAACGCCGGCATCGTGCGCGACGCGCAGCTGGTGAAAGTGAAGGATGGCGAGATCGTCTCGACCATGGATGACGCGACGTTCGATGCCGTCGTCAACGTCAACCTCAAAGGTGTCTTCGTCTGCACGCGCGCCGTCGTGCCGCAGATGATCAAACAGCGAGGCGGCGTCGTGCTGAACGCGTCGTCGATCGTTGGTCTCTACGGAAATTTCGGGCAGACGAATTACGCGGCGACGAAGGCGGGCGTGATCAGTTTTACGCAGACGTGGGCGCGCGAGCTGGGGAAATTCGGCATTCGCGTGAACGCCGTTGCGCCCGGTTTCATCGCCACCGACATGATCAAAGCGATGCCGCAAAAAGTACTCGACACGATGGCGCAGAAAGCGCCGCTCGGGATGCTCGGCGAGCCGGACGACATCGCCAACGCGTATGTCTGGCTGGCGTCTGACGCTGCGAAGTTCATTCACGGCACGGTCTTGTCCGTTGACGGGGGACTCGTCCTTGGCACCTGAGCGCGGATACGCGAGCATCGTCGCGACTTCGTCGTATCTTCCCGAAACGGAAGTGACGAACGATCAGTTGCGCGCACGCTTCAGCGAGATTGCGCCGACGTTCGTCGACAAGATGGAAGCGGCGAGCGGCATTCGCAGCCGCTGGCACGCACCGTCCGAATGGGCGGCGTCCGATCTCGCGCAGCGCGCCGCGGAACAGGCGCTAGCGCGTGCCGGCCGCAGCCCGGAAGAGCTCGACCTCATCATTCTCGGAACCGATTCACCCGACTACATCACGCCGGCCACCTCGGTCGTGCTGCAGTCGAAGCTCGGCGCGAAGAACGCCGGCACGTTCGACGTCGCCTGCGCGTGCGCGTCGTTTCCGACCGCACTCGCGAACGCCGCCGGTCTGATGGCGACGAATCCGTCGCTGAAGACGGTGCTCGTCGTCGGCGTCTACCTGATGCGCAAGCTCGCCGATCCCGACGATCCGATGACGTTCTTTTACGGCGACGGCGCCGGCGCGGCGATCCTCGAGCGGAGCAGCGAGCCGGGCTTCATCGCCGCGGCGTTCGCGGCCGATGGAACTCTGCATCGCAACTGGCTGATTCAGGCCGGCGGCACCGTCGAGCCAATCACTGCCGATTCATTCGCAAACGGACGGACGCGCGTGAAGATGGTCGAGCGCTATCCGCCCGAGATCAACAACGACGGCTGGCCGAAGCTCGTTCGCGCCGTCGCGAAGAACGGCGGCTTCGCCGTCGATGAAATCGACTTTCTGATCTTCACGCAGGTGCGCAAGCCAACGATCGAGCTGGTCATGAAGGATCTCGGCCTTCCGATGGAGAAGACGCACACGGTGATGGAGAAATGGGGCTACACCGGTTCGGCGTGCATCCCGATGGCCTTTCACGACGCGCTGCAGCAGAAGAAAATCCGTGGCGGCGAGCTCGTCGTGCTGATCGGCTCGGGCGTCGGCTACAACCAGGCCGCGGTCGCATTTCGCCTGCCGAAAAACGAGGAGCGACTCCTTGCCTGATTCAACTGCTGTCGATCCGATCGCAACGTTTATCGCCGCCACGCGCGCGTCGCTTTCGACGTCGGGACTGACGCGCCACGAAGAAGAGGGACGCGTCTGGTTCAGCGGCGGAAACGGCACCGACACGATCGTGCTCGTACACGGCGTCAACGACCAGGCCGGAACGTGGGCGGCGGTCGTTCCCGCGCTGGCCGCGAAGTATCGGCTGATCGTTCCCGATCTCGCCGGACACGGCGAAAGCGCACCGCTCGACGGTCCGATCGATCTGATGCGAGTCGTCGACGATCTCGCCGCGATCATCGATCGCGAAACGGACGGCCCGGTGACGCTCGTCGGCAATTCGATGGGTGGCTGGATGAGCATGTTGTACGCGCTGCGTCATCCCACGCGAATCACGCGACTCGTGCTCGAAGATTCGAGCGGGATGTCGTGGCCGATCTCGGTGCCGCTGATTGCGAACACGCGCGAACAGGCCGCGGTGATGATGCGCGCGGTGAACGGTCCCGCCGACGCGACGCCGGAGTTCGTCATCGATGCGTTCCTCGCGCGCGCCAACGGCTCGCCGATGCTGCGCGTCATGCAGACCAACATCGTGCCGCATCTGCTCGACGGCCGTTTCGCCGAGCTGCGCGTGCCGGTGAAACTGGTCTGGGGGAAAGACGATGGCGTGCTGCCGCTCGAATACGCGGAAGCGCTGCAGAAAAAAATCGAAGGAGCGGAGCTGCATGTCATCGACGGAGCCGCGCACATTCCGCATCGCCAGCAGCCGGAGCGCTTCATCGCATGTTTGACGGGGACCTGCTAGCCGAGCGCGCGCGCATCACGCCGGACAAGCTCGCCCTCGTCGAGATCGAGAGCGGCGCGCGCCTGACGTATCGCGATCTCGATCTCCGCGCGCAGGCCGCGGCCGTCACGCTGCGCGAAGCGGGAGTTGCCGCCGGCGATCGCTACGGAATCCTCGCGTACAACTGCGTCGAGTTCCTCGCGTTCTTCTTCGCCGCCGCAAAGTGCGGCGCGATCGTCGTACCGCTGTCGACTCGCGCGACGGAGCACGAACTGCGCGGCATCATCGAAGACTGCACGATGAAGGTGCTGTTCGCCGGTGAAGAGTTCGCGAAGCTCGATCTGCCGGTCGGCATCCGCGAGTTGCGCAGTGGTGAAGGAACATGCGCGCCACTTCGAAGTGACGCCGAATCGACCTACTGTCTCCTCTACACCTCCGGCACGACCGGCAAACCGAAAGGCGTCATGATCCCGAAACGCCAGCTCTGGTGGAACGGCTACAACACCGCCGTGAACTGGGGACTGCGCGAGGACGACGTCAGTCCGATCTTCACGCCGCTGTATCACGCCGGCGGCGTTGCGGCGTTTCTCATCCCGATCTTCAGCGTCGGCGGCACGATCGTGCTGCACAAAAACTTCGACGCCCGCGTCGTCTGGCCGACGATCGAACGCGAACGCTGCACGGTCGTACTCGGCGTCCCGACCATCTGGAAGCTGCTGATGGACGATCCCGGATTTGCAGCCGCCGATCTCGGTCACATCCGCTGGTTCATCAGCGGCGGCGCGCCGCTGCCCGCGTACATTCAGCAGGCGTATCTCGCGCGCGGCGTGCCGATGAAGCAGGGCTATGGCATGACCGAGGTCGGCGTGAACTGCTTCACGATGACGGTCGAGGATGCGGCGCAGAAGCCGGGCTCGATTGGACGGCCGATGCTCTTCACCGAAGTGCGCCTGATCGACGGCGATGGCAACGAAGTCGCGGAAGGCGAGATCGGCGAGATATCGATTCGCGGACCGCACGTCAGCAGCGGTTACTGGAACAACGAAGAGGCGACGCGCGCGGCGTATGGCGACGACGGCTGGTTTCATACCGGCGATCTCGCGCGCCGCGACGCCGACGGATTCTTTTTCATCGCCGGCCGCCGCAAAGAGATGTTCATCAGCGGCGGCGTCAATGTTTATCCGGCCGAGATCGAAGCGGAACTGGTCACCCATCCGCTCGTCGCCGACGCCGCGATCGTGCCGGTGCCGGACGACGTCTGGGGCGAAGTCGCCGTCGCATTCATCGTCGGACGCGCGGCGCAGGAAGAGCTCGAAACATACCTCGCCGCGCGCATTGCAAAGTACAAGTTACCGAAACGGTACGTATTCATCGATGTACTTCCGCGCACGCCATACGGAAAGGTCGAAAAAGCGAAGCTGCGCGAAGCGATACACTGAGGATTCAATGAACCAGGAAGAACGCTCTGAACGGAGCCGCGCGCAGATCCTGGACGCGGCGCTGAAGCTTTTTTCCCATCACGGGTATGGAGCGACGAGCGTCCGTGACATCGCCGAGGCGGCCGGCGTTTCCAAAGGGAACGTCTATCACCACTTCCCGGACAAAGAGACGATTTTCCGCGAGTTGCTCGATCAGTATTTCCAGGCGATGTCGACGCCGGACTTTCCATTCAATCGCGCGCTGGCCGGCGGCACGTTTCCCGAAAATCTCGAAGAGCTCGGACATGCGGCGCGCGAGACGGTTGCTGAATATCGCGATCACGTCGCATTGATTTACGTCGACGTCGTCGAGTTCGATGGTTCGCACATTCGCAAGTTCTATGCGGACATGTCGAGCCGGTTCGAATCCTTCCTGAAATCGCATCACATGGAAGACGAGCTGAAAGCGAAATTGCAGGAAGGATTGTCGCCGTCTGCAGCCGTCATGCTGGCCACGCGCATCTTCTATAACTACTTTTCAATCGAGATCATCTTCGGCGTCAAAGAGCATTTCGGGAAAGATACCGAGGCGGTTGTGGGCGAGATTTCGCGAATTCTGCGGCATGGGATGCTGCGCAGCGACGCCGGCGCCATCACGAAACAGTGACGGAGTCGCGCGGGCAGGCGCGACTCTCCTAAGATGTCGCGTCAGGAGATCCTGATGCCGCTTGCTCGTATTGCGTGTGTCGCGCTGCTGATTGCAGGCGCGGCGCGCGCGCAACTGCAGGAGAGCGTCAACGTTCACGTCGTCGAGGTGCCGGTCACGGTCGTCGATCGCGACGGACAGCCGGTGCGCGGACTGACGGCGGCGAATTTCGAGCTGCTCGACAGTGGTCGAAAGCAGTCGATCACCGCGTTCGACGCGATCGACTTCGCATCGTTCGAGTCGGTGAAATCGCTGTCGCGTTTGAATCCGGTCGCACGACGCAACTTCCTCCTCCTCTTCGATCTCTCGTACACCTCGCCGACGTCGATCGCGAAAGCACAAAACGCCGCGCGCGATTTTCTCGTGCGTGGCTCAGGGCGCCGCGACCTGATCGGCGTGGCGACCGTCGATGCCGATCGCGGATTTCGAACGCTCACCGCGTTCACGACCGATCGCAATCTGCTCAACGCCGCGATCGCCAATCCGCGATCCTTCCGCGGGAACGATCCGCTGCAGATCGCCGGCACGCCGCTCGTCGACGTGACCGCGATGTCGCGTCCGGGCGAGATGCCATCGGGTCGCGTCGACGAAGGAGCGATTCTTTTTCAGGAAGTGATGAAGCAGCAGCAGCGGCTCGACGATCAGTTCATGCGCACGCGCGTCATCCGGCAGTTCGGCGCGCTGGCCGATCTCGCGAAGACGTTGCGCGCGCTGCCAGGCCGCAAGCAGATCATCATGTTCTCCGACGGTTTCGATCCGCGCCTCGTGCGCGGACGTGAAGCCGGTTCGACCGCCGAGCAGCGTGAAGAGCTCGAGCAGATTCTCAACGGCGAGTTGTGGCGCACCGATCCCGACGCGCAATACGGCACGTCCGACACACAGGCCGCGCTTCGGCGAATGGCGTATGAGTTTCGCGCCGCCGACGTCGTGCTGCACGCCATCGACACGAAGGGCGTTCGCGTGAACAACGATCTCGCGCACGGCGCGCAGATCAACTCGAACGAAGCGCTCTTCCTCGTCGCCAACCCGACCGGCGGCGCCGTCTTTCAGAATTCCAACGATCTCGGCGACGATCTCAATCGCATGCTGCGCGCGCAGGAAGTCGTCTACGTTCTCGCGTTTCGTGCCGCGTCGGAAAAGCCGGGGACGTTTCACGAGTTGAAGGTGCGGCTGCTCGACGCGCCGCGCGGCACCCACGTTTTTCATCGCGCCGGTTACTACGAAGCGGGAATGCAGACCGCGCTCGAACGATCGCTGACGAACGCGGAGATCGTGCTGAACGACATCGCGCAAACCGACGTTCATGTCGATGCGCTGGTGGCCGCGTTTCCGACGTCGGGAACGCAGGCGCAGGTGCCGGTCGTGCTCGAGATCGACGGCGCGTCGTTGCTCGACTCCGCGCGCGCGAAGACGGCGCTTGCGGACGTCTTCATCTACGCGTTCGATCAGGACGGGCTCGTGCGCGATCGTCTTTATCAGCGGCTGACACTCGACGTCGACAAACTCGGCGCGCAGCTTCGCGCCCGCGGAATCAAGTACTACGCGACGCTCAGTCTTCCGGAAGGTCGCTACGAGGTGAAGAGTCTCGTTCGCGTCATCGACAGCGATCGCAAGGGCTACGCGCGCGTCGATGTCGTCGTGCCGCACGCCGATGACGTGTCCGTGTTGCCGCCGCTCTTCTTCGACGAACCGTCGGAGTGGCTGCTCGTGCACGGCGCGTCCCACGATCGCAGCGGCGCCGCGTATCCGTTCATGCTCAACGGCGCGCCGTTCATGCCGAGCTCCGCGGCGCGTGTAAAGAACGGGGAGCGCCGCAAATACGCGCTCTTCGTCTATAACGCGAATGCGGAAGAGATGACGTTCGAGACCCACGCCGGCGGCGCCGTCGTCACGCCGTCCGTCGTATCGCAGGTGCGCGCGCGTGATGCCGAGCTGACCAAGCTCGTCTTCGAGCTCGCGCCGCAGGGACTCGCGACCGGAAGCTCCAGTTTCGAAGTGACCGTACGCGAAAAAGGATCGGGCGACGCGCGCAAAGCGAGCGTGGCGCTGGTCGTCAAGTAAATCCAACAGGTGGAGAAACGATGAAAGCGATTCTGAGCCGTTTGCTGCTGCTGGCCGTCATTGGTGCGCCGCTCTTCGCGCAGGTGAAAGAGACGGTGAACGTCCAGATCGTCGAGGTGCCGGTAACGGTCGTCGATCGCGACGGCAATCCGGTGCGCGGACTGACGGCCGCGAACTTTCAGCTCATCGACGACGGCAAACCGGTCAGCGTGACATCGTTCGACAAGATCGACTTCGCATCGGAAGAATCGGTAAAAGCGATCTCCCCGCTGAACCCCGCGGCGCGCCGCAACTTCATGCTGCTCTTCGATCTGACGTATTCGTCGCCCGCGTCGATGGTGCGCGCGCAGGACGCGGCGCGATCGTTCCTGCAGACGAGTGTCCGTCCGCGCGATCTCGTCGCCATCGCGACGATTGACGCGGAGAAGGGCTATCGCCTGACGACCGCGTTCACCACCGATCGCGATCTCCTGACGAGCGCGATCAGCAATCCGCAGACGTTTCATGGAACCGATCCGCTGCAGATCGCAGGGACGACGACGTACGACGCGAAGGAGCAGAACCTGAAAGGCGGCCGCGGTGCCGCGGCCGAACAGGTTCAGGAAATCTCTCGCGGTGTCAGCCGGAGCAACGACGCATTCAATCGCGGCCGCATCGAGAAGCAGCTGACGACGCTCGGCAATCTCGCCAGAACGCTGCGCGCCGTTTCAGGCCGCAAGCAGGTCATCCTCCTGTCGGAAGGGTTCGATCCGAAGCTGGTGCAGGGACGCGGTCCCGGATCGAGCGACGAAGTGCGAAAAGAAAACGAAGCGGTGCTGAATGGTCAGGCGTACACGGTCGATTCCGATGCGCGCTACGGCAGCTCGAGCAGCGTGACGATCATCGATGAGATGGCGCGCATCTTTCGCGGCTCCGATGTCGTGCTCAACGCGTTCGACATTCAGGGCGTGCGCGTGAACAGCGATCTGCAGACCGGCGCGCGCAACGACACGAGCGGCAACACGCGTGTCAATTCGAATGAAGCGCTGTTCCTCGTGTCGAAGCCGACGGGCGGCGAGGTGTTCCGCAATTCGAACAGCATCAGCGAAGACTTCGCGCGCATGCTGCGCCAGCAGGAAGTCGTCTACGTCCTCGGCTTCCAATCGCCGACCGCGAAGCCGGGCCGCTTCCACGACCTGAAAGTGAAGCTGGTCAATGTGCCGTCCGGTTCGCGCGCGTCGCATCGCGCCGGCTACTACGAGCTCGGCGGCGAGACGGCGGCAGAACGCTCTCTGTCGAACGCCGAGATCATCCTCAACGACATCCCGCAAAACGGCCTCGGCGTCGCCGCGCTGGCGGCGGCGTTTCCAACCAGCGGCGCGAACGCGCAGGTGCCGGTCATCCTCGAGATCAATGGGACCGACCTCGCAAAGAACGCGAAAGGAAACACGCTCAACGCCGAGATCTTCATCTACGCATTCGATGACACCGGCGTCGTGCGCGACCGGCTCTATCAGAAGATGTCGCTCGATTTGACGAAGGTCGGCGACAAGCTGCGCGCCAGCGGCATCAAGTATTACGGAACGCTCAGCGTGCCGCCCGGAACGTACGCGGTGAAATCACTCGTGCGCGTGCCGGAGACGGAAGCGCGCGGTTTCGCGCGTTCCGAGCTCGTCGTTCCGAAAGCGAATGAGGTGGCCGTCACGCCGCCGCTTTTCATCGAAGAAGGCGGCAACTGGGTGATGGTGAAGGGCGGCTCGCACGATCAGACCAACGCCGGCTATCCGTTCGAGATCGGCGGCGAGATGTTCATCCCGAGTGCCGCGGTGCGCGTGAAGAGCGGCCAGCCGCGCAAGTTCACGGTGTTCGTCTACAACGCCTCGCCCGACGAGCTCACCTGGGAAGCAACGCCGCGCGCGAAGAACCTCGGGCAGGTGAAGAACGGCAGCGCGACGAAGCTCGTCATGCAACTCGATTCCGTTCCGAGCGGAGCGTCGGCGATCGACGTCGTCGTGAAAAAGAAAAACGCCGCCGACTCGATGAAGAGCACGGCGGCGATCGCGGCGCAGTGAAGTTTTAGAGGCCGAGGACGTAGGCGAAGATCAGCGGGGCGACGATCGCGGCGTCGGATTCGATCACGTGGCTGGGCGTGTCGACGCCAAGCTTGCCCCACGTGATTTTCTCGTTCGGGACCGCGCCTGAATATGAGCCGTAGCTCGTCGTCGAATCGCTGATTTGGCAGAAGTAGCCCCAGAGCGGAACGTTGGTGCGCTGCAAATCCTGATGGAGCATGGGTACGACGCAGATCGGAAAATCGCCGGCGATGCCGCCACCGATCTGGAAGAAACCGATCGACGACTCCTCGGTCGTCTTCGTGTAGTACTCGGCGAGCTCGATCATGTATTCAATGCCGGTGCGGACAGTGTGGACGTTCTTCACGTCGCCGGAGATGCAGTGGCCGGAGTACATGTTGCCGAGCGTCGAGTCTTCCCAGCCGGGCACGAACATCGGCAGGTTCTTTTCGGCGGCCGCGATCATCCACGAGTCCTTCGGATCGATCTGATAGAACTCGGCGATCGAGCCGTCGCGCAGGATCTCGAACATGAACTCGTGCGGGAAGAGACGCTTTCCCTGCTTGTCCTTGTCGACCCAGTGTTTGAGCACGGCTGATTCGATGCGGCGCATCGCTTCACCTTCCGGGATGCAGGTATCAGTGACGCGATTCATGTGGCGATCGAGAAGATTTTTCTCGTCGGCCGCGGAGAGGTAGCGATAGTTCGGTACGCGCTCGTAGTGATCGTGCGCGACGAGGTTGAAGATGTCTTCCTCGAGGTTCGCGCCGGTGCAGCTGTTGGCTTGTACTTTGTCCTGCCGGATCATCTCGGCGAGCGAGATTCCGAGCTCCGCCGTCGACATCGCGCCGGCCAGCGTGACCAGCATCTTGTTCCCGGCGTTCAGGTGCTTGATGTAGTCGTCGGCCGCGGCGCGCAAAGCGGCCGCGTTGAAGTGGCGATAGTGGTGCTGGATGAAC
>JAOBAU010000320.1 GCA_025463165.1 Acidobacteriota bacterium | reverse complement strand
GATGCGATTGCGGCTCGCGTTGGCGTTGCCGCGCAAGGTGATTTGCGGCGTGGCGCGCCACGAGCCTTCGAGCTCGATGCCGCGCCGATAGCTGCGGTCGACGTTGCGGCGAAGCAGCAGTCCGATGTCGGAGTACTCGCCGGTCGAGGCGATCTCGTTGTGGAACTGCATCGAGTAGACGTTCGCGGCGAGCGTCGTCGTGGCGCCGTTCCAGTTCCAGCCGGCTTCGAGGTCGACGAGACGTTCCGGTCGGACGGCGTGGAGATCGTGCGCGATCGTCGGATTGTCTTCGCCGAGGAAGAGATCGTTGCGCGTTGGTTCGCGGGTGGAGATGCCGGCGGAGGCGTAGAGGCTCGATGACGACGAGAGCGCGTAACGGGCGCCGAGCTTCGGATTGAAGAACGTCCACGAGATCGGCGCGATGGCGACGTCGCCGTGATAGTGGAAGTCGGAGCGGCGGAGCTGCGCGTCGGCGTAGAGGTGCCAGCGCGCGGAGTCGCGGCTGATTTTCGCGAAGGCGTTGGCCTCCCCTTTCGTGCCGTAGTTGAAGTAATCGCGCGCGCCATTCACGAGATCGCGCGTGTGCTCGCGGCGGAACTCGTTCACGTGAATGCCGTAGTTCGCGGTGATGGCGCCGCGCGTCCAGCTCATCGTCGCCATCGCACCCACGAGCATGCCGTCGAGTCCGTACTGGCGCAGCCCTTCGCGCGACGCTTCGTCGTCGTAAAGGCGATACCAGCCGTAGCCGCGCTGGTAGTACGTCGAGAGCGTCACGTCGCTGTGCGGCGAGAGCGCGCGCAGATACTGGAGCTGCGCGAGGTCGTAGCCGAAGCTGTCGCGATCATCGGCCGAAAGCGGATTGAAACGCAGATTGGTGCGGAGCGTGTCGGCATCCGCAGCGAAAAACGAGAGCGCCGAATATTCGTGGCCGCTGAATCCTGTCAGCCGCAACTGCGATGTGTCGCTCTGCTTCGCGGCGCTGACGAAGAGATTGTGCTGGCGAACACCGGACGATTCGCGGAAGCCATCGGACTGATTGAACGACAGCCGCGAGTAGAGCGTGAAGCCGCCGGGAAGCGCGCCGGTTTGATACGCGGCCGTCGCGAATTTCTGACCGTACGAGCCGCCGCCGAGCTGTGCGTCGACGCGTTCGTTCTGCGCGAGCGCGATGCTTTCCATGTTCACCGAGCCGCCGAACGACGGCGAGCCGACGGTCGAGGTGCCGACGCCGCGCTGCACCTGAATCGACTGCAGCGAATGCGCGAGATCGGGAAAGTCGGCGAAGTACGTTCCCATGTCTTCGGAGTCGGCGAGCGGCACACCGTCGAGCGTGAAGTTGATGCGGGTCGGGCTGATGCCGCGCAGCGTGATGTACGAGTAGCCGGAGCCGCCGACGCCCGATTCCGCGTATGCGTTGATCGACGGCGTTTCGCGCAACAGCAGCGGCACGTCCTGGCCGTAGTAATCGCGCTCGATGTCGTGCCGCGTCAGCTCGCTCTTCGTCACCGGCGTCTTCGCTTCGGCGCGAATACCGGAGACGACGATCGATTCGGAGAGCGCGGTGGCGAGCACGACGTCGAGCTCGTCGCCGGCGCGGACGCGGTGCACGTCGTCGCGGAATCCGCCGCGTGCGATGTGCAGCGTGTACGTGCCGTCCGCGACGTCGAAGGTGAACGCGCCGCGTTCGTCAGTGACGTGCTCGACGCCGTCGACAGAAACCGTGGCGCCTGCGAGCGGAGTGCCGGCGGCGTTCTTCACGGTGCCGCGAATCGAGGCAGCGGAAAGAGTGATGGAAAAGAAGAAAAGAAGGAAGGAACAACGAACAGCTGTCATGACCTCTGCCTTTCCCTACGCCGGTCTTAACCGGTTCAGGTTCGAAGGGTTTGATCTCAGGCCGTTGAAGGCCACCCCCAGGCTACTGCTGCCGCGGATTGTACTACCGCAGCGACAACGCGACGTTCGCGCCCGCCACCACATCGTCGGCGAACGCAGAAAGGTCGCCGGGCTCTTTCGTCAGCGGATTGCCGTCGCTGTCGATGCGCGCTTCGATGCGCATCTTCTCCGGCAGCGGTTGTCCCATCATCGAATCGGCGGCGCTCAGCTCGACGTCGATCGGAAAGCCCGCGGCGGGCAGGCGCTTCACCGCCGCGGGCGGGCCGCTCGTCACTCCAGCGGCGCGCGCGTAAACGAAGACGAATGCGGTCCGTGAGATGCGAACGTTGTCTGGAACATTGATCGAGACATGCACAGACGGTCCGCTCGGCGCGGCAGCCTGCTGCTGTTGCGGCGCCGGACCGGCTTTCATGCGCGCAAACACCTCGGTCAATTTCGCGCGCTCTTCCGGATGACGCGCGAACGCTTCCTTCATCGCCGCGTCGGCTTCCGCGGTGCGGCCGGCGTTCGTATAAATCCACGCCAGCGCGACCTGCGTTTCGAGCAGCGATGGATCGATCTTCACCGCTTTCTCCAGCATCGGCAGCGCGTCGTCGACCTGGTTCGTGGCGATGCGGACTAGCGCTTCGTACGTCAGCGCACGGGCGTCGTTCGGCGCGCGTTGCAGGACGTAGCGCGTCTGCTCGACGACGGCCGGCATGTTCTCGCGATCGAGTTGCGCCTTCGCGAGCTCGTTGCGCAACGCGAGATCGTCGGGCGTCGCTTTGACTGCCGCTTCGAGGCGCTGAATTTCGGGATCGCTCGCTGCCGCCTGCTGCATTGGCGCTGCTCCAGCAGGTTGCCCGCCGGTGAGGCCTTCGTTCGCGCCGCGCTGTTTCGCGGAGCTCGTGACGAAGAAGATCAGCGCCGCGATGGCCGCGACGGAACCGGCGCCCCAGAGAAATCCGGCGAGAGGTCCGGTTGGCTTTTTCTCCGTTGCCGGAGTTGGTGTCGTTGACGTTGTCGGAGGTGCAGCGACACCTTCCAGTTCCCGCAGCGCATCGGCGGCTTCGCGCTCGAGTCGCGCCCGCTCTTCGTCGCTGCCGCCGACATCTTCGAGCTCGCGCAACTGCTGCACGCGCGCATCGAGCTTCGCCTGCAGATCGCGGCGCTCCGCTTCGCCCGTCCGCGCGGAGCGTTTCATCGAGTAGACGAACATGAAGCCGACGACGAGTCCCGAAAGGAGAATCGCCGACGCGGTCAGCCAGTCGTTCATTCCTTCTCCACCAGCTGCCGGACGCGATTCACATATTCATCGCCGGCATCGCTCGGCGTCGTGGCAACCGGACGTTCGAGCTTGCGCATCTTCATCACCACGAGCGCGCCGCCGATCGCGAGCGCGATGAGCGGCAGCAGCCAGACCAGCGAATCGACGCCGCGAAACTTCGGTTTGAGCAGCACGAACTCGCCGTAGGACTGTTCGAAATACGCGAGGATCTGTTCGCGCGTGTAGCCGCGCGCCAGGAGCTCGCGCACCTGTTCCTTCATGTTCATCGCCATCGCCGACGGCGAATCGCCAACCGACAATCCCTGACAAACAGGACAGCGCAACTGGCCGGCAATCTCGATCGTTCGCGTGTCGAGTTGCGATCCCTGCAGCGGCGTCGATTGCGGCGCGCCGACGAACTGCGCGGCGTCCGGCACCTTGGTCGTCTGCAGCGTCAGCACGAGCAGCAGCGCGATCACGACAGCACCTTCCGCACGTACGTTTGCAGCATCTCGAACGACAGCGGTCCTTCATATTTCGCGACGATCTTTCCGTTGCGATCGATGAAGAACGTTTCGGGAACGCCGCCGACGCCGTACGCGATCGACGTCTTGCCTTTGTCGTCGAGCAGCGTCGGATACGCCTCGCCGCGCTCGCGGATGAACGCCTGAATGTTCTCTTCGGTATCGCCGAAGACCACGCCGACGAACTGCACGTCGGAGCCGAGCGCGCGCGCCGCCTGCTGGAGAATCGGATGCTCGGCGTGACACGGCATGCACCAAGTCGCCCAGAAATTCAGCACGACCGGTTTGCCGCGCAGCGATTCGATGTCGATCACTTCGCCGGTGCCGACCGCGCGCAAGGCGAAGCGCGGCGCAACGCGGCCGACGAGCGGTGAGTTGATGTGCTGCGGATCGCGGCCGAATGAAAAGGCGAACAGCGCCACGATCGCGGCGGTAATGAGAATGCCGATGACGAGAACGGTCCGATTCATGGCCGCGAGATCAGCGCTACCAGTCCGCCGAGTCCCATCAGGATCACCGAGATCCAGATCCACGCCACCATCGGCGTCGTGATCATCAGCACGCCGGCGTTCTGCGTTCCGACGTCGACGTTCATGATCGAGAGATAGAGATCGCCGGTCAGCGTCGAGTGGACGTCGGGCGTGCCGATCGGCTCGCGCATCATCTGATACTGGTTCATGCGCGGCGCGAGGTTGGCGATGAACTTTCCGTTCGACATGACGCGGAAGTGCGCGACGGTCGACTGGCGATGCGGCTCCGCGAGCGTCTCCGCGCCGATGAACGTCACGTCGTAGCTGCCGATCTTCGCCGACTGACCGCGCGAAAGCCGCGCTTCGTGCGACGTGCGCATCGTGCTGCTGACGGCGATGGCGATGATGACGACGACCATTCCGGCGTGGACGACGTACGAACCGAATCGGCGCCGTCCGCGGCGCAGTTGTCCCTGGACGAGTGCGGTGCCGAATGAGTCGCCGCGACGCATTCGCTGCACGAGCGGCAGCCACATCTCGGCCATCGTCACCCACGCGGCATAACCGCCGAACAGAAGCGTGATGAGCGTCCAGACGTTCGTGACGCCGAGCGCACGGCCGATGCCGGCGAGCACGATGCCGCCGATGAGCGGGAAGAGCAGCGCGCGCTTCACTTCATCGCGGCGCGGACGTCCCCATGGCAACGCGGGGCCGACGCCGAGGAGGAAGAGAAGCGCGGTGCCGATCGGAACGACCATCGCGTCGAAGTACGGACGTCCGACGCTCATCTGCCGGCCGTTCACCGCTTCGACGATGAGCGGAAAAACGGTTCCGATCAACACGGTGAAGGTCAGCAACACGAAGAGGAGGTTGTTGATGAGGAACGTTCCCTCGCGGCTGACCGCGCTCTCCAGTTTTCCTTCTGCTTCGAGCGATTCGATGCGCATCGCGAGCGTGATGACGGAGAAGAGAATCGCGACGGCGAGGAAAACCAGAATGGTCGGCCCGATCGAGCTTTGCGTGAAGGAGTGGACGGAGTTGAAGACGCCGGAGCGCGTCATGAACGTGCCGAGGATCGTCAGAAGAAACGACGCCTGCACGAGCGTGACCGTCCACCCTTTCAACACTCCGCGGCGTTCCATGACGATCGCCGAGTGCAACGCGGCGGTGGCGGTGAGCCACGGCAGCAGCGTCGCGTTTTCGACCGGATCCAAGGCCCAGTAACCGCCCCAACCGAGGACTTCGTACGCCCACCAGCCGCCGAGCATGATGGCGACGGTGAGGAAGATCCACGGCAGCAGCAGCGACGCGCGCAGCGGGCGAAGGAATCCGAGTCCAAGGCGGCCGCGCAACAGCGCCGCTGACGCGAATCCGAACGGGATGGTCATGCCGACGTAGCCGAGGTAGAGAAACGGCGGGTGGATGATCATCAGGAAATGGTTCTGGAGGAGCGGATTCGGTCCCGGTCCGTCGAGCGGAACGGGCGAAACCGAACCGAATGGATTGGCGGGACCGGCGATCAGGAAGCTGAAGAATGCGGCGCAGCCGAGCCAGACGCCGATCGCGTACGGCATGTAGTCAACGTGTTGATTACGGTTCACCCAGGTCGTGCCGGCGATGTAGAGCCCGAGGATGAAACCCCAGAAGAGAATCGAGCCTTCGAGCGATGACCAGAGGCTGACGAACGTTACCCACGCGGGGACGGCGCGCGAGCCGACCTGTGAAACGTATTTGACGGAGAAGTCGTGCGAGAGGAGCGCCGCTTCCATCACGATCGTCGCCAGCGCCATCAGCGCGGCGAACGCGTACGCGAAGCGCTGCGCCCACTTCAATCCTTCGGGCGTGCCGCTGCAGCCAGCGGCGAAGCCGACCATCGAGCCGGCGGTGGCGACGAGAAGCGCGGCGAGGATGAGGAAGTTGCCGAGCGTCGCGGTCATTTAACGTCGACGCCCTTCGTCGATTCGATCAGCTTCTTCGCGTCGACCGCCTGGCCGTCTTTCGGCGAGCGGTACTCGTTGTTGTGCGAGACCATCAGCCGTTCGCTCTGGAAGAATCCTTCGCGCGTCATCGTCCCTTCGACCACGACGCCGATCCCTTCGCGGAACATCTGCGGCGGGATGCCGGTCGACTTCACGTGCACGGTTTGATGTTTGTCGGTGACGTCGAAGTCGAGCGCGGAGCCGGACTGATGATGCACGGAACCCGGCAGCACCTGGCCGCCGAGGCGGATCGTCGCGCCGTATGCTTTGTCGCCTGCTTTGTGCAGGTCGCTCGGCGTCCAGTAGTAGACGAGATTTTTGTTGATGCCGCTGGCAGCGATGATCGTGAAGCCGATCGCGGCGACGGCAATGGCGATGATGAGGAAGAGTCGGGAGCGGTTCATCGTGAGCGTTCGTTGCGAAGTCGGACGAAAAGTGAGACGGCGTACGCGGTCAGAAAGAATGCGGTCAGTCCGTACGCGGACCAGACGAAGCCCCATCCGCCGGTGATCGTGCCGTTCACGCCAGCTCTCCAACCGCGTCGAGCTCGTGCGGTGGCGGCGCGAGCTCGTGCTCGAGCCGGAGCGACGCGAGACGCGCGCGCAGCATGATGAAGCCGGTCATCAGAAACAGAATTGCGAATGCATTCATCCGCAGCGGAAGATGAAACGACTTCGAGACGGTGGCCGGACTCGACTGCAACTGATGCAGTGAGTTCCACCACGTGACTGAGTAATAGACGATCGGAACGTCGGCGTAGGCGATGATCGTCGCGACGGCCGACCACGTCGCGCGCCGCACCGGATCGTCGACGAAGCGACGGAGCGCGAGGATGCCGATGAAGGCGAAGAGCAGCACCGCGGTCGTGGTCAGGCGCGGATCCCAGTCCCACCAGACGCCCCAGGTCGGCTTCGCCCAGATCGCGCCCTGACAACAGAGGAGGAACGCGAGCAGGACGCCGACTTCGATCGCCGCTTCCATCCGCGCGTCCCACCGGAAGTCGCCGCGAAAGAGAAACGCAATCGCGCAGACGAGCGCGAACGTCATCGCCAGCAGCGCGTTCCACGCGGTCGGAACGTGAACGTACATGATGCGCTGGACGTCGCCCATGAAGTGTTCCGGCGGCGCGACGAAGAGGCCGAGGTAACTGCCGAGCAAAAGCAGGATCACGCCGAGCGCAAGCAGGGCGTAAGGAGCACGCGGAAAGCGGTGATTCGGCGTCATTGGACGAGTGCGCGGCTACTCTTCGACGACGCGGTCGAAGAGCAGTCCGCAGAGCGACCAGTATATGGCATCAAATGCGGCGAGAAGTCTCAGCCAGGACGCTGTCTGTTCCATCGGATCGCCGAGGATGAGGAGTGAGGTGGCGCGCGCGGCGGCGAGGAGCACCGGCACGATGAGCGGGAAAAGCAGGAGCGGCAGGAGCATCTGTTTGCCGCGCGTCGTCTGCGACGTCATCGCGGAGTAGAGCGTTCCCGGCGCGGAGATGCCGGCGGTGCCGAGCAGGATGATGAGGATGAGCGAGCCGAGCCGCGGCGTGGCGGCGTCGTAGAGGACGACCGTGATCGGCACGAGCGCGATGCCGAGGAGCGCGAGTTGCAGCCAGTTCGCGATCGCTTTGCCGTAGTAGATCGCGCGCGGACTAGTGGGAAGGAGCAGCAATCCTTCAAGCGCGCGATGCTCCATCTCGGCGTGAAAACTTTCCGCGAGTGTGAGAGTCGAGGAGAGCAGCAGCGCGAGCCAGAGAAAGCCGGCAGCGTGTTGCCGGAGCGCGCTGGCATTCGGGCCGATGGCGAAGCTGAAGAGGAGCAATGAGGTGGCGCCGAAAACAAAGACGGCAATCGCCTGGGCGCGCGTTCTCCATTGGAGGAGGAGTTCTTTGCGGAGGGCGGCGATCATGCGCGGAGCCGCCCGCCGTCTAGCGTGAAGACGCGATCGGAGTACGCGGCGACGCGCTCGATTTGATGCGTGGCGATCACGACCGTCGCGCCGCGCGTGCGCAACTCCGCGACAACTTCATCCACCAGCGCGAAGCCTTCCGGATCGAGCGCGCCATACGGCTCATCGAGCAGCGCGACGTCGGGCCGTTGCAGCAACACGCGCGCGAACGACAACCGCTTGCGCATACCCGCCGAGAACGTCGAAACGGCGTCGTTTGCACGTTCGGCGAGTCCGACGCGCGCCAGCGCTTCATCGATCGCCCCGCCGATCAGCGAGAGGTTCTCGCGCGCGCTCAGCGCTTCATACAAATACGAGTAATGCGACAGCAGCGCGGTGGCGCGGCGCACCGATTCACGTTCGCGCACGACGTCGTATCCGAGCACCGCGGCGCTCCCCGCGTCGGGACGAATCGCCGTCGCCAAAACGCGCAGCAGCGTCGATTTTCCCGAGCCGTTGCGGCCGGCGATCATCACGACCTCGCCACGCTCGGCGCGCAGCGTGACGTTCGCCAACGCCCAGCGGCGGCCGTACCGCCGGCTGAGTCCGCGCACTTCGATGGCCGCCGATTCCATGGCGGGTATCATGCCTCAGATGCGAAAACTGCTGATCGCGACGATGCTCTTCACCGCCTGCATGGCCGCTCCTCCGCGTCCGGCGCCCGCGCCTGTTCCCGCCGCGGCGCCGGAGTCGTACGGCTTCACGATTGAGGATGAAGCGCGCGTGCTGATGCTCGAGGATCGGCGCGAATACGATCCGGCCTTCGTCGACGCGTGGATCCATCACGAGAACGCGCTGCATCGCGCGCGCATCGCGCTTGCCCTCGCACGCATCGGCCCGCATACGTTCGTCGATGCAAACAACAACGGCGTGCGCGATGCCGGCGAACGACAGGCGGGAGTCGCGCAGCTGGTGACGCTCGTCAATGATCCCGATCCCAACGTCCGCATGACCGCCGCCTTCGCGCTCGGCATGATTGCCGATGCGTCGTCCGTCGACGCGCTGCTGCAGTTCGCGAACGACAAAGAGAACGGCAGCGTCGCCGCGGAAGCGGTCGAAGCGCTGTCGAAGCTCGCGACCAGCGTGCCGTTCGCGCGCTACGCCGAGTTCACGAAGGAATCGCAGCACGAAGGCGTCCGTGCGCGCGCGATCCGTTTTCTCTTCCGCTACAAGTCGGACGAAGCGCAGGCGGTCGCGGCGAGCGCACTCGAATCGCCGCAGCCGCTCATTCGTCAGGAAGCGGCGTACACGCTGACACGACGTCCATACGCTGCCGCGCGGCCGGTGCTCGAGTTGCTGATGACCGATCCGAGTGTCGCCACGCGTTCCTACGCGGCGACGGCGCTCGGCCGCATCGGCGCCGCGGAATCGGTCGGCGTGCTTTCCGACGCGTTGCGCGATCCGCATCCGTGGGTTCGCACGAACGCCGCCGTCGCGCTCGGCCGCATCGCCGCGAAAGACATCAAACTGATCGATCGCGCGGAGCTGATTCAGGACGCGCTGCGCGTCATCGCTCTCACCGACGATCCCGATCCGGGCACGCGCGCGTCGGCGATCGACACGCTCGGCTGGTACGCGAAGAAGAGCGAAGCGGCGCGCAAACGATTGCTCGACGTCGCCGCGACCGGCTCGCGCGTCGATCGCGAGATCGCCGCCGGCGCGATCGCAAAACACCTCGCCGATGAAAAGCTGCTGCCGGCCGAGCTCTCATCGTGGGCGAAAGTTCGCGTCCTCGAAGCGGACGGCGTCGTCGCCAATGCCGTTCGCGCGCGCTGGGCCAACGATCCCGACGCGCTCGTGCGACAGAACATCATCGGCTCGATCGCGGACGCCGACGCCGACGCCGAATCGCAGCTGCCGCTCATCCGCGCCGCGATGGATGATCCCGACGCGGTGGTGCGCGCGCAGGCGCTCGATCGCTACAGCAAAACGAAATCGCCAGACGTCGCATTGCTGCGCGCCGCAGAAGAGCGCGCGCGCAAAGACGCGCAGAACGATGCACGCATCGGTGCGATCGACGTGCTCGCCGACATCGACTTTCCGGAGCGCGAGTCGTATCTCCGCGCGTTGCTGAATGACGCCGATCCGATGGTGCGCGCGATGGCGGCCGAGCGCATCGAGTCGAAGCTGAAGAAGCCGCGGCCGCAGTACACGCCGCTGCCGCTCAATCGCGGCGCCGCCGATTACGCGGAGCTCGTTCTCTGGGCGCGCTCGCCGCACACGGCGACCATTCATCTGACGCGCGGAAAGATCGTCGTGGCGCTGCTGACGCAGGACGCGCCGATGACCGCGTGGAACTTCGCGCAGCTGGCGCGGCGCGGCTACTTCAACAACACGTCGTTCATGCGCGTCGTGCCGAACTTCGTCATTCAGGGCGGCGATCCGCGCAACGACATGAGCGGCGGTCCCGGCTACTCGATCCGCGACGAGATCAACATGCAGAAGTACACGCGCGGCACCGTCGGCATGGCGCTCTCCGGTCCCGACACCGGCGGCTCGCAGTTCTTCATCACGCATTCGCCGCAGCCGCATCTCGACGGCGGCTACACGATCTTCGGCCGCGTCACGGAAGGTATGAACGCGGTCGTCGATCAGACGGAGCGCGGCGATCGCGTCGAGACGATCACGATCGACGAGCAGCAGCGATGATGGGATTGGCCGGACGGCTGTTCATGCTGATCGGCATGCTGTTACTGCCGGTCGGCTTGTCGATCGGAATGTTTCAGGACGACGTGAAGCTCGAGGTGCGGCTGCTGTTCATCGGCGGCGCGTTTTTCGTGGCCGGCTGGCTGATGGCGAAGCGGCGCTCGTGAAACACACCGTCGTGCTGACCGCCGCGTTTCCCGCCGTTGCGCGCCAGCTGCTGGCGGGCGAGTTTGATGTGATCGAGCATCCGACGGAGCATGGCCGCGACGAAGACGACATGATCGCGATTCTCGCGGAAGCCGATGCGGCGATTACGTTGCTCAGCGATCCGCTGACGCGGCGCGTGCTCGCGTCGAATCCGCATCTGCGCATCGTCGCGAACTTCGCGGTCGGCTACAACAACGTCGACGTCGACGCGGCGCGCGAGCTCGGCATCACCGTCACGAATACTCCCGGCGTGCTGACCGAAGCGACCGCCGATCTGACGCTGGCGCTGATCCTTGCGACGACGCGACGCATCGTCGAAGGCGACGCGGAGATTCGCGCCACCGGCCGTTGCGAGTGGGAACCTCTCAAGCTCCTCGGGCTCTCGCTTCAGGGTCGTCGCCTCGGCATCATCGGCATGGGACGCATCGGCACCGCGGTCGCGACGCGCGCGCGCGCATTCGGAATGGAGATCGTCGGCGTGCGTCGCGGCGAGCCGCTCGATGAGCTGCTCGAAACGTCGGACGTCATCTCGCTGCATCTGCCGCTCAACGCAACGACGCGTCACATCATTGACGCCGCCGCGCTGTCGCGAATGAAAACCGGCGCCGTGCTGATCAACACGTCGCGCGGACCGCTCGCCGATGAAGCGGCGCTGTGCGATGCGCTTGAGCGCGGCCACCTTTCCGGCGCCGGACTCGACGTTTACGAAGACGAGCCCGAGGTGAATCCGCGGCTGCTGGCGATGTCGAACGTCGTGCTGTTGCCGCACATCGGCTCGGCCACAATCGAAGCGCGGACGGCGATGGCCACGATCGCCGCGACCGAGGTGCTGCGCTTTCTGCGCGGCGAGAAGCCGCGGCATGCGGTGGTCTGATTTCCGCTACAGTCGCCGCCATGCGACTGCACCGGAATGACACGCTGCTCCTCGTCATCGACGTCCAGGAAAAACCGATGCGCGTCATCGATCGCGCCGCCGAAGTCGAGCACAACATCGAGCGGCTCGTGCGCGGCTTTCATCTCCTCGACATCCCTTCCCTCCTCACCGAGCAATACGTTCGCGGTCTCGGCCCCACGACGCCGGCCGTTCGCACAGCGTTCGAGGAGAGCGGCGGCTACACGCCGATCGAGAAATCGTGCTTCTCCAGCTACGGCTCGAGCGAATTCCTCACCGAGCTGCGCAATTTGCGACGGAAGCACGTCGTCATCGCCGGCATCGAAGCGCACGTCTGCGTCTATCAGACCGTCAGCGATCTCATCGCGAACGGCTACGGCGTGACGATCGTCGCCGACGCAATCTCATCGCGCACCGCCGAGAATCGCGAGACGGCGCGGCGGCGCATGACCGGCGACGGCGCACATCTCAGCAGCACCGAAATGGTTCTCTTCGAGCTGACCGTCACCTCCGGAACGGATGAGTTCCGCGCCATCTCCCGTCTGGTCAAGTAATTGACGAGCCACCTTTGCGGCTCACGGTTGTGTGCAGACAACTTGCAATCCAATGAAGACGGGAGGACCTGGGAAATGGCGACCAATCGAAAGACGGTGCGGCCCTGACCTGACGGGCCAATGGAAAAATCCGAGAAACGAATCCTGGTCGTCGACGACGACGATGCGATCCGCGCTTTGCTCTTCACGATTCTGCGCAGGCGCGGCTTCACGATTGACACCGCGAGGAACGGCGTCGAAGCGATCGAGTGTCTGGAGCGCTGCAGCTATGCGCTGATGCTGCTCGATCTGATGATGCCGCAGATGAGCGGCTGGGAAGTGCTCGAGCACATCGATCAGTTCGGCACCTCGCGCCCGATGCCGCTCGTCATCGTCCTCACCGCGGGCAACGAGCCGCGCGATCTCAATCCCGCGTACGTTGCGGGAACCGTAAAAAAACCGTTCGACGTCGAGCTGCTCGTCGACACGATCACGGCGTGTATCGCCACGCAGGCGGATCGCGTGCAGCTGGGAGCGTGTCCGCCCGCCGAAAGTGCAAGAAGCGGGAAACCGAACCGTCCCGGCGGCGGCGTCAACTGATTCGCCGCTGGCACATTCCTTGAGATTGTTGAAGCGACAAGAGGACTGAAAACGATGTCAGCAAATGAAGCAAGAGTGCTCATCATTGAAGACAACGATGTTCTTCGCGTCATGCTCTTCACCATCCTTCGCCATCAGCCGCTGGCCGTCGATACGACGACGACTTCGGCCGAGGCGATGGAGAAAGTGCGGACGTGCGATTACGCGCTCATCATCATCGACATGAATCTCGCTCACGACGATGCGACGACGTTCCTGACGCGCTTCGCCGACGAGCGGCCGGATGCATCGACGTTCATCATTGCGGTCCGCGATCCGAATCGCGAATTCGGCATCGAGCACCAGGTCGTCAGCGCGATCGTCAACAAGCCGCTGGAGATCGACACGCTCGCCGAGGTCGTGCGCGAATGCGCGGCTGTCGTTCCACCTGCAGAGAGTCCGCTTCCCTGCCCGCCGGCGGAGAGCGACCTGCGCGACCGCTTCGATCAGAGCGGCTCGTTCTACACGAACTGATGACGGAGCTGATCGGCTGGGCGAGCTCCGTCGTCCTCGTGCTGACCATTGCCAAACAGGTTCACAAGCAGTGGCAGGCCGGCACGAGTGAAGGCGTCTCGCTCTGGCTGTTCATCGGCCAGCTCGCGGCATCGACCGGCTTCACGATCTACAGCGTGCTCGTACACAACTGGGTGTTTGTCGTGACGAACGCGCTGATGCTCGTGAACGGACTGGCGGGATTCTGGATCACCCGACATCAGAAGAAACGAGCGGCCGCCACTGCATAATGCGCGGCGCACATGCGCCGCGGTTTGCTGTTCATCGTCGCCGCCGCCGTTCTCTGGTCGACCGGCGGCATCGGAATCAAAGCCGTCGATGAACCGGCGCTGAAGGTCACGTTCTATCGCTCGATCTTCGCGGCCGTCGCGCTGATGCTTCTTTTTCGCGGCGCGGTGTTCGGCCGCCGCTGGAAATCGACGACGACGTTCGTCATCGCGATCATCAGCTACGGCGCCTGTCTGACGTCGTTCGTCATCGCCACGAAACTGACGACCGCCGCGAACGCAATCTTCCTGCAGTACGCCGGCGCGGTCTGGGTGATGCTCCTCTCGCCGCTCGTGCTGCGCGAACCGATGCGCTCGCGCGATGTGATCGGGATCGGCGTTGCAATCGCCGGCATGGCGCTCTTCTTCGTCGGCAAGTTCGAGACGCGCGGCATGGCCGGCAACGCGATGGCGCTCGTCTCGAGCGTCTTTTTCGCGGCGATGATCCTCGCGCTGCGACGCGAAGGAGCGGCATCGCAATCCGCGATCGTGTGGGGCAACGTCGTGCTGGCCGCGGCGCTCGTGCCGTTCGTCGGACACGATCTCTCGCTGTCGCCGAAGTCGTTCGCGATTCTCGCGCTCCTCGGATTCCTTCAGATCGGCGCCGCGTACGCGCTGTTCGTCCGCGGCCTGCGCGTGGTCCCGGCGACGCAGGCGTCACTCACCGGCATGCTCGAACCGGTCATGAATCCTCTCTGGGTTTTCCTCTTCCTCGGCGAACGTCCGTCGTCCTGGGCGCTCGCCGGCGGCGTCATCGTGCTTGCTGCAATCGCGTGGCATACGCTCGGCGGCGGCGAGACGGTGGCGGACATCCCCGCCGTGGATTAAGTTGCGGTCATGCGTTACGCGGCGCTGCTGATTCTTTTCCTGACGAGTTGCGCCGGCAGCGTGATCCGTCGCCAGTACACCGGGACGCCGAACGATTTCGATTTCCGCCACCCCGGTTGCACAGCATCAACTCCGCAATCCGATTTCACCGTTCGCTACCTCGGCAGCGGCGGCGTCTACATCAACTGGAAGAACGACGGCCTGTTGATCGGACCGTACTTTTCGCACGCGGGCGGCGTGCTCGCCGCGCAGTTCGGTCACGTCCATTTCGATGATGAGCGCATTGCGAGCGGGATGAAGGATGTGAAGAACGTGCGCGCGATTTTGTTCGGCCACTCGCACTTCGATCACCTCGGCGACCTGCCGCGCGTCGCGAAGTTGGTGAGTGGCGTGATCTACACGAACGACTCCGGCGTGAACCTGCTCGGCAACTATCCGGATGTGCAGACACGCGCGATCTCCGTCGAAGGAAAAACGTCGATGGATGTTCCGGGCGCGGCGATTCGCATCACGCCGGTGAAATGGGATCACGCGCCGCAGTTGTGCCGGCTGCATCACTGGCCGTGCACATACGCGATGGGCGCCGCCGATCCGCAAACGCGGCCGTGGGAAACGTTGCATCTGCGCGAGCTGCGCAGCGGCCAGACGTATGCGTACGTCATCGAGCTGCTCGACGGCGATCGTGTCGCGCATCGCATTTACTATAACGATGCGGCGGCAGCGGAACGGCCGGTCCCGGAAGGCTCGTACGATCTCGCCATCATCTGCATGGCGTCGTACGACTTCGTGCGCGGCTATCCGGAGTGGCTGCTCGCGCGACTGAAGCCGCATCACGTTCTCATCTCGCACTACGAAGATTTTTTCGTGAAGCAGAAGACCAGTTCGTGGAGCTTCGCGCCGCTGCTGACGAATGCGAAAGCGAACCGCTTCATCGAACGGATGAAAGACGCGGTCCGCGATCCGCGGCCGCCGGTCAACGACGTTTGCGGAGTGAAGACGGATCGCTGGTCGATGCCGGTTCCCGGCGAGACGCTCGTCTTTCAATGACGCCTGTCCCGCTTTTTGCAGTTGAGTGCGGCGTGCCGACATTCACGCTCATCGAGCCTGCAACCGGCGAGCAATTCACAAGGGTGCCGGAGGAGTCGGCGAACGACGTCGACGTCGCGGTCCGCGCCGCACACCGCGCATTCAAATCGGGACCGTGGCGCGCGCTGAACACGCGCGACCGCGGCCGCGCGCTGATGCGGCTTTCAAATCTCATTCGCGAGAACGCCGACGGGTTGGCGAAGCTCGAAGCGCGCAACGTCGGGAAGCCGATTCGCGAAGCCCGCGATGAAGTCGAGCTCGCGGCGAACTGCTTCGAGTACTACGCCGGCACGACGAACAAGATCGGCGGTGACACGATCCCCGGCGCCGCGCCCGGCGTGCTGATGACGTTCCGCGAACCAGTCGGCGTCTGCGGAATCATCGTGCCGTGGAACTTCCCGATCGCCATCACGTCGTGGAAAGTCGCGCCGGCACTCGCGATGGGAAACACCGTCGTGCTCAAGCCGGCCGAACAGACGCCGATGACCGCGCTGCGCCTCGCCTCGCTGGCGCTCGACGCAGGAATCCCGGAGGGCGTCTTCACCGTCATCACCGGCAAAGGCTCGGTGATCGGCGAAGCGCTCGTGAAACATCCGCTCGTTCGCAAGGTCGCGTTCACCGGCTCGACGGAAGTCGGCGCGAACGTGATGCGGCTCGCTGCTGACGACATCAAACGCGTCAGCCTCGAGCTCGGCGGCAAGTCGGCGCTGCTCGTTTTTGATGACTGCGATTTCGATCGCGCCATCACATCCGCTGTTTCGAGCTCACTCGGCAACGCCGGTCAGGATTGCTGCGCGCGCTCGCGCATCCTCGTGCACGAATCGATTCACGATCGCTTCGCGAAAGCGCTCGTCGACGCGTTCGGAAAGGTGAAGGTCGGCGATCCGCTCGACGACGCCACGGAGATGGGACCGCTCGTCACCGCCGCGCATCGCGGCCGCGTGCAGTCGTACATCGACAAAGGAAAATCCGAAGGCGCAACGCTCGCGTGCGGCGGAGATGCGCCGAACGTTCGCGGCTCATATCTCGAGCCGGCGGTCTTCCTCGACGCAACATCGGACATGACGATCGTGCGCGAAGAGATCTTCGGTCCCGTCGTCGCGGTGATGCGCTTTCGCGACGAAGGGGAAGCGATCGCGATGGCGAACGATTCGATGTACGGCCTTTCCGGCTCGATCTTCACGCGCGACATCGGCCGCGCCATGCGCGTCGCGCGCGCCGTCGAAACCGGCAACCTCTCCATCAACTCCGGTTCCAGCGTCCACCTCGAAGCGCCGTTCGGCGGCGTCAAACGCAGCGGCCTCGGGCGCGAGCTCGGGCTCGCCGCACTCGATTATTACTCCGAATGGAAGACGGTCTACATTGACGTGAGCGCGTGACGATGCAGGGACGAATCGATGTCGAACAACTGAAGCGGCTCACCGCGGACGGCGAGCTGGAGACGGTGCTGGCCGTCTTCCCTGACATGTACGGCCGCCTCGTCGGCAAGCGGCTCGTGGCGAAGTTCTTCGTCGATGAAGTGCTCAGCCACGGCATGCACGCGTGCGATTACCTCCTCGCCTGCGACGTCGACATGGATCCGGTTCCCGGGTACGCGTTCACGTCGTGGGCGAAAGGCTACGGCGACTTCCGTCCGCTCCCCGATCTGTCAACGCTGCGCATCGCGTCGTGGCTCGACAAGAGTGCGATCGTCCTGTGCGACGTCTACGCGGAAAAAGAAGACACGCTCGTCTCCGTCGCGCCACGCGGCATTCTTCGCAAACAACTGGAGCGCGCGTCGGCCGGCGGTTTCACCGCGATGGCCGCGTCCGAGCTCGAGCTCTACGTATTCAATGAAACGTATGAGTCGGCGGCGCAAAAGGGCTACATCAAACTCGAGCCGATCGGCCGCGTGATCGAGGATTACCACATCCTCCAGGGAACGAAAGAAGAGTTCCTGATCGGCGCGATCCGCTCGCACCTCGAGCGCTCCGGCGTTCCCGTCGAATCGTCGAAAGGCGAATGGGGGCCGGGACAGCAGGAGATCGGACTGCGCTACGCCGACGCGCTGGAGATGGCCGATCGCCACGTGCTCTACAAGCACGCCGCGAAAGAGATCGCGTGGCAGCTCGGAAAAGCGGTCACGTTCATGGCGAAGTGGGACGAGCGCTACGCCGGCTCGAGCTGCCACATTCACATGAGCTTGTGGGACGCGAAAGGAAAGAAGGCGCTCTTCGACGGCGAGGAATCGCTCGGTCCGATCAAGTGCTCGCAGACGTTTCGCTGGTTTCTCGGCGGCTGGATGAAGCACGTCCGCGAGCTCTTCGCGTTCTACGCTCCGTATCCAGCGTCGTACAAACGCTACGTCGCCGGTTCGTTCGCACCAACCGGAATCGCGTGGAGCTATGACAATCGCACCGCCGCCTTTCGCATCGTCGGCCACGGCTCATCGCTGCGCATCGAATGCCGCGCCGCGGGAGCGGACGCGAATGTCTATCTCGCATTCGCCGCGACGCTGGCCGCGGGACTCGACGGGATCGCGAACAAGATCGAGCCGCCGGATGCATTCGAAGGCGATGTCTACGCCGCGCAGGAGTTGCAACATCTCCCGCATTCACTGCTGGAATCGATCGCGGAGCTGGAGCGGAGCACGTTCGCGCGCGAAGCGTTCGGTGACGACGTCATCGATCACTATCTCCACTTCTTCCGCACCGAGCAGCGGAAGTTCGACTCGGTCGTGACCGACTGGGAACGGCGCCGCTATTTCGAAATGGGCTAGAAACCAGTGCTGAGTGCTGAGTGCCGAGTGCTGAGTAAAGGCAGGCGGCGTGCGAAGCGACTCAGCACTCTGCACTCAGCACCTCGGAGGTTGGGTATGCGTCTCAAAGACAAAGTTGCATTGATCACCGGCAGCGCGTCAGGCATCGGCAAAGCGTCGTCCCTCCTCTTCGCGCGCGAAGGAGCGAAGGTCGTTGCCGTCGATCTGAAACTCGACGCGGCCGAAGCAACGGTGAAAGAAATTCGCGACGCCGGCGGCGAGGCGGCTGCATTCGCGGCCGACGTGTCGAAAGCGAAAGACGCCGCGGCGATGGTGGAGTTCGCGGAGAAAACGTTCGGCAAGCTGAACGTCATCTTCAACAACGCCGGCGTCTTTCATCCAAACGACGAGTCGGTCACCAACACGACCGAAGAAATCTGGGACATGGTGATCAACGTCAACCTCAAAGGCGTCTTCCTCGGCTGCCAGTACGCGGTCCCGGCACTGCTCCGCGCCGGCGGAGGCTCGATCATCAATACAGCATCGTTCGTCGCGGTCATGGGCGCCGCCGTTCCGCAGATCGCCTACACGGCGAGCAAAGGCGGCGTGCTGGCGATGACGCGCGAGATCGCGGTGGAGTTCGCACGACAGAACATCCGCGCAAACTCGCTCTGTCCCGGGCCGGTCGAGACGCCGCTCCTCGCCGAGCTCCTCGCCGATCCGGCGCGACGCAATCGCCGCTTGGTGCACATCCCGATGGGACGCTTCGCGCGCGCCGAGGAGATGGCGAACGCCGCGCTGTTCCTCGCGAGCGATGAGAGCTCGTTCGTGACCGGCACGACGTTCCTCGTTGATGGAGGCATCAGCGGCGCGTACATCACGCCGGACGGCGACGCGCCGCAGCGTTAATTGGCAAAAGCCTTCGCGACGTAAGGATCCCTGTGGGACGCGGCTCCTCTTTGCGGAGTAGGTTTGCCTCCTTCTGCGTTCTCATCGCGGCATGCGTGACATCCCTGCCGCCGCCGTCCTTGCCGCGAACATGACGCTCGAACCGGCGCCGCCGTCCATCGTCGAGCTGCGCGTTCCGGTCATCCGTCGCGTGATGCCGCACATCACGCCGCCGCTCGATCTCGCGGTGATCCCATTTCGATATCGCGTTGATGCCGAAACAGTCGAGGCCGTCCGCCCGAAATGCGGACATGCGCGCGTGCGTTCTCGCGCGCGCTCATGATCTCGCTCAGCAAAGTATCGAAGC
Source organism: Acidobacteriota bacterium (assembly GCA_025463165.1). Lineage (GTDB taxonomy): Bacteria > Acidobacteriota > Thermoanaerobaculia > Gp7-AA8 > Gp7-AA8 > JAOBAU01. Next base: position 1,242 of record JAOBAU010000320.1, on the reverse strand, counting down.
AGTACGGCCGCCAGCTCATCTTCGTCGACGCCTCCTTTCAGCTCAATCCGGGCGAGAAAGCCGGGCTCGTCGGTCCGAACGGCGCCGGCAAGACGACGCTTTTCCGTCTCATCGTCGGCGAGGAATCGCCCGATGAAGGCGATGTCTCCGTTCCGAAGAAAGTCACGATCGGCTACTTCCGTCAGGACATCGAAGAGATGTCGGGCCGCAGCGTGCTCGACGAAGCGATCGCAGGCAGCGGACGGCTCGGCGATCTGCATCACGAGCTGATCGAGCTCGAGCACGCCATGACCGAGGTCGAGCGTCCCGACTACGACGCCGTCCTCGATCGTTTCGGTCACGTGCAGGAGGAGTATTCGCACCTCGGCGGCTACGAGCTCGAAGCGCGCGCACGCGAAATCCTGCACGGCCTCGGCTTCGAAGACGATCGCATCGACGGCGACGTCGGCAATCTCTCCGGCGGCTGGAAGATGCGCGTCGCCATGGCGAAAATCCTCGTCGGACGCCCCGACGTGCTGCTGATGGACGAGCCGACCAACCATCTCGATCTCGAATCGATCATCTGGCTCGAAGCCTTCCTGAAAAACTATCCCGGCTCGCTGCTGATGACGTCGCACGATCGCGAGTTCATGAACCGCATCATCTCGAAGATCGTCGAGATCGACGAGGGCGATCTCGTCACCTACTCCGGCGACTACGAGTTCTACGAACGCGAGCGCGCGCAACGCGAAACGAATCGCGAGGCCGCGTACGCGCGGCAGCAGGCGATGCTCGCGAAGGAACAGCGTTTCATCGATCGCTTCGCCGCGCACGCCGCGAAAGCGGCGCAGGTCCAGAGCCGCGTGAAAGCGCTCGACAAGATCGAGAAAGTCGAGCCGCCGAAAAAGCGGAAGGTGATGAAGTTCGACTTCCGCACGCCGCCGCGCAGTGGCGACGATGTCGCGGTGCTCGACGGCGTTTCGAAAACATTCGGCAAGCGCGTCGTCTACGACGGCTTCTCGTTCCTGGTCCGCCGCGGCGAGCGGTGGTGCGTGATGGGAAAGAACGGCGCCGGAAAATCGACGCTGCTGAAGATGGTCGCGGGCGCCATGCCGCCCGATGAAGGAAACGTGAAGCTCGGCGCGTCGCTGAAGATGGGCTACTTCTCGCAGCAGGCGCTCGACGTCCTCGATCCGAACCTCACCGTCTGGGAACAGATGCAGAAAGACTTTCCGCTCGAAGGAATCGGCGTCCTGCGCAGTC
>JAOBAU010000406.1 GCA_025463165.1 Acidobacteriota bacterium | reverse complement strand
GACGGGAGTTCGTTTCAGCTCGTGCGTGCGCAGCCGCCCTTTGCGCGGCCGGCGCACCAGGTCGCGATTGATCTCGATCTCGATGCCGGCGTTGCCGAGCGGCGGGACGTTCGGTGAGGCGAAGGCGGCGAAGCCATTGGCACTGACCTTGACCGACCGGCATCCGCGCAGCAGGACGCCGCCGAAGTAGAGGCAGACCTCCGGCACGTCGTGCTGCGAGGCGATGAGCAGCGAGGTGATGAGGTTGCCCCGCGCGTCGTTGCGCACCTCGCAGAGCGGAATCTGCGAACCGGTGATGATCACCGGTTTGCCGAGGCCGCTGAGCATGAAGGGGATTGCGGAGGCGGTGTACGCCATCGTGTCGGTGCCGTGCAACACCAGGAAACCGTCGTAGTCGTCGTAGTTCGCCGCGACGTCGTTCGCGATCTTCACCCATTCGCGCGGCGTCATGTTCGACGAGTCGAGCAGCGGCGCATATTCGTGGATGGTGAAGGCGGGCATCGAGCGATGCTTCAGCTCCGGCATCGCGCGCATCTGCGCTTGCAGATAGCCGGGCTCCGGCGAGTAGCCGTCGCGGGTGCGCTTCATGCCGATGGTCCCGCCGGTGTAGGCGATGTAAACGCGTTTGCGCATCAGGCGTTCACTTCGTCGCCGGACTCTTCACGACCTTCCCATCCTTCATGACGAAGAGCACGCGCTCGGTCGCTTTGATATCCGTCAGCGCGTTGCCCGGCACCGCGACGACGTCCGCGATCTTTCCCGCTTCGAGCGTGCCGATGCGATCGGCGAGTCCGAGGAGCACGGCGTTGGTCGATGTTGCGGAGCGGAGCGCGGCGGCGGGAGACATGCCGAGATCGGTCATGAGAGAGAACTCGTGCGCGTTGAGGCCGTGCGGCGAGACCGCGGAGTCGGTGCCGAACGCGATCTTTACGCCGGCCTTGAGCGCGTTGCGGAACATCTGTTCGTGCGCGGCGTATGCGGCCTTCGCTTTGGCCTGAATGACCGCCGGAAATCTGCCGACTTTGTCGGGGCTGCCGGTCCAGTAAACGGCCATGCGCGTCGGCACGAGGTAGGTCCCTTTCTCGCGCATCATCGCCAGCGTGTCGGGCTTCATGAACGAGCCGTGCTCGATCGAATCGGTGCCGGCGATGATGGCCATCTTCGCGGCGGCGTCGCCATGACAATGCGCCGCGACTTTGCGGCCCCAGTTGTGCGCTTCCTCAACGATCGCGTTCATCTCGTCCTGCGAAAGTTCCGGCGCATCAACCGGATCGGAGAGCGACAGCACGCCGCCCGACGGCATGAACTTGATGACGTCGGCGCCGTACTTGATTTGATAGCGAACCGCCGCGCGGCACTCGGCGGCGCCGTTGCAAACGCCGTCGATCGGTCCGAGCTGATGCGTCCGCTCCGGCGGCAGCGGATCGCCATCGCCGTGACCGCCCGTTGCGCCGATTGCGTGAACGGCCACTAGCATGCGCGGGCCGGGGACGATGCCGTTGTTGATGGCGTTGCGCAGCCCGACATCGACGTAATCCTGCGCGGCGACATTGCGCACCGTCGTGAAGCCGGCATTCAGCGTCTTCAGCGCGTACGACGCGGCGTAGAACGCCTGCTCGGCCGGAAATCGCATCTCGCTGTCGAAGTGATCTTTGTACCAGTTGTCGCCCGACTCCTCGGTCATGTGAACGTGCGCATCGATGAAGCCGGGGAGCAGCGTGGCATCGCCGAGGTCGATGACCTGCGCGTCCGCCGGAATGGCGATGCCGGAGCCGGCCGCGACGATGCGGTTGCCGTCGACGATCACGACGCCGTTCGACAACATGTTGTCGGATGTCGCATCGAAGACATGCGCGGCCTTGAGCGCGATCGGTTTTGAGGGCGTCGTCTGCGCGAAAACGGCGGCGCCGGCGAGCGTGACGAGGAGTGCGAGCGTCAGCTTTTTCATGGGCGGTGAAATTAGCACGGCTATCGAGTGAGCCGGTAAAGCAACAGTGCCGTTCGCTTGATGAGCATCGGCAGCGACTCGAGATCCATCCGTTCTTCTGAGGTGTGTGCGCCGTCACCGCGCGAGCCGAGGCCGTCGAGACTGTCGAGCAACGGCGCGACGAACGAGACGTCGCCGGCGCCGCGCTTCGACGGTTGCAGCGCCGGCACTTCGCCGTAGCCGAGGTCGCGGCTCGCCTGATCGAGCGATTTCAGCAGCGCGTAGTTACCCGCGGTCGGTCCCATGGCCGGGTATTCATCGGTGAAGGTAATCGTTGCGGACGCACGCGGCAGGGAAGCGGCGACGATTGCGCGCATGGCGCTCTTCGTTCGCTCACGCTGTTCGTTCGTCAGGAATCGCAGATCACCTTCGGCGGTCGCCTTTGCGGCGATGACGTTCGTCTTGCCGAACGCGGTGCCGCGCTTCGCCGCGCTGTCGTACGTGATCTCGGTGCCGCCGACGACGACGCTCGGATTGAATGTCAGGTTCTCCTCGCCGCGCAGCTTTTCGTAGAACGTGTTGACGATGCGCGCGAGCTCGAAGACGGCGCCGCTGCCGCTCGATTCGGTGAAGATGCCTGAAGAATGTGCGGTCGTCGCCGTGACGTCGAGCCGCCATGAGGTGAAGCCGCGACGGGCAACGGTGGCGGTGTCGCCGACGCTCTCTTCGAAGGCGAGGGCGAGATCGCTTCGCTTCGCGGCGTCGATCAGCGCGCGTCGGGCGACGTCGAGCGGCTGACCGGTGTCTTCCTCATCGCCGGTGAGCGCGACGATGATCCGCCGGTCGTCGAGCGCGCCGGCGTCCTTCAGCGCGCGCAGCGCGGCGATGATGATGACGTCGCCGCCTTTCATGTCCTCGCCGCCGTTGCCGCGCGCGCTGTTTCCTTCGCGGACGAACGGCTGCCCTTCGAGCACCGTGTCGAGATGGCCGATGAGGAGGATTCGTTTGCCTTTCGTGCCGCCGGTCTCGGCGAAGAGATGACCGGCGCGCTTCATCTCCGGAGGCATGTCGATCCACGTCGTCTTCAGCCCGATCTCGCGCAGCTCCGCAGCGAAGAGATCGCCGACCGCGCGCACTCCGGCGAGATTTTCCGTCGCGCTGCGGATGTTGACGGAGCGTTCGAGGAGCGAGAGATCGGCGGCGAGTCGCGCATCAACGGCGGCGACGATCTTCTGTTCGGTGCGCGTCAGCTGCGCGGCGGAAGCGCTCGTGGCGAGGAGAAGGAGAAGAGCGAAAGCGTTGCGTTTCATCGCGGCGATGATAGCCGCACGTGTTCGTGCGAAGCTGTTACTCGTCGGCGAGTTTCAGTGTCACGACAGCGGGCCATGGGAAGGGAATGACCGTGGACATCCGGTAGTAGTCATCCTTCCGTACCTGAGCCGGTTTTTTTTGTGTCGCCATGATCCGCAACGGTTCCGGCAGCAATCCACGCAACGTCACCATTCCGTCCGGCCCCGTTGCCCCGAGCGACCACGTCGCGAATGCTCCTTCGGCAATCGTGAGGTGGCCGCGCACAGTCAGCGTAGCCGGCGCCGGACCGACGGTTGTTTCATCGCGATGAATGACACGGATCACGAGCGGCGGCGCTGGTTGCGTCAGGGTAATTACGTCTCCCGGAGCCAGCGTGACCTCTGTTGCCGCATCGCGATGCCGGATGATGAGACGCACGCCTCTGTACTGTTCCGGCATGGAGATCTGTCCTGTTTCGTCCGCCACCGCGTGCCACACCATTCGTTCACCTGAGAACGTGGCGATCTCGGCTCCGGCCGCGGGTCGCGTGCCGAGCATGATCCGCAGCGAGTGAGGGTTCTCGCCGCGCTTCAACGGCAGCGGAACGACGATGCTGCCGGTCGTCTCGTCGATAGCAACGACGACCGGCGTCGCGTTCTCGTATCCGGGCGCGAACGCCTGAATCTCGCTCGTTCCCGGGCGCTGCGGCGGCAACTCGGTCAGTTCGCCGGTGGCGGCAATTGATCTGACGTTCGAGCTCGAGCCCTTCTCGTCCGACCACCTGTTGCGGACCATGATCTGCGCCTGTTCGACCTGCTTTCCATCAGCGACATCGAACACGCGCGCGACGATTGTGCCGGCCGGTACGTGAATGTCGAATTTCGTCGAGGCGGTGATTGCGACGTCCTGCGAGAACGGCGGCGAAGATGGGCGATCGGCCGCGAGTGTTTCAACGATGTAGTGGCGAGGCTGCCACAACGTGACCTCGAACGCTCCGACGTCATCCGTTTCTGCAATGAGAGGCGCGCCTTTCTGCAGGAAGGTGAGCCGCGCCTTCACTGGTGTCTCTCCGCGATAGACGGTGCCGGATATGATCAACGGCTCGAGCGGAATGTTGATCGTCGTATCGTCGCCTTTCGTGAGGTCGACCTGTTTCTGCAGGACGAATTCGCCGATGTGCAGATCGAGCATCAGCAAAGCCACTGGCATTTTTTCAAACGCGTAGACCGTGCCTGGCTCGGCGGAAACGCTCTTCAATGAGGATTCGCTGCCGGCCGCGCTGAGCTCCAGCGACATCACGGGTTTATCCCGAAGCCTCCGTTGCGGCAGGGCGCCGATCGCGACTTTGAGCGTCGGCAGGGGCCGCAATGATCGCTCGATGAGAGTCACGCTGCCGGCCTGCGCGTCGACCTGTTCCTGCGCGATGTAATAGTCGTGCGAAGCGAGAGTGATCTGCGCAGACGGACCGGTGAGCGCATACCAGATGGCAAAGAGCGAGTTGCTGCCGTCAACGAGCTCCGACGGACGTTGCGTGCCGGCAGAATCGGCGATCGCCACATCGAGTGCTGTCTTCGGTGATGTCGAAGGTCGCGACAGGAACAGCGCAACCATCGTGTCGCCGCGTTTTGGCCGCTCCGGCCAGAGAGTGGACGTTGCACCGGGTAGAACCGACATCCGCGGTGAGACGCCGAGCGCGCGTCCCTTCTCGTCAATGAGAATTGCCACGATCTTCGCGGCGGGCATGGAGGGCGTTTCGCGGGTCGACGTGACGTCGCGAACAAACAACGGATGCGACGCGGGTCCCGGTTCCTGCGCGATCAACGAAATCAACCGAATGCTTTCGCCCGGAAGAAGCTTGCGATCGGCAGGAAACGAGACTGCGCCGTGCCGTACGAGGTTCGAAGCGGAGACAGTCGCCCCTTCAGTGACATCCGTGACAAATCGACTGATCGAGGACGATGTCTCGATCCAGGCGACAGCGTGCTTTCCGGCGGTTCGCAGCGTCGTCGTACACGGAGCACTCTGCTCCGCCACACCATCCTCGGCGACATGCAGCGAGCAGCCGGACGGTAATGACGCTGACGATGACACCGCTACCGTGGCGCTCTGCGCGCTGCCGAGAGCGAGGAGCGCGACCGCGATTGTCAGCGCGCCGGTACGCATCAGAAACCGGTAGCGCCGCAGCAGGGATCACTGCTGTGATCGAAGCATCCGCAACCGGCACCGGCATTCGACTTCATGCAGATCGAAGCCGGAATGTCATTCTCTCGACACGAGCATTCGCCTCCGGCCGTGCTGCATGAATATCCGCAGCCCCACGTGTAACCGTACGGAACGACGCATCCGGGTCCTCCGGGTGTGCCGTCGGGTGGCGGGTCGGGATTTTGGACGGGGGCCGGAAGCGGCGACGCCATGACGAGGAGAACGAGCGCGATCGTTGCCGCTCTTCCAATCGTTTGGTTCATGCGCCAACGGTATCATTCCGTATGGTGCGAATGCCAGTAAGCCGGAAGTATCTCTTGAGTGTCGTATTTGTCGCAATTTCCTTCCTGCCTGCGGGAATCAATGCGAAGACGCTTGATCCGAAGAGCGGAAACATAGGAGGAAGGATCGCAATCGCGGCGGTGCCAGTCGATCCGCAACCCGCGAACTACGCGCCGTGCGAGGTCCATCTCGTTCTCACGACCTATGACAAGGATGAACTGGTCTATCCATGCAGCACGTGGTTTCAGCCGGCCGTAGGGCGTTATCTCTTCTGGCTGGAGCAGGGCTCGTTCGTCAGCTATCAAAGCGTGATTTTCTACGGTGGTGAGCCTTTCCATCGAACCGGGATGTTGTTGTCGAAACCATTGTTCCGCGCAGGAACGGTACGGATCGAAGACGATCCGATTCCCGCCGGCGCGACTCTTCGCGTGCTCTCATTGCAGACAGCGAGAACCTACCGGCCGTTCGATCGCGTGATCAAACGCGGCGGTCGAACACACAGCTTCCGAATCCCGGCAGGTCGAGTCATCGCCGGCATCTTTGATGCAGCCGGGAATGCGTTGTCATTGTCGAAACCGCACGTCGTTCAGCAAGGGCGCACAGAACGTATGGTTCCCAGGCGTGCGCGTACCGCCGCGACGCTGCTCGTGATTCTCGATCGATTCGTCGGGCATCCGCCGTTTCCGCGTTGCGCATCGTCGCTCACGATTGGCAATCGCCGGCAATCTCGTCCCATCGTCAATTTGCAGGCGCACGATCGCGTGGTTCTTGTCTGGTATGACCTGGATGCAGGCGACGCGCGGCTGGATTTTCGCTGCAAATCAGATCAGACGTTCGCGAGAACGCTGCGGCTCACGGAAGGCAATGTGACGACAGTGCGAACCCGCCTGAAAACAACGACGCCGGCCTTGCGGCCGGCGTCTCATTAATCAGCTTTCGCGTGTCGGCGATGTTGCCGGCGCGGGGGGAGCGGCGATCGGCGGGGAGACGTCCGTGGTGGCGCCGGCGCCGGGGGCGATGGTGATCTTGTCGCCGACTTCGTCCGGGTAGTACTCCTTCATCTTCACGTAGTCGGTGCCGGTCTCCTCGATCAGGATCTGGTTGACTTCCCATCCTTCGAGCGTTTCGCGCTCGAGAAGGCGGCGCGCGATCTTGTCGAGCGCGTTCTTGTTGGTGCTGATCACGTCGGTCGCGGTCTTGTACGACTTGTCGAGAATCTTCTTCACTTCCTTATCGATCTCGACCGCCGTCGCTTCGGAGAAGTCCTGGTGCTGCGCGAACTCGCGTCCGAGGAAAATCTCCTGCTCCTTTTTGCCGAAGGTGACGGGACCGAGATCCGACATGCCCCACTCGCAAACCATCTTGCGAGCCGTGGCCGATGCGCGCTCGATGTCATTGCCGGCGCCGGTCGTGATCTCGCCAAGGAAAATCTCTTCGGCGATGCGGCCGCCCATCATCACGGCCAGGCGCGCTTCGAGATAGCGCTTCGAATACGAGTACTTGTCCTCGGTCGGCAGCTGTTGCGTCAGACCGAGTGCGCGTCCGCGCGGGATGATCGTCACTTTGTGCAGCGGATCGGCGGCCGGGATGATGGCGGCGACGATCGTGTGACCGGCTTCGTGATAGGCGGTATTCCGCTTCTCGCGCTCGCTCATCACCATCGACTTGCGCTCGACGCCCATCAGCACCTTGTCCTTCGCGAACTCGAAGTCGACCTGCTGGACCTTCTTCTTGTCGTAACGCGCGGCGTTGAGTGCCGCTTCGTTCACGAGGTTGGCGAGATCGGCGCCGCTGAAGCCCGGCGTACCGCGCGCGAGGACGGTGGCGTCGACGTCTTCGGCGAGCGGGATCGTGCGCGTGTGGACGCGCAGGATTCCTTCGCGTCCTTTGAGATCGGGAAGATCGACGACGACGCGGCGATCGAAACGACCCGGGCGAAGCAGCGCGGGATCGAGGACGTCGGGACGGTTGGTGGCGGCGACGAGGATGACGCCATCGTTCGATTCGAAGCCGTCCATTTCGACCAGCAGCTGATTGAGCGTCTGCTCGCGCTCGTCGTGTCCGCCGCCGAGGCCGGCGCCGCGATGGCGGCCGACCGCGTCGATCTCATCGATGAAGATGATGCACGGCGCGTTCTTCTTGCCCTGCTCGAACAGATCGCGAACGCGCGAGGCGCCGACGCCGACGAACATCTCGACGAAGTCGGAACCGGAGATCGAGAAGAACGGTGCGTTAGCCTCGCCGGCGATGGCGCGCGCGAGCAGCGTCTTGCCGGTGCCCGGAGGTCCCATCAGCAGGACGCCTTTCGGAATCTTGCCGCCGAGCTTCGTGAACTTCTGCGGCTCCTTGAGGAACTCGATGATCTCGTGCAGCTCGAGCTTCGCTTCCTCGACGCCGGCCACGTCTTTGAACGTTACTTTCTTGGCGTTGCCGGAGAGGAGTTTCGCTTTCGATTTTCCGAATGAGAGTGCTTTGTTGCCGCCCGCCTGCATCTGCCGCATGAAGAAAATCCAGAGGCCGATCAGGAAGAGAACGGGAGCCCAGCCGATGAGCGCGGTGATGAACGGAGCGTCGTGCGATTGTTCGAACTCCATCGCCACGCCTTTCTGGCGGAGCTGATCGATGAGGTTCGGATAGTTGGCGGGCGCGTTGAGATGGAACTCTCGTTTGCCGCCGGGTGAAGACGGTTTGGTCTCGCCGCGAATCTCTTCGCCGCGGATGACGACTTTCTCGACGTAACCCTGATTTACCCGGTCGAGAAAGGTACTGAAGGGGATCTGCTCACTCGCTACCTGCGTCGCATGAAAGAGCTGCCACAGCAGGAAGACCAGCACGATGATGACGAGCCAGAGCAGTGCGGTTTTCACGGTGGAATTCAACGATTGCCTCCAGAAGGACAGACGCGATGCTTCGCGCATGCCATTCGTACACTACTTCGCGTCGGAACGTGACGGGCGTGAGGGAAATTCTTCGCGAAACCGCGCCCGCGCACGGACGGGTTACGCCGCGCGCGGCGGGATGTTTCAACGCTCAGAGCCGCCCGATGTACGGCAGGTTGCCGAAGCGTCCCTCGTTCTCCAAACCGTAACCGACGAACGTGCCGCCGTCGATGCGAAACGCGTAGTGATCGACCTGCAGTTCCATCGTTCGGAGGTCGGGCCGATCGAGAAGCGCGACGAGGCGGATCGACGCCGGATTTTTCTGACGAAGCTGCGTCAGCAGGTAGTTCTCGATGACGCCGGTGGCGACGACGTCCTTCAGCAGGAAGACGTTCCGATCGGCGATGTCGATGAAGCTGAGGAAGTCGATCTCCATCGCGTCGGCGGCAGCGGTGGTGTCATCGACGTCGCGTACCGATTCGATGAAGCCGTAGCCGGCGTCGCCTTCGGTGGCGCGCAGGAGATCGGCGAGAAAGACCGACGCGCCTTTGAGGACGCCGAGGAGGAAGACGGGATTGGAGCCGGCATCGGCGCGGATGGCGCGGCCGAGCTCCGTGACGCGCGCGGCGATTGCGGCGGCGCTGAACGTTTCAGTGATGTTCGTGCTCAACCCAAACCTCGTATCGCTGCCCCGCCGCGGACGTGATCCGAAACTGCTCGGAGATCTCGACACCTGCGACGGATGCGACGATGTCGTTCCAGAGAATCAATGGGATGTGATCGCGGGTTTCCGCGGCGATTTTACGATCAATGAGGAAATCCTTCAGCTTTTTGTCGTGTGGAAGACCGAGCGGCTGAAAGCGATCGCCGGCGCGGCGGTTGCGGACGACGAAGGTCGGCGCCGCGTCGGGCGGCAGCTGGATGCGCTGCCGCTCGCGGCTGCCGACGTCATCATCATCGACGGCTCGAACGTGAACGAGCGCATCGATCGCCTCAATGCGCGCCGGCGCGCCGGGAGCGAGCGGGACTTCGAACGCGCGCGCCGGTTCGAGCCTCCGCCGCAGGACGACGACGCCACCGCGCCGGACGAGCTCGAGATGTTTGGTGACGCTCATCCTGCGAACGCGTTCCAGTCCGTCGACGATGCGGGCGACGTCCACGGCGGTGAGATCGCGCGCAGCCGGTTCGAGCCGGCGGATGTGCCGCACGATGAGCGCTTCGCGCAACGTGCGATCGTCCGGCAGCGAACGAAAAACGGTCGCGCCGGGAGCGCGCTCGGTGTCGTCGACCGCATCGAGCTTCCGCTCCGCTTCTGCCCACGCGGCGCGCGCTTCTTTCGTGCTGTCGGCGAGCGCGGCGACAGCATCGCGATCGAAGTTCTCCATCGTGCCGACAATTCCGCGCACGACGTTGCGGAGGAATCGCGTGTCGTCGTTCGAGGAGTCGTGTCGCGGCGTGATGTGCCGTTCGCGCAGAAACTGTTCGATCTCGCATCGAGGTACGTCGAGCAGGGGACGGATCACGCCGTCGTCGCGCAGAGGATGGATGCCGCGCTTGCCGGCCAGTCCGCTGCCGCTCATTCGTCGCATCAGAACCGTTTCGGCCTGATCGTTTTGTTGATGGGCGGTGGCGATGTATCCCGCGCCGCAGCGCCCGCGCAGTTCGTGCAGTCGTTCGTAACGAACTTCGCGTGCCGCTCCTTCGATGCCGTGCTGTCGGATGAGCTCCGGCGACAGCGTGCCGTCGGCGATGAGTAATTCGACGTTGAGCGACGCGCAGAGCTCGCGGACGAACTGCTCGTCATCATCCGACTCCGAACCGCGCAGATGATGATTGACGTGCGCGGCGACGACGTCGATTCCGAGCTCGCACAATGTCACGAGCAGCGCGACGGAGTCCGCTCCGCCGGAAACGGCGGCAAGAATTCGCGGACGCCCCAGCTGGTGCTCATCGAGGAAGGCGAGTGTGGCGTCAGCGAGCGGGTTCACGTTACGATGTTGGCTCACCATGAAAATCAGCAAAGCGCGGGGTTTTACTCTGATCGAGCTCCTCGTCGTCGTTGCAATCATCGGCATTATCGCGGCGATGGCGGTGACGAATTACATGAGTGCTGTCCAGCGCGCCCGCCAGAAGCGCACGATGGCTGACATGAAGACGATCGCCGGCGCGTGGGAATCGCGCGCGGTCGACGTTCGTGCATACAACGCGGCCGGGCTCACCGTGCCGCTGCAGGCGATCAGTTATCCGCAGATGCTGCTGATGCTTTCGCCGACGTACATCAAGCAGATGCCGCAGTACGACGGCTGGAATCAGTCGCTGTCATTCACGGCGGATGCGGCCGTCGGTGCGTCGACGCAGGCGTCGGAGTACGCGATCCGTTCAGCGGGACGCGATGGCGTTTTCTCGTCGACGTATATCGCCGGGACGACGACGAACTTCGACTGCGACATCGTCTACCTCGGCGGAAAGTTCGTGCAGTATCCGGAAGGCGCGCAGTCAAATTAAGTTCTACGCACCCTCCTCCTTCAAATACTGCTCCGCCTCATCAATCAACTCGCACACATTCGCAAAGCTTTGCTTTCCGCGCGTGACGTAGCCGAGCGTCCAGAAGCCGAGCTGGCGGTAGCTTTCGAATTGCGATTCGCTGAACCACTGATCCGCAGTCGTTTGATGCGGGAACGTCGGATTGGTTTGCGCGTAGTTGTAGATGTCCTTTGACTCGTGGTGGCCGTAGAACGCCGGCTTGATGTAGAGCAGCCGGCCGGGCTTCGCGGTCGGGTCGATGCGCTCGTAATGAATCGTCGCTACCGCACAGTATTTGGGATTCGACGGATCGCCATCGGAGCGCGGGAAGATGCCCATCCGATCGATGGTGATATCGATGCCGAAGTCGATGCGGATCTTGCGAATGGCGTTGCCCAGGTCGTCGAAGCCGAACGTCGGATCGGCGCCGGCGTCGGTGAGCACGATGCACGCGCAACGGCGCAACACCATCTCGTAAAGGCCGAGGTTTTCGAAGTGGCCGCCGTCCGACAGATAGATGTACGGGAACGTATCGTTCGTATATCCCGCAGCTTCGGCGAGGAACGGGACGAGCGAGTTGGTCGGGTTGCGATTCACATACGTCGACGAGCGCGGATTGCCGAGCCACCAGCCGAGGCGGACGTTGAACAGCGTCAGCAGAAATGAGAGCGGCGGCGAGGAGTGATAGCCCATGTTCGGGCTGGCGGCGGCGCCGGAGATCGCGACGGCGGTGCCGAGGGAGATGCCGGATGGTCCGCCGTAATCGCGCGTCGGTCGATAGCCGAGGTTCCACGCGCCGGTGTTGACCGGCGATGCGGCGAACGACATCGCTTTCCGTTCCTGCCACGCGAGGTTCTCGCCGGCCACGAGGTTGAGCGTCATGTTGACGAGATGCATCGGCCGCTTGTGCGCCGACATCGGACGGATGTGTTTCCCGTAAAGCGCTTCGAGCGACTCGCGGTTGCGAACGGGCAGCGGCATGGCGTCGTTCGCACCGCCGAGGTTCGCGGTGTCGAGCGCGGCGTTCAGCTCGTGCGCGAGGAGATCGCCGGCCTGCAGGCAGAGCTTGTCGTGCTCCTGCGGATTCGTTGCGTCGGCGATGTCGTCGATGGCCGACCACGTCGCATCGCTGATGAACGGCTCGAGCGTCGCGTTCGCTTTCAGCAGCGGTGCGAGTCCGGCGATGTCGATGAAGCTGTTCGCCCACAGCATCTCCGAACGGAGACGATGCATCGGCAGGTTGTCGTTCGGATCGAAGCCGCTGAACGCATTCGGCGTACGTGAGAAACGCGATGCGCCGAGGTAGGCGCGGACGAGACGGTTTCGATAGAGCGCGTGCATCGAGAACTGATTCACGCCGATGAAGAACGAGACGAAGACGCCGAAGAGCGCGAAGCCGAAGACGATGATCACGCCCTCATACACTTCGGTATTCTCAACAACCCAGAGGTGCCGCAGGGCTTTGACTTTCGCGCCGTCGACGGCGGGGATCGTGTCCGAGCGGAGCTTCGCTTTGTAGGTCGCCCTGCCCTGCGTGATCGTGTCGTCCTGTTCCACGACGCGCCACGTCCGTTCGGCGAGCGCCATCTGGCCGGAATCGATGCCGCGCTCGTTGCGGACTTTCAGCAGCACTTCCGAGGTGCAAAGCGAAATCACCGCGGCAATCGCGACGACGAATACGGGCGCGGCGAGTGCGAGGGCGATGTTCGTGATCGGGCTTGATTGCTTCGCAGCCGCGCCATTCGACTCATCGGTCGCCGCGGTTTTGCCGCTGCGGCCGACCAGAATCGAAATGAGGCCGGCGACGCCGCCGATCTCGGTGAACGTCGCCGGCAGTTGAAACATCACGATCGGGCCGTAGATCACGATCGCGGTGAAGACGATCCAGACAACCGCGCCGATGAGCACCCAGCCGGCGGCGCGGCCCCACCATTCGCGGTCGTACTCTTCGTTGTACCAACTCGCGCCGCCGACGAAGATCGCCGACTGCACGAAGAGAATGCCCAGGATCACGGGAACGGCGAAGCAAAGGAAGAATTCGCCGGGTGCGGTGGAGAGTCCCGGCGGAACGGATTTCCACGCGTCGAGCGTCGGGAGGGTCACGACGTCGGTCGCGTTGGCGAACGTTTTTGTCGCTGCGTAGAGCAGGCATGTGGCGATGGCGCCCGATACGACCGCGGCGAGCAGCTCGAAGATGGACTTCTTCAGTACATACCTCGTCTTGTTCGAGTCGGGACGCACATTGCCGAAACGCTCATCGCGCATCGACAGGATGAAGCGAAGCATGTAGACGAGCGATGAGACCGCGCTGATGGCGATCATCGGGACGAGCACGCGTTTCCAGTCGACCGCCGTTTTGTCGACGTTGAGCCTGAACACGAAGAGCGCGGCGATGATCGAGCCGATGAAGAACGGCAGGAAGACTCCGAGGATGAAGCGGCCGTTCGTCAGTGAGCCTTCGCTTTTGTAGGAGACGGGACGCGTGAACGCGAGGACGAGCGTTGCGATGAGCATCATCGCGCCGGCGACGAGTGCGAATGTCGACGAGTGCGCATGAGAGCGCAGCAACGCGA
>JAOBAU010000384.1 GCA_025463165.1 Acidobacteriota bacterium | reverse complement strand
GCGGCGCGCGACTCTTCGTCTATCCGTCGCACTTCGAAGGCTTCGGCATTCCGCCGCTCGAGGCGATGGCGTGCGGCGCGCCGGTGATCACGACGCGCACCGGCGCGATTCCCGAATATGCGGAGGGCGCCACGATTCTCATCGAGCCCGGCGATCGCGTCGCGCTGCGCGAAGCGATGCTGCGCGCGCTCGGATCGCCATCGCTGCGCCGCGAGCTCGGCGCGCGCGCGGCGGAGCGGGCGCGCGGCTATCGCTGGGAGCGAAGCGCACGATTGATGCAGCAGCTCTTTGAGGACGCGGCACGCTCATGACGCGAATCGGCATCGACGCGCGGAAGATCGCCGACTACGGCATCGGGACGTACATCCGCGGACTGCTCGACGGACTCGCGGAGCTCGCAGCGCCGGAACAGATCGTCGTCCTCGCGCCGGCCGCCGCGCGCGAGCGGATTCCGGCGGCGTTCGAGCACGTCGTCGTCGATGCGCCGCACTACTCCGTCCAGGAGCTGATCGTGGTCGGACGCGCCATCCGCCGCTCGCGGCTCGATCTATTTCACGCGCCGCACTACGTCACACCGCTGACGCGCACGACGACCGTCGTCACGATCCACGACCTCATCCATCTTCATCAGCCGCATCCCAATCCGGTCGCGCCGCTCTACGCGCGGATGATGATCGGCCGCGCGTTCACGAACGCATCGCGTGTGCTGACGGTGAGCGAAGCGGTGAAGCGGCAACTCGCGGCACGCTATTCACACGCGGAGAAGATCGTCGTCACGCCGAACGGCATCGACGCGCGCTTCACCGCTGAAGGACCGCGCGCGAGCGGGCGATACGTCCTCTTCGTCGGAAACGACAAGCCGCACAAGAACGTCGAGACGGTCGTCGATGCGATCGCGCGCGTCGATGACGTGCAGCTGGTGCTGGCCGGCGGCGCATTCGAGCGCTTCGCGTCGCGCGAGCGGGTCGTGATCGCCGGCTTCGTCGGCGACGACGAGCTGGCGGCGCTGTATCGCGGCGCGCTGGCTGTCGTCGTGCCGAGCATCGAAGAAGGATTCGGCTTGCCGGCGGCGGAAGCGATGGCGTCGGGCGCGGCGGTGATCACGTCGGACGCGGCGGCGCTCGTCGAAGTGACGGGAAGCGCGGCGCTGCACATCGATGCGCGCGACGTCGGCGCGTGGACGAAGACGATCGCGGAAGTGGTGAGCGACGACTCGCTGCGACGCGATCTCGCTGCGCGCGGCATCGCGCGAGCGGCCGGATTCACGTGGCGCGCGTGCGCGGAAGCGACGCTGGCGACGTATCGCGAAGCGCTTTTTTCGTGAAACGTCCGTGGAACAACGCGGTCGAATTACGATTTCGATAAACAATTGCTTGACAATATCGATATTCGATCGCACATTAAGAACATCAAATGATGATCACCGGAAGCGAGACGCAAAAAACCGCAACTGTTGAAGATCGTCAGAACAACTCTCCCCTTCATCTCCCCCTTCACTTTGGATTCAAGTTGCCGGCAAAGGCCGGCGTTTTTTGCCAAGTAGGCGCGACCGGGAGGTCCCGTACGGCATGAAAGGTGGTGAGCAAAATGGCCGCAGCGAAGAAGTCCTCTAAGGCGTCGAGCTCCAAGAAAGCAAGCAGCAGCAAGAAGTCGTCGTCGAAGAAGAAATAAGCACTTCCACTGAACGTAATTGGGGAGTCGTACCGAGGGGCCGGATTTTCCGGCCCCTCGTTTTTTTTATGATGATCTCGTGACGAGAACCGGCGCTTTGATTGGCCTCCTCTGCGCGCTCGCCCTCGCGGCCGCGTCGCAGTTGCTCCTTCCGATCGAATGGGAACTGCACGATGCGATCACGCGCGTGATCGCGGTTCGTACGCCGCCCGATCCGCGCATCGTGATCGTTGGCGTGAGCGACGAAGCGTTGCGCGCGCTGGAGCCCGACTACGGACGTCCACCGTTTCCGCGCGAGGTCTATGCGATTGCGATCGAGGAGCTGCGCCGCGCCGGCGCGCGGGTGATCGCGATCGATGTCGCACTGACCGGCGAGGACGCCGCGCACCCGGAAGGTGACCGCGGGTTCGCTGAGGCGCTGCGCGGCGCGCCGGTTGTCCTTGCGGTGCCGTCGCGCGTCGATGCGCCGCGTCCGGCGACGTTCGCATCGAAGTTGTGGCGCCTCGAGGGAGCCGAGGCAACGCTGCCGGTCGGCGTCGACGAACCGAGCGCGATGTTTCGCGAAGCGGCGGGCATCTCCGGTGTTCGCCTCGCGCCGGGCAACGCGACCAACATTCACGAATACCTGCTCGCTGAGCCGGTGAAAGGCGGCGGCGCGCTGCCGAGCCTCGCGCTCGAGACGGTTCGCCAGTATCGCGGCGCGCCTCGGGCAATCTCGGGCGAGCTCGCCGCGCCGATGCGCTGGCACGACGTGACCGACGCGCAGAAACGTGCGCGCCGCGCTGAGACGAAGGACACAAGCACCCGCGACCCGAGCGGCGACGTGCGCTATCCGCTCATCGGCTTCCACAAGCTCGTCGTGGCCGGTCTGATGCGCAGAGAAGGAATCGATCCCGCCGGCGAGCTCGCGCCATTCGAAGCGAAGCTCCGCGACAAGATCGTCTTCATCGGCTACACCGCCCTCGGCCTCTTCGATCTGCGCGTCACTCCCCTTTCGCCGCGCACCCCAGGCGTCGAGATCCACGCGAACGCCGCCGACGACCTCCTCAACAACACCTTCAACCGCTACGCGAATCTCCCGCTCACCTTCGCGCTCATGATCGTCATCGCCGCTCTCTTCGGCGCCGCGATCGGCGCGATTCGCTCGCAGCTCGTCTCCGCGCTCATCGCCATCGCAGGCGTCGGCGTGTGGGCGGCCGCGACCTTCATCGCGCTCCAGCACGGTTTCGTCGTGCGCGGCGTTGCCGGGATGTCGTCGATCGCACTGACGTGGGTCGCCATCACCGCCGTCGAATTCGCGGCGGAGCAGCGGCAGACGCTGCAACTGAAAACGACCTTCGGGCGCTACGTGTCGCCGCAGATCCTGACGCACATCCTCGCACATCCGGAGAAAGTGCAGCTCGGCGGCGAGCGGCGCGACCTCACCATTCTCTTCTCCGACATTCGCGGCTTCACGTCGATCTCCGAGGCGAGCGAGCCGGAGCAGGTCGTCGAAATGCTGAATGAATATTTGACGCGAATGGTGGAGATTCTCCTCGCCCACGGCGGCACGCTCGACAAGTTCATCGGCGATGCGGTGATGGGATTCTGGAACGCGCCGGCCTTCGATCCCGAGCATCCGCGGCGCGCGGTGCGTTGCGCGATCGAGATGATTGCCGAGACGGCGCGGCTCCGCGAGCGCTGGGAGACCGAGGGAAAAGCGGCCATTCGCATCGGCATCGGCATCAACACCGGCGACGCGGTCGTTGGCAACATCGGCGCGGAACAGGTCTTCGGCTACACGGTCATCGGCGACGCCGTGAACCTCGCGTCGCGTCTCGAGAGTCTGAACAAGGAGTACAAGACCGAGATCATCGTCAGCGAGTTCACGCTTGCGAGAATTGGCGAGGAGTACGACGTCGTTTACCTCGATGACGTAAAAGTGAAGGGGAAGGCGAACGCCGTGAAGATTTACGAGGTACGGGGCATGAGGCACGAGGCATGAGATTGATTCGCTTGATGATCGCGATCGCACTTTTCGCGGCCGCTGCATTCGCGGCGCCGCCGCCGTTGTTCAAAGGCGCCACCGAATCGAAGTGGGCGGTCGCGAGCGGCGGCAAGCCGGCCGGCACAATCACGCTGCTCACCTCCGCGAACGCGGCGCGCGCGGAATGGAAGAACAGTTCGAAATCTCCCGCCGCCGTCTACCTCGGCGCGAACGGGAAGATCTGGCTGCGCGTCACCGGCGGCGACGTCGAGCTGGCGACGATCAGCGCCGCGACGCCGGAGAACATGTCGGTCGTCGCGCTGCTGCTCCCGTTTGATGCAACCGATCGCCAGCTCACGCTGACCTCCGGGAAAGTTGCGACCTACACGTATCGCGGCGGCAAGGCGACGTACACGTACGACGCGAAAGGTCCGTCGTCGATCGAGGTCACGTTCGGCGGCCAGAAGTACACGCTGACGCGGACGTCGCTCGGCACCAGCAATGCCGACGCATCGAACTTCGCGGTCCGTCCGAAGAAAGGTGCCGCATCGCGACTCGCTGCGCTCTCCGGCAGCCTGCTCGGTCCGTCCGACGCATCGGTCTCCGCCGGCGCAGCAGGCCGCGGTGCGGGTGAGAAAGGTCTGAAGCTGAAAGACGGCGGCGACTACGACGCCGTCCTCAAGCTCGAGAACCGCGACGCGAACTGGCGCGCGAAGCTCGACGACGCGCTCGTCAAGTTCCAGCAGGAAGGCAAAGTCGGCAAAGATCGGGAGAACCAGTGATGCGCACGATCATCAACGTTTCGCTCGCAATCGCGCTGCTGGCCGCGCCGGCGCAGGCGCAGTTCGGCAACATCCTCGACAAGATCAACGCGAACAAAGACAAGATCGTGAAAGGGGCGAAGGTCGCGAAGGAAGCGAGCCGCGAGTTCACCGAGGATGAAGAGGCGAACATCGGGCGCGTCGTCGCGGCGCGCGTGCTCGCCACGTATCCGTTGCTGAAGGATGACAATCTGCAGACGTATGTGACGCTGGTCGGCAACACGGTCGCGGCATACAGCTCGCGGCCGACGCTCGAGTGGCACTTCGCGGTGATCGACACGCCGATCGTGAACGCCTTCTCGACGCCGGGCGGATTCGTCTTCGTCACCAGCGGCACGCTGAAAGACGTTCACTCCGAAGCGGAGCTGGCGGCGCTGCTCGGCCACGAGATCGCACACGTCACGCAAAAACACATCCTTCGTGAGATCAAGCGCGGCAACGTCATCTCCGCCGGCGCCGATCTCGCGCAGAGCGCGACGAACGGTTCCGCGCTCACCGACGAATTCGGCCGCAAGGTCGGGCAGATCGCATACGACAAACTGTTCAACACGGGACTCGGCCGCGCCGACGAGAACGAAGCCGATCGCATCGGCGTGCAGCTCGCCGACGCCGCCGGCTATCGCGCCGCGGCATTCGTCGATTTTCTCGAGACGCTGCACAAGCTCGAAGGAAGCTCCGAGCTGAAGCAGCTGACGAAAACGCATCCGTCGCCGAGCGATCGGATCGCGACCGTGAAGCCGCTGGTGAAATCCGATCGCGGCGTGTTGCTCGCCGAGCGTTACGAGAAATGGATGAACTGATGACGACACGTCTGCGTACCACAATCGCTCTCGCCGCCATGCTGTTCGCCGCCGCCGCGTACGCGGGGCCGCACGTCACGCATTCGTTCAACACGTCGGCGCCGGTGGGCGGCGTGCGGCGCATGCTCGTCGACATCGAAGCGGGCGACATAAAGATTCGCAACAGCACGAACGGCACGATCAACGTGATCGGCATCGTGAAACGCGAGAGTGATTACGACGAGCGCGAGAAGAACCAGCGCATCGTCAATGATTCGTCGGCAGAGATTTACGTGAGCCACGACGAAGCGATCGTGCGGAGGAAGTTCGGCGCGAACGCCCAAGGCTGGCGCGCGCAGACGCACAACACTGACTGGGACCTGACGATCGAAGTGCCGCCCGGCGTTTCGATCGACCTCGCCACGCGCTACGGCGACATCGACATCGAAGGAACGTTCGGCAACATCGACGTCGATCTGCGCGCGGGCGACATCGATGTGAAAACGCCGCGCACCGCGGTGCGCGAGCTGGTCGCTTCCTGTCGCGTCGGCGAGATCCACACGCACCTCGGCGACGAGATCATCGAGCGCGAAGGTCTGCTGCCGGGCAAGACGCGCTGGGTAAACAAGAACGCGACCGGCACGTCGGTGGTGCACGTACACGCGACCGCGGGCGAGGTCAATGTGGTGCTGACGAAGTAACGAAGGCTTCCGCTTCTTCGCGCTTCGTCACCTCGCCGCGAATTTGCGCTTCGACGAGTGCGCGTTTGCGACGACCCAGCTCCGCGCCGGGAGGAATGCCGGCGAGCGATGAGATCTCGTCGCCGGTCAGCAGCGGTTTGATCGTAAAGTCAGGCCAGTCGAGTGTGTCGTCGCGACCGAGGGCGCGCAGCACAGCTGGCAACTGACGCGCGATCGTTTCGCCGGCGTCGAACAGCGCGATGCGATCGTGCTTGTCGATCAGGCGCTGCAGCGCGATCACCTCGCGCGTCAGCGATTCGCTCCAGCGCCATTGCGCGGCGAATGCGCGCGGATCCTTCACCAGCAGCGCGTAGGCGCCTGCCAGCGACACATCGTCGGCCTTGAAATCGCCGAGTGCGAATCCGAAGAGTGGGAAGTCCTGCAGCAGCGCGACCGCGCGCGTGAACGCGTTCGACGAGAAGATCGTCGACAGCTCGAACGTGATCCGCTCCGCTGACACGCTCCGCACTTTCGCCGCACGCGCGAGCATCGCTTCGAGCGTCGCCGGCTCGATCGTGAAGTCGTACTTCACCGCCATCCGCACACCCTTGAGCACGCGCAGCGGATCGTCGTCGAAGTTCTTCGGATCGACCATCCGGACGATCCGCTCGCGCGTGTCGTGCTGGCCGTTGAATGGATCGAGCAGCTCGCCGGTCGCGAGCTCGAGCGCCATCGCGTTCACGGTGAAATCGCGGCGGGCGAGATCGAGGGCGATGTCGCCGCCGAGCGTGTCGGCGAAGTCGTAAACGCGATCGCGATGGATGATGCGATACGCGGTCAGCTCGCGGCCGAGCGCAATCACGTTGCGGCGGATCGAGCGCGCCACCGATTCCGCGTCGTCGCAGGCGACGTCGACGTCGAGCGGCTCGCGGCCGAGGAGCAGATCGCGAAGCGCACCGCCGACGACGTAGCTGCGCGGCGGCAGCTTCGCGAGCGCCGGAAAGCGGCGCAGCAGTTCGTCACGCAACGTCATTGCGCAACGCGCCGATCCCTTCGATCTCGACCTCAACAACGTCGCCGGCGACGAGCGGACCGACGCCCGCCGGCGTGCCGGTGAGAATGACGTCGCCCGGCTCGAGCGTCATCACGGCAGTGACGAACTCGATGATGAAGTCGACCGGGAAAACCATGTCGCGCGTGTTGCCATCCTGCTTCGTCTCGCCGTTCACTCTCGTGCGGAGCGAGAGCGCGGATGGATCGAGCTCGGTCTCGATGCACGGACCGAGCGGCAGGAACGTATCGAAGCTTTTGCCGCGCGTGAACTGCACGTCTTTGCGCTGAATGTCGCGCGCGGTGACGTCGTTCGCGCAGGTGAAACCGAGGACGAAGTTGCGCCAGCTCGCGCGGCGGATATTTTTCGCGCGTTGCGAGATGACGACGGCCAGCTCCCCTTCGAAATCGACCCGCTGCGACACCTCGGGACGAATGATCGTGCCGCCGGGCGCGAGGAGTGCGCTCGGTGGTTTCAGAAAGATGATCGGCTCGGACGGTGCTTCGTTGCCGAGTTCCTTCGCGTGCTCCGCGTAGTTGCGGCCGACCGCGACGATCTTGCCGGGCGTGACCGGCGCGAGGAGTCGCGCTTCGGCGAGCGGCAGCGGGCGGGCGTCGTCGATGGTGCCGAGGTTGAAGGCGTCGTCGCCGGTGTAGCGCCAGATACGCTCGGACTCGCCGACGCCGACACGCACGCGATCGCCGTCGCGGAAGCGGTAGATCTTCATGTGGAGATTCTACGAGGTCGCCGACTTCCGGTCGTAAATCAACCAGAGTCCGCTGAAACCGCGCAGCAGCCGGAAGCGCGAGCGATACAGCTGATGCAGGATCTTCGGATTCGAGTAGTACACCGCTTCGTGCAGCAGATCGGCGAACAGCTGATCGAGCTCTTTCGCGGAGTCGAGACTCTGCTTTGCTTTCGTCAGCAGCTCGCCTTCCGGATCGACGCCGGCGGCGAGCGTCGTCGCGAGGATCGTCGCTTCCTCATCAACTTTGATTCGCAGGGCAGCGGCGCGCAGATAGAGCAGCCACAGCTCGTCATCATCTTCCGCAACATCAGGCGGCTGACGCTCGAACAACTTCAGATACGCGGCGACCTCCCACGGTTCGAGACGAAGATCGCGAAGGTTGTCGACGTTCACGACCTCTTCCGCCGCATCGATCGCGGCGGCGATGCGCAGCAGGAACGGCTGGAGCACGGTGTCGTTGCTGAAGCGGCTGCGGATGTTCTCGACCTGCTCGGTCTGCGCGTAAAACGTGCGCGGCAGATCGGTTGTCGATTCGATCTCGTCGGCTCCGGCCAACCCTGCATCGAGCTTGGCGAGGATGTTCGTCATGCTCGACTTCAGATGCGTCATCACGTCGTGTTTGACGTTCGACTCGGCGCGCAGCTCGTCGAAGCGTCCCTTCACTTCGCGGAACCGCGCGATCTCTTCGATCAGTTCCGGGTTCGTGCCGCCGAAGTTGCTCGTAATCGCGTCGCCGTGATCCATCAGCTTCTGCGAGTCCTCCAGAATGTGCTGCTCCTCCTCGGCGTACAACTTCAGGAACCGGTTCTTCGTCGAGACGTTCAGCTCGACGATGGCGAGGAGCACGTCGGGATGGAAGTAGAGATCGCCGAGGCGATGCTTGAAGACGCGTGCGTTGCGGAGGAGATTGCGGTCGGTCAGTTCCTCGAACGCTTTCGCTTCCTGGATCTCGTCGCGCATCGAACGGATGGCGCGAATGAGCCGGACGACTTCGTCCTCCTGCGCGTCGGCGCGGCGCATGATCGACACGAGAGCGATGATCCGCTCGCGAAATTCGAGCGAGTCGCGTGACCAGTACTCGCCGCGCTCGGCGATGAAATCCTCGCCGATGCGGGTGAAGAGAAAGTCGACCTTGTCGCGGCAGTCGCCTTCGACGGCGTCGGCGTAGAGGTAGAACTTGATGAGGAACTGGATGATGGCGTCGTCCTGACGCTTGAGCTTTTCGAAGAAGCGGCGGACGAGCGACGGACCGATGAGCGCGTCGGCGCGGACGAGCGCGTTCGTGGCGTGATCGAGCGCGAGATCGCTGACCGCGATCTCCGACGACGCCTGCTCCATCTGCGCGCCGTTGAGCGTCGAGCTGATCGCCTTCAGCCGGTCGTACATCCGGCGGAAATCGATGTTGTACGGCAGCGGCGACTCGACGAAATTCTTGAAGATGCCGGCGGCGAACTGGTGGTACGTCCAGATCGATTTGAATCGATCGGTCAATCGGACGTACCGATTGTGCAGCAGGCCAACGTCAGTGACGGACATGTATGATTGCAGCCCAGTCGCGAGAAACTGGAATTCTAACCGAATGGCACAAACGACGTTATTCAGCAAATCCCAAATCGATCAGCGAGTTGCGGAGATGGGTCGGCAGATCACCGCCGATTTCGCCGGCACGGAACTGATCGTTCTCTGCGTCCTGAAAGGGGCGATGTTCTTCTGCGCGGACCTGATGCGCCACATCACGCTCGAGTTCGCGGCGCTCGATTTCATTCAGGTCTCGTCGTACCGCAACGAGAAATTTTCGTCGGGCGTGGTGACGATCCTGAAGGAGCCGCAGCTCGACATGCACGGCAAGTCGGTGCTGATCGTCGAGGACATCATCGACACCGGCCTGTCGATGAAGGAAGTGTTCACGTACATCGAAAGCCGCGGCCCGGTCGTGGTGAAAACGGCGACGTTCCTCGACAAGCCGGCCGCGCGCAAAGTCGAGTTTCAGGCCGAGTACGTCGGCTTCTCGATCGAGCCGCAGTTCGTGATCGGCTACGGACTCGATTACGCGGAGAAGTATCGGAACCTGCCGGATGTGCAGGTGTTGTCGGACTGAAGGCATGAGGAATGAGTGATGAGGCATGAGTCGCTTCGCGTCCGCATAGCGTTTCGCACTCATACCTCATCCCTCATGCCTCGTTACTGATCACATGTTCGAAGCCGTCCCCAACATCAGTGAAGGGCGCGACCAGTCAACAATCGACGCGGTCGCCGATGCGATTCGCGCGACGGGCGGCGTGCAACTCCTCAACATCCACTCGGATCCTGATCACAATCGCTCCGTCTTCACGTACGTCTCGGATAGTGGCGACGCGATTCGCGAGGCGACCATTCGTCTGTTCGACGTCGCCATTCCACGCATCGATCTGCGCATTCATCACGGTGCGCATCCGCGCGTCGGGGCGGTCGACGTCGTGCCGTTCGTGCCGCTCGAGCACACCACGATGGAGGAATGCATCGCGGTCGCGAATGCCACCGCGCGTGAGCTCGCCGATCGCTTTCACATCCCGATCTATCTTTACGAAGCGGCGGCGACGGCGGAACATCGTCGCGATCTGCCGGCGGTCCGCTCCGGCGGTTTCGAAAAGTTCCCCGACAAGATTCACGACGCGCGCTGGCTTCCCGACTTCGGACCGGCGCAGGTTCATCCGACCGCCGGCGTGAGCATCGTCGGCGCGCGCGTACCGCTGATCGCGTTCAACGTGCAGCTGGCTACGGATCGGATTGAAGTCGCGCAGAACGTGGCGCGCGCGGTGCGCGGACTCTCGGGCGGACTGCGTCTCGTCCGCGCGCTGCCGATCGCGCTGGCCAGTCGCGGCATCGTGCAGGTGTCGATGAACCTCCTCGACTTCCGCCGCACGCCGATTCATCGCGCCTTCACGCTCGTGAAAGAAGAAGCGGAACGTTACGGCGTCAACGTGTTGTCGAGCGAGATCGTCGGACTCGTGCCGGCGGAAGCGATGTACCAGGTGGCCGAATGGCATCTGCGCATCGCCGGCTTCCGCCGCGACATCGTGCTCGAAGAACGTATTAAGCTGACGGCACCATGAACGAAATCAACTTCTTCGCGATTCATGCGGACGACGTCGATCGTGCGCAGCGCTTCTACACCGGCGTGTTCGGCTGGACGTTCGATCCGTGGGGGCCGCCGGGATTCTTCCTCATCAAAGGCGCCGGTTTGCAGGGCGCGCTGCACAAGCGGATGAGTCCCGCGCAGAGCGGCGATCCGATCGCGTTCGAATGCACGGTTTCCGTCGATGACGTCAACGACATCGCGGCGAAAGTTGCGCAGTTCGGCGGGACGGTGACGATGCAGCCGGCGACGATCCCTACCGTCGGCACGCTCATCCAGTTTCACGATTCCGAAGGGAACATCGTGAACGCGATGAAGTACGACAACCCGCAGTGAGCTAGCCCTTCAGATATCCGCTCGCCAGCAGCGCGATCATCAGGATGCCGAGCGCGAGCCGGTACCAGATGAAGACGAACGTCGTGTGTTTCTTCAGGTAGTTGATCAGGAACCAGATCGACGCATAGCCGGACACGAACGCGACGAAGATCGCGACGGCGATCGGCAGCCAGCCAAGCTCTGCGAGATGCTTGCGCTCATGGAAGAGCTCGAGCACGCCCGCGGCGCCAACCGCCGGAATGCTGAGCAAGAATGAGAACCGCGCGGCAGCCGGTCGATCGATGCGGCGAAAGAGCGCGGTCATGATCGTCGTGCCGCTGCGTGACGAGCCGGGAATCAGCGCGATGCACTGCCCGAGTCCGATCGCGACGCTGTCCGCGACCGTGATCTGTTCGAACGATTTCAGTTGCAGTCTCTTCGCATACGCCTCGGCGATCGCCATCAGGATCGCGACGACGATCACCATCGTGGTGATCACCCACAGTCCGCGAAACGTCGATTCGATGTGCTTCTTCAGCAGCAGCCCGGCGATGACGATCGGGATCGTGCCGAAGATGACGAGCCACGCCGTGCGTGAATCATCATCGGCAAACGGGCGGCGCGTGATCAGCCCGCGAATGAAGCCGGTGATGAGCTGCACGATGTCGCGTGCGTAATAAATGATCACCGCGAGCAGCGTCCCGAACTGGATCACGGCGCTCGCCGCAGCGCCGGGATCGCCCCAGCCGAGGAGGATCGGAACGATGGCCAGATGCGCGGTGGACGAGATCGGGATGAATTCGGTTAAGCCCTGCACGAGGCCGAGGACGATCGCTTCGAGTATCGACATAGGTTTTTACATTTCCCAGATGACCGGAAGGATCATCGGCCTGCGTCCCATCGTTT
This sequence comes from Acidobacteriota bacterium, assembly GCA_025463165.1. GTDB lineage: Bacteria > Acidobacteriota > Thermoanaerobaculia > Gp7-AA8 > Gp7-AA8 > JAOBAU01. The sequence goes on along the minus strand of JAOBAU010000384.1, from coordinate 5,774 downwards.
TGCGGAAATAGCGTTTGAGCAGCGCGCGAATCTTTTCCTGCGCGAGGTCGGAATCGCGCAGCTCTTCGGGATGACTTTCATTGAACATGCCTACGATCTGATTTCGCAGCTCATCGAGCATGTCCTGGCTGGCGTCGACGTGTACCAGACCGCGCGTGATGATCTCCGGATCGCGAATCAGTTTCGCATTCGAGTCGACCGCCACCACCGCGATCACAAATCCATCCTCGGCGAGATGCTGCCGATCGCGCACGACGACGTCCGGCACTTCCTCGGCTTCCGAATCGATGAACACTTTCCCGTTCGCGACCCGTTCTTCGAGCACGCGCCCTTCTTCCTCGACGCCGAGCTCCACGACCTGACCGTTCGTGACGACGAGGCCGTGCGGCACCGCGCATTCCTTCGCGAGTCGCGCGTGATGGATGAGATGCCGCAGCGTGCCATGCATCGGGATGAAGTTCCGCGGCTTCGTCAGGCGGATCATCGTCCGCAACTCCTCCTGACATGCGTGGCCGGAGACGTGCGTGTCGGGCTGTTCGTTCGACACGACTTCGGCGCCGCGTCGATAGAGGTTGTCGATCAGATGCGAGATCGCGCGCTCGTTGCCGGGAATCGTTCGCGCGGAGATGACGATCGTATCGCCGCGAATGATCTCGACCGACTTGTGCTCGCCGATCGCCATCCGCGCCAGCGCGGAACGCGGCTCGCCCTGTGTGCCGGTCGTGAGGATGACGACGTCGCGCGCTTCGTACTCCTCCGGATTCGCGCTGCCGACGCGCACGTCGCGCGGATAGCGAATGTAGCCGAGGCGTTCCGCGGTCTCCACGTTGTCGACGAGCGAGCGGCCGACCATGAACACTTTGCGTTTGTGCTTGCGCGCGAGATCGATGACCTGCTGGATGCGATGGATGTGCGACGCGAACGTCGTCACGAGAATGCGTCCCTTGGCGTTGGAGAAAACGCGATCGAGTCCGCTGCCGACTGTCTTCTCTGACGGTCCGTGTCCGGGAACGAGCGCGTTCGTCGAATCGCTGACGAGGAGCAGCACTCCCTCTTCGCCGTGATGCGCGAAGCGGGCGAGGTCGGTCGCTTTGCCGTCGATCGGCGTGTGATCGATCTTGAAGTCGCCGGTATGAATGACGGTGCCGGCCGGCGTTTTGATCGCGTAGCCGAGCGCGTCGACGATCGAGTGCGTCACGCGAATCGCTTCGATGCGGAAGTCGCCCGCTTCGACGACGTCGCGCGGCTGGAGCGTGCGGAGATCGGCGTCGATCTCGAACTCATCGAGCTTGTCGCGCACGAAGCCGATGGTGAGCGGCATGCCGTAGACCGGCATTGGTACGCGCTCCAGGAGAAACGGCAGCGCGCCGATGTGGTCTTCATGTCCGTGCGTAAGAAAAACGCCGCGGAACTTCGCGGCGTTCTCGAAGATGTACGTCATGTCGGGAACGATGACGTCGACGCCGAGCGTGGAGGCGTCGGGAAACATCATTCCGCAGTCGACGATCACGGCGGTGTCGCCGTGCTCGTAGACCATCAGGTTCATGCCGATCTCGCCGAGGCCGCCGAGCGGAATGACGCGCAGCGCGGCCGTCACGGATAGATGCGGTTCAACATCCGCGGATACGGAATCGTCTCGCGGAGATGCGGGACTCCACTCACCCATGCCACGACCCTCTCAATCCCCATGCCGAAGCCGGAGTGCGGGAAGCTGCCGTACTTGCGGACATCGAGGTACCACTGAAACTTTTCGACCGGGAGGTTGTGCTGTTTGATGCGCTCGAGCAGCAGATCGTGATCGTGAATGCGCTGCGAGCCGCCGATGATCTCGCCGTAACCCTCCGGCGCGATCATGTCCATGCCGAGGACGACGTCGGGATCGTTCGGATCGGGCTGCATGTAAAACGCTTTGATGGCGGTCGGGTACTTCGTAATGATGACCGGCCGATCGAAGGAGTTGGCGATGACTGTCTCTTCGTCGCCGCCGATGTCGTCGCCGAATTTCACGTCCATCCCTTTACCGGCGAGCAGCTCGATCGCGTCGCGATAGCTGATGCGCGGGAACGGACGCTGGACGTTCTCGAGCTTCGACAGATCGCGCTCCAGCGTTTTCAGTTCTTCTTTGCAGCGGTCCATCGCGCGGCCGACGAGGTACTCGACGAACTCCTCTGCGAGTTGCTGCAGGCCTTCGAACTCGAGGAACGCAACCTCGGGCTCGATCATCCAGAACTCCATCAGATGACGGCGCGTCTTCGACTTCTCCGCGCGAAACGTCGGACCGAAGCAGTAGACCTTGCCGAAGGCGGCGGCGGCCGGCTCGAGATAGAGCTGACCCGATTGCGACAGATACGCTTTCTCGCCGAAGTAGTCGGTCTCGAACAGCGTCGACGTTCCCTCGGCCGCGTTCGCGGTGAGGATCGGCGAATCGATGAGGACGAAATCGCGATCGTAAAAAAAGTCGCGACACGCTTTCTCGAGCTCGTTGCGGACGCGGAGCACGGCGTGCTGCTTCGAAGAGCGCAGCCAGAGGTGGCGGTGATCCATCAGGAACGCCGTGCCGTGCTCCTTCGGAGTGATCGGATATTCGGCCGCGAGCGACAGGATCTCGAACGTCTCGACGCCGACTTCGACGCCGCCCGGCGCGCGCTCTTCCGCGCGCACGACGCCGGTCACGCGGACGCTCGACTCCTGCGTCGCTTCGTCGGACGCTTTCCACGTCTCTTCGCTGACTTCCTTTTTGAAGACGACCGTCTGCAGGTAGCCGCTGCCATCGCGAACGATCGGAAACTGCAGCTTTCCGGACGTGCGCTTGTTGTACAGCCAGCCGTCGATTGTGACTTTTTCGCCGACATGCGCCGGCAGATCTTTGATCCGCATAAGGCGGCGGATTATAGCGGCTTCCGTTCTAACCATCGGCGCTGTACGGCGTCCATTGGCCATGCACATCCGAACTGCGGTTGCGCTTCTCTTTCTCGTCACGACGTCGTGCACTTCGAGCAGAGCGCAACGGCTCGATCGCTATCTGACGCGTTCGGTCCCGTTCGGTTTTTCCGGCGCGGTGCTGATCGCCGATCGGAGCGGAGTGATTCTCGACAAAGGCTACGGCGTGCCGCGCGACGGAATCTTCGACATGGGCTCGATCACGAAAGCGATCACGGCGACGGCGATCGCGAAGCTGGACCTATCACTTGATGACACGCTGCCGAAGTATTTCGATGGCGTGCCGCCGGATAAGCAGTCGATCACGCTGCTGCAACTTCTGACGCATACGGCGGGACTCGTCGATCTGACCGGTGGCGATTACGACAACGTCTCGCGCGAGCAGCTGGTGCGCGACGTGATGGATGCGCCGCTCGTCTCGAAGCCGGGAGCGGAATGGCATTACTCCAACGCCGGCTTCAGTTTGCTCGCGGCGATCATCGAGAACGTGAGTGGCCGCGAATACGAGGCGTTCCTGCGCGAGCGAATGTTCGCGCCGGCGGGGATGCGCGAGACCGGCTATGCGTTGCCGGCCAGCGTCGCGTCGCGCGTGCCGCACACGTACACGGAACGTGTCGATCACGGTTCGCCGTACGAACGACTCGTGAAGTCAGGCGGTGCGCACTGGGTGCTGCTTGGAAACGGCGGCATGCTGACGACCACGCGCGATCTCTACGCGTTCGCGCGCTCGTTGCACGACGCGCCGCCGAAGCTCTTCACGCCGTGGTTCAAAAAGGATGCGCGCGAGACGCAGGCGCTCGGCTGGTACCTCGAGAAGAGCGACGACGGCCACGCGATGATTCATCACGGCGGTGACGCGCCGGAGCTCGGCGTCAACGCGGAGCTGCGCATCTATCCCGATGACGGCGTGGTGATCGTCGTGCTCGCGAACACGCGACTGAATGGAGGCTCGACGCGCCGCGCCATCGTGCCGATGCTGCACAAGATTCTCTTCGGCGGCGCCTCGCCCGCCGTGCCGATCGTGTCCCGCGCACCACGACTCGAAGCGCGAACGATCGCAATGCCGGACGGCGGTCGCATCGAAGTGCGCGTTGAAGGCGATCATCTCGTCGCCGGCGCAATCGGACAGAACGCAATCGACGCGCTGACCGTGCAACGGAGCGAGTCGAGTCTCCGCGCGCGGCGCGAGCTCAACGCGAAAGCGATGAAGGTCGTTCCGCCGAATGCCGAAATCCTCGGCACCAGCCGCCGCGATCGCGGCGTGTTCATGACGACGTTCCGCGCGCACGGAAAGACGTTCCGCTTCTCATGGCTTCGCGGCGAGCCGATCGAGGAGACCGACGACGGCACACGGCCGCACGACGGGATCTTCAGCGAGTCACCGATCGCGTACGCGCTCAAGCGTCCTTTCTTTTGGAATGGAACGGAGTTCGTGTTTTACGACTTGTACGCGGATGAGACGCTGCGGTTGCCGTGAGTCAGAGACGTTGTGCTCCGTCGATTTTGCTGAGAGCTTTATCGAAGGTCGCAAGCGGAAGATGACCGGCTTTCCGCGCGATCTCAAGAACCAGACAATCCGAGAAACCGACGGCGGCCTGCGACCGGAATCTCAGCAGAGCAGCAACGACGACGTCCGCATCCTGCACCGTCAGGTGCTCATGCTCGAGCAGCATCTCCGCTGCCATTGCGATCTCTGCACGCGGTAACTCATATGCCGCGCTCAGCACCCACATCGTCTCTGCCAGCACCAGGTGTGAGACCCATGCTCCATTGGCGACGAACGTTTCCGCGGCAGTCAGTTGCCTGGTGTCGTCGCGAGTAATGAGTCGCACGAGAACGTTCGTGTCAACGGCGCGCATGCTTCTCGCTCAGGTATTGACCGACGGCCCGCCGAATCTCATCCAGACTGCGATGCTTCGGTCGTTTACCTGCGAACACCGCTTCATGGATGTCTTTCGAGCTGTAACGCGCCGCTCGACGTACGACCACGCGTTCACCCTCCTGCTCCCATTCGAGGATGGAGCCGGGTCCGATGCCGAGCCGGCGGCGAATCTCTGCCGGTACCGAGATCTGACCTTGTGCGGTGACTCTCGATTGCGCTCTCGCCATGACGTTACATTACCACGGTACTCATCGAAGAATTCCGGCTCGCAGTCACAACTTCCCAATCTGCGCCTGCACGTCCTTCACATCCGTCATCACCGCGGTCAGCCGCGTCGCGAACGTTTTGATCTTCTCCGACTCCACCGCGTAGAAGCGCTGATACGGCTCGAACGCTCCGGTGATCGAGCGCACCATTCTGTCGATCTCGATCTTTGATTCGCGCATGAGCGCTTCGCGGATCTGATTTCGCAACTCTTCCGCGCGCGTCTTGAACTCCGTCTTCGCCTTGCTGCGGCGATACGGGAGGATGAGGAAGCTCGTCACGAGCAGCACGGTCGCGGCGGTGAGTCCGGTGACGTCGAGCGCCATGCTGCTGACGGCGGTCGTGAACAGATAACCGAGACCGACGGCGCCGGCGCCGAGTCCGAACGAGTGGAGGACGCCGCGCATCGCGTCATCGATGATCCGCCTGCTCTCGACATTCACGTCGTACGACGCCAGCCGCTGCTCGGCCTGCGCGCGCATGCGCGCGTAAACCTCCTCGCGGTTGTAGGCGAACTCGCGTCCGACGCGGCCGACGATCTCCGCATCGCGCGCGTCGTTCGCGGCGTGGCGCTGGAACTTGTCGACCGTCGCGTTCCAGAGCTTCAGGTTCTCCTTCACCAGCCAGTCGACCGCCTCCTGAATCGTCGTGTCGATGTTGCCGCGCCAGCCCTGAAATACCTGGCGCT
>JAOBAU010000380.1 GCA_025463165.1 Acidobacteriota bacterium | reverse complement strand
CGGCACTCGCAGATTCCGGTGAACCAACGGCGCTGCTGATTGGCGACCCCGCGTTCAATGAATACTCACCGCGCGCGCGAGGACTTCAGCGTCTCGATGGTGCGCGGAGTGAAGTCGAGCGATTGCGCAAGCTCTACCAACCGCGCGCAACGATGCTTGTCGATCGCCAGGCAACGATTCCCGAATTCCTGAGACTGGCGAAGGAGAGCTCATTCATTCAGCTCGCCGCGCACGGCGTCGTCGATGCCGCCGCGCCATCACGTTCGGCAGTCTTATTGGCGCCATCGCCGGGAGACGACGGCGTGCTCGATGCGCAAACACTCCTGAAGGACTTGAAACTCGATCGGACGCGACTGGTGGTGCTCTCAGCGTGCAGCAGCGCGGGAGGACTTCCGGTCGGTCCGGAGGGGGTCGCGCCGCTGGTGCGACCACTCATTGCAGCCGGCGCTCCAGCGGTCATCGGGTCTCTATGGGCGGTCAACGACGCCACAGCCGCCGAGCTGTTCGTGTCATTTCATCAGCACTATCGAAAAGGCAGTGACGCGGCGGTTGCGCTGCAAGCGGCCCAAATCGAAATGCTGAAGAAAAAACTGACGTGGGCCTCGTTTCAGGTGATCGGTCACGCATCGTCACCGTTCGCGCCCGCCGCCAGTATAAAAAAGGAGAACCCACCGTGACTTTCATGTTGCGAATTTTGTTCAGCGGTCTCATGACGTTCATCCCCAGTCAGGACGGCACCGAAGTGACCGTTCTGCTCCTCAACGTCGATCACAAGCATCTCTCCGACGACACCGTTCTCGACCATCACAAACCTCTGCTCATTGCGCGCGCCGGCGACTGCAGCGGCGACTGTCCCAAACGCGACTCCGACATTGCGCAATTCATTTACGCCGACAAATCGCTCAGTGCCGCCCAGGACTCGCTCGAGGAAGCGGTCGCGGGAGGTGGCGCGTGGGCGCTCGACGGTTCCGACCTCGCCGTGAACAAGGCGAATACGAACGATCCCGACCTTCCCGATCTCGTTTATCGCGATGACACCCGCGGCAATGCCAATGGCCAGCCGCTGCCGATTCCGACGACATCGACCGAGCGCGAGGATTTCAGCTGGGTCGCCGATCTCAAACAAATCTGTCCGACGGATTGCACCGTGAACACCGATCTGCTCGGCGCGAACCCGCCCCGCCTCGTCGCCGCGCGACTGAAGCTCAAGACCGGAAAGATCTTCACCTATTCGGTCGCGCGCATCGGCAGCAACGTCACGCCGGTCCACTTCAAACGGCTTGACGGAACGGGCTCGACCTCGACGTATTCACAGTCGATCGCGACGTGGGTCGGTGCTGACATCGAAGTCTCCGCCGACAGCATCGAGATCGCTGAAGAGAAATTCAACGGCGATCCGGGACGCACAATGACGCTCTCGCCCGATTCAACCGGCAAAGTGGAAATCGCGGTACTGAACCTGCCGCCGTTCGTGCCGCCGGCGTCGCCGTTCACCGGCACACCGGACGTCGGCAAACACTTCGAGTCGTATTACGACATCGTGGAGACGCCGCCGTCGGAAGCGAGCCGCTTCGTACCGTTCGCCGGCGCCGCGTCGACGGTCGGCTCGTACCCGGAAGTCGCGTGGCAGGACATCCATCCGCAGACCGAGCTCTGGTCCGAGCTGCTCAACAAAATCCGCCTGAACATCGGCCGTACGGCTTACGAGCAGGCGCTCTGCCCTCCCGGCAAGAATCCGTTGCCGTAACACCTCACTCACGGTCCGCCACCATAACGGTGGCGGGCCATTTTCTCGATCACAGGAGCTCCAATGCGACACGTCGTTTATGCGGTCGCGCTCGCACTCGCCATCTCCGGCAGCGCCTGCAAATCGAACCGCTCTCCCGCACGTAACAGGAACGTACGCATCTCCGCCGCGAGCCTCTTCACGAAGAAATATGCGCAATCACGGCTGTCGAGCTGGAACGTTCGCGGCCGGGCGGCAGGCGCCGACTGCGGCGTCCTGTTCGTCGACGCTTCAATCATCCTCGAAGAATCGATGGTCGAGGCGTTGCACTATGGCGCCGGCGCCTATGACGTATATCCGGGCGGTGTCCAGGGATTCTCGCGCGATCACTCATTCCGCGGCACTGCCTACAGAGATCTTTCCGGCCGCGTCTGGACCTATGGGGAAATATCCTCGACCGAGGCGTTAACGTCATGTCATTGACTACGGGAAGCCCCGCAGATCGCGAGCGGCATCGACTTCGCCATCCCATCCGCCGTGAACTGCGTTCCGCGGCGCGCATACGGATCGTGGTGCTTCTGAATCCAGGTCAGCACCTGCGCATTGACGATCGTCGCCAGCGCGTCGGCCGTAATGATCCCGTTTGGCTGTCGCTTCATCGCACAGCGGAGGCCGTCCATGATTGCAGCGGTAAACACGCCGTTCTTGCGGACGTCATCGTCATAGGCATATTCGCCGGCCGCGGCCGCGGAGAAAACGACCTGCCCATGAATGCGGCTCATGGCACGAACGAGCGCCGCCGCGCAGCGAGGATCGGGCTCGCCGCCACGGGA
>JAOBAU010000349.1 GCA_025463165.1 Acidobacteriota bacterium | reverse complement strand
TGGCGCTCGAAGTGACGACGACGGCGACGAAGATCGATCGCGTCGAGTTCTTCGTCGATGGCGCGCTGGCCGGCGTCGCGCGCACGCCGCCGTATCGGATCGCGCACGATTTCGGGACGTCGCCGATGTCGCACGAGGTGACGGCGAAGGTCTGGTCGAATGGATTTCGCACCGTCGATTCCGCGCGCGTGCTTACGGCTGCGATCACGGCCGGCGAAACGACAAACATCGATTTCGTCGAGGTGCCGCTGCGCATCCACGCGCCGCGAACGGTTCGCGCCAGCGAGTTGCGCGTGACCGAGAACGGGATCGAGCAAACGATCCGCGAGTTGCGCGCCGATCGCGGCGCCGCGCGTTTCGTCTTCATCATCGATCGCTCGCTGAGCATGGGCGACGGGAAGCTCTCCGCCGCGCTGCACGCCGTCGATGAGGAATCGAAGTTGCTCCGCGCTGACGATCGCGTGGAGGTCGTGCTCTTCAATCACAACGTCGCCAAACCGCGAGCCGTCGCGCGCGGCGAACGGCTGGCGCGAATCTTCGGCGAGGTGCTGCCGAACGGCGGGACGTCGCTGCGCGATGCGCTCGCGTCGGCGGCATCGCGCGAGCGGACGTACGCAATCGTCATCAGCGACGGCGGCGATCGCAACAGCGAGTCGTCGGAAGAGCAATCGCTCCGCCGCATCAGCGGCACGAAAACCGTCGTCTCTTCCATCATCCTCGGCGATTCCAGTCCGTTCCTCGAGCGCGTCGCGAAGACGACCGGCGGCAGCGTCGTGCGCGCGTCGCGCAACACGCTCGACGATCAGCTGCGCCGTCTCATCCTCGACATCAACAGCCGCTACACGCTCGCGTATCAAAGCCACGGAAATGGTGATGGCTGGCGCAAAGTTGCAGTGGCGCCGAACGCTCGCAACATCGAGATCGTCAATCCGCGCAAGGAGTACTTCGCGCAATGAAGCGCGCACTCGCGCTGGCGATGCTGATGACGACCGCGGCGTTCGCGCAGTCGACGCGCGTGGCGTCCGATTTCGAGATCGCGCAGATGCAGAAGCAGCTCTCGCAATCGCACGATTTCAATTCGCAGCTCTCCGGCCATCTCAACCTCGGTGATCTCCGGTCGACGCGCAACGAACCGTCGCTGGCCAGCGCCGAATATCGAACGGCTCTGACGATCGCGACGAACGAGCGGCTCGCCGCACGTCGCGCCTCGAACATGGAGCGCTACGCCTACGCGACTTCGTACGCCGCGCTGGCGAATGCGAAGCTCGGACGCGCCGGCGATGCGTTGTCGCTGAGCGATGAAGCGCTGCGCTACGTGAGCGATTCGGCGACGACGTGGAACCTCCGCGCGAACGCGATGACGGAGCTGCGCATGCTGAAGAAAGCCGCCAGCGCGGCGCGGAACGCGGTGACGATCGCGAGCGCGGAGACGGCGAAAGCGCCGACCGTCGCGAACGAGATCGACCTCGCCATCTATCGCTACTCGCTTGCCATCGCCATCGTCGACACTCCGGAGAAACACGAATCGGAGCGGCTGCTGTCCGAGATCATCACGACGCTGCGCGGTCCGAAATTCGACGCGTTGCGAAAAGAGATCGCGCGCGGAGAATCGTTCGAGATCTATTCGACGGCGCGCGGCGAAGCCGATGCGTACAACTCGCTGCTGAATCGTTCGCAGTTGCTGCTCGCGTCGCTGTATGAAGAACGTGGCGACGTCGGCGCGGCGCGCGGCGTTTATCGCGATGTGCTCGCGGCGCGCAGTGATGATGCGAATGCGCTCGCGGCACTGGCGCGGCTGGCGTCTGCACGCGACGATCGCGATCGCTACTTCGCCGAGGCGTTCGATGCGAATCCGTTCTCGATCGAGCTGATTCGCGAATTTCAGCGCGCGACGCGTTCCGGTTCGCCGGATGAATCGACGACCGGCTCGCGCGTCCGGAAAGCGTTGCTGGCGATGCAGCGCGGCGAACATCGCGCCGCGCGAACGACCCTCGATGCGCTCGTACACGACTTCCCGAACAACGACGTTGTGCAGTACCTCGCGGCGATGAATGACGCGGCACTCGGCGACGTCGAACGCGCAAGGTCGCGAACGATTCATCTGTCGGAGTTGCGCAGTGAAGTGAATCGCCGCATCGCTGCAGCGGAAGAGCCGGCGCCGGCGTTTCTGCGCGGTGGTTCGTCAGCGACACCAACCGCGAAAGAGCTGCGCACGCTGATCGCGATGTTCGCGCAAAATCGCCTCACGCCCGAACAGCGCGCGACACTCGACAAGGTGACGCTGACGAACGTTGCAACGTTCGATGCGCCAACTCCCGGCGCGCCGGGAACCACGATCTTCACCGGCGGAACGATTGACAGAGTGCCGTTCACCTTCAGCGAGCCGACCGCATTTCAGGGCATGCTGACTTCGCCGCTGCGCTTCACCTATCGCATCCTCGGCGCGACGCAGAAAGATGGCGCCGACGCACTGCTGCTGGAGCCGTTGAAGGTGGAGGCTGCGCGATGACAGCGCGTCTACATCCTTCTCCCTCCGGGAGAAGGTGCCGCGAAGCGGCGGATGAGGGGCGACGTGGATCCGAGAACTCGCCCCTCACCCGGCCTTCGGCCACCCTCTCCCGAAGGGAGAGGGGTTTGACCGTGGTGCTCGTCTTCTTGGTAACAGTCGCCGCCCACGCCCAATCCGTCGCCTCAACCTCCGCCGGCATCGTCGTCGCGCACGACAACGTCATCGAGTTGCAGGGCGGCTGGTCGGTGCCTGGTCCGCGCAATCCGGGAGCGATCATCGTTGGCGACTCGCGCGTCGCGGTGCTCGATCCGATCGCCAACGAAGCGCGCATCGTCGAGTTGGAAACCGGTCGCGTTACGCGCGTCGAGACCGGCGAGACACCGATCGACGGGCTCTTCATCGGCCGCGATCTTTACGTCATCGCACGCGATGCGCGGCTGCTGCAAAAGTTCGGCGCCGACGGAACGAAAACCTCCGTCGACACTGCCGCCGATCCGACCTTCCTTCGCGAAGCCGCGGGACGCATCTACGTTTACGCGCGCGTCGGCGGCGTGCTGCACGAAGTCGATGCGGCACGAATGAAAATCACGCGGCAGGCGAACATCGCGCCGTTTGCGACCGATCTCGAGCTCGACGAGCGCAACGCCTATCTCGTCTACGCGCGCGCTGCAAAGATGCGCGTCATCGAGCTCGCGTCGATGACACCCGGCGAAGAGATCGAAGTCGGCGCGGTGCCGGTCGACATCGCATTCGTGAAAGGTCCAACGCTGACATCCGCGCGAACGCTCGCGGTCGCCGATCCCTCCGCGAAACGCGTCTGGCTCGTCGAAGGAGTGCAATCGCTCACACAAGCCGCGCTGCGCGGATTCTTCCGCGGTCTCCTCGGGCTCGGCGTCTTCTCCGGCGGCAACTCGCAGTTCCCGACCGGCGTCGATCGCGTCTTCATTCGCGGCGACAATCGCATCGCGTATGACTCGTCGAGCGGCACGCTCTATCGCTTCACGAAATCGCGCGGCACGCCGATCGCGAAGAGCGTCGGGCCGCACGCATTCGCGCTGACGCCGGGCGGCGGTCTGGTCTGGTGGGACGACGCGGTACGGCGGTTGCAGAAATTAGCCGACTGATGAGTGAAAGCAGCCCCTGCATTCGATGTGGACGTGCAATCGACCGTTATGCGAAGTCGTGCGTCTACTGCAATTGGGACCAGACCGCGACCCCGCCGCCGACGTCCGCGCAACCCGCGGCAGCGCCAATCGTCGACGCCGGACCGGTGTCGGACGCGCGGCGGTGGAAACGGCGCGTAATCTTCGGCGGCGCCCTGGTCGCGCTCGCAATCCTGGCGTTCGCCATCGGCGCATTCGTGCATCGCGAGGAAAAGCGTCCGATGCCGGCCGCTGCCGAGCACGGCGTCACGCCGGCCGCAACGACGACCGTTGCCGACAACCGCGGTCCTCACTCCGACGTCACGCTCATCCCGGTCACCGACTCCGCGTTTCTCGAAACGCCGGTCACGTCGGCGCCGGCGGCAGCCGCGACCGACGGCACCAACGCTGCGCAGCGCAACGACGCGACCGCGCTGCCGGCCAGTGAATATGCGGCGGTCGCCGAGCGCGCGAAAGCAGAGAAGCAGGCGAACCGCGCGCTCGTCGATCCGCGCTCGATCACCGGCTCGGCGTACGATCCATCGGCGCTGCCGCGACGTCCGGCCGCACCGCGCAGAGACGTGCCGATGTCGTCATCGAGCGCCGCGCGTGCAGTAACGCGACGGACAGAACCAGTACCTGAATATCAGCCGCTGCCGTCGATTCACGTCGACCGCAACATGACCGCGCGACTGCGTCTCACGATCGGCGCCGACGGCCACGTCAAAGGAATCGCCATCGGCGATTCGATTCCCGGCCAGACGCCGAAACTCATCGCGGCCGTACAGACCTGGCGCTTCCGTCCCGCCACTGAAAACGGCGTTCCAGTCGAAGCGCCGTTCTCCGTTGACATATCCTTCCATGGAAATGAGTAACAGCACCTGCGTCGCCTGCCGGCATCAGAT
>JAOBAU010000339.1 GCA_025463165.1 Acidobacteriota bacterium | reverse complement strand
TTTTCCATCGCTATCCGACGCTCGACGAAGGGGCGCTGTCGAAGATGAAGGCGTATCTCGTCAGCGCCACGAGTCTCGCCGCGAAGGCGCGCGCGTACGGCATGGGCGACGTGATCCTCCTCGGCATCGGCGAGGAAAAGTCGGGCGGCCGCAAAAAAGATTCGCTCCTCGCGAACCTCTTCGAAGCGCTTATCGCCGCGGTCTATCTCGATGGCGGGATCGACGCCGCGCGCGCGATGATCGAACGGACGTTCGGCGAAGATCTCGAAGCGATCAACGCCGAGGATTTGCTGTTTCACGATTACAAAACGGCACTGCAGGAGCTCGCGCAGGGGAAGGGACTGCCGCTGCCGGATTACAACGTCATCGCCGAAGAAGGTCCCGACCACGAGAAGCGCTTCATCGTCGAAGTGAAAGTCGGACGTCTCGTCGCGCGCGGCGAGGGAACGTCGAAGAAGGAAGCGCAGCAGCAGGCTGCCCGTCATGCATTGCGCGACCAGCGTTCCGGCGATTAGGAAACGGATCGCTGCCCTGCTGCTGGCGGGCGCGATTGCTTTCTCGACCGCACATTCGCAAACGCCGCGCAACGTCGAGCTCGATCGCATCCGCGGCGAGATCGCGAAACTGAAGAAGCGTCTCGAAACCGTCCGCAGCGAAACGAAGAACGCGCAGCACGAACTGGAGACCGTCGATCTCGAGCTCGACATCCGAACGCGCGAGCTCGAGATCGCCGTCAACATGCAGTCGCAACTCGAAGAGCAGCAGACCGCGATCGAGCAGCAGATCGCCGGCATCGAGCCGCGAATCACGGAAGAGAAACGCTTCCTTCGCAAGCGACTCGTCGCGCTCTATCGAATGGGCGGACTCAGTTACCTGCGGATGTTCCTGTCGATCGACGACGCGCGCGATCCGCTCGGCGCGATGTCGATGCTCAGCTATCTCGTCGCACGCGACTCGCGAGCGGTGTCGCGCTTTCAATCGACGCGCGAAGAGCTGACCGCGAAGCGTGAAGACCTCGCCGAACAGCGTCGCCGAACCGCCGAGATGCGGCGCGTCGTCGAAGACCGGCAGCGCGCGGTCGCGCAGTCGCACGCGGAGAAGGAGAGACTCATCGCGTCGCTGCAAACGGAAGGAACGCAATCGGAACGGCAGCTGGCCGAGCTCGAAGAGAAAGCGAAGCGCCTCGAGCGGCTGGTCGGCATTCTGTCGAAGCAGCGCAGTGGCGTCACGGCGCCGGACGACATCCGCTCCGTGCAGGGCGCGCTCAGCTGGCCGGTGAAAGGGAAAGTCATCGAGCAGTTCGGACGTCACACCGATCCGAAGTTCGCGACGGTGACGATCAGCAACGGCCTGCGCATCAGTTCCACGCCCGGCGGGGCGGTGCACGCGGTGTTCAATGGAACAGTTCTGTTTTCGCAGTGGTTCAAGGGATATGGCAATCTGGTCATCCTCGATCACGGCAATCGGGTTTTCTCGCTTTACGGGAACCTGAAATCGCCGTCGGTTGCGGCCGGCGATCGCGTGGCGGCTGGACAGGCGATTGCAGGAGTCGGCGAAAGTGAAGACGCCAAATCCGGCTACCTCTACTTCGAGATTCGAAACGACAACAAGCCTGAAGATCCACGCAAATGGTTACGCTGACATGACAAAGAAAAAAATCGCATTCCTCACCATTTCGGTCGCCCTCCTGATCTCCCTCCTCGGCGGAGCGGTGTTCGGCCAGGCGTCCTCGCAGAAAAACAACCTCTATCGTTACCTCAGCATCTTCACCGAGGTGTTCGATCTGGTGCGGAACAACTACGTCGAACAGGTGCCGTCCGATCAACTGCTCGATGGCGCGTTCAGCGGCGTGACCGATGCCATCGACGAGTTCAGCTATTACGTGCCGCCGGCGCAGATGGCCGGCTACAAGAACTACAGCGAGCTCGAAGACAACGGCGTCGGTCTCATCGTCACCAAACGTTTCGGATACGCGTTCGTCATCTCCGCGGTTGCCGGTTCGCCGGCCGCGAAGGCGGGCATCGAGCGCGGCGATTTCATCGAGAAGATCGATGGGCAGCCGACGCAGAAGTTCGCGGTGTGGCAGCTTCGCAACGCGCTGAACGCGTCGAAGCCGCTTCGACTGCAGATCGTTCGCGGCGGCCAGACCAAACGCGCCGACGTCACCATTCAGCCGGCGACCTTCCATCCGCTCGAGCTTTCGTCGCAGCAATACGGCGCGGTGTCGTACGTGAAGGTTCCGTACTTTGACAAAGGAACGGCCGCTGCGTTTCGCACGGCGCTCGAAAACGTTCGCAAAAGCGGCAATCGCAAGCTGATCGTCGATCTGCGCGGCAACGCCGGCGGCAACGTCGAAGAAGCAATCACCGCTGCTGATGATCTGCTCACGAGCGGTCTCATCACGTCACTTGAAGGACGCACGGTCGAAGCGAAGAAGTGGCAGGCCGATCGCGCCACGGCATTCGACGGCGACGTCGAAGTGCTGACCGATTCGTCGACCGCATCGGGCGCGGAGATTTTCGCGGCGGCGATTCACGGCAACAATCGTGGCAAGGTCGTCGGTGTGACGACGTACGGCAAATCGATCGTGCAGAAGTTCATCCCGCTGCCGAGCGGTGGCGGCGTCTTCATGACCGTCGGTCACTACACGACGCCGGAGCAGAAGGCGATCAAGGAAATGGGAATCCGTCCCGACGTCGTCGTCGATCTCTCGTCGCAGGCGATTCGCGATACGGATGACAAGGACGCGAAACAGACGCGCGAGGACGTGATTCTGAACAAGGCGCTGTCGCTGTTCGGCGCGCCGGCGCTGAAGAACGCCGCGTAGTTTTACGATGAGTCCGTTGCTCGCCGGGCAACGTACAATCTATCCATATGGCAGTCGATCCTCGCTTCCTCTCCGGGATGACGGCTCACATCGAGCGCGTCTACGCGAAGCAGCAGGAAGCGCGGGCGACGCGTCCCGCGCCGACGGTGGCGGAACGTCGCGCGAAGCTTCAGCGGCTGCACGATGCGGTGCTGGCCGCGCGCACCGAGATTCAGGCAGCGCTCTGGGCTGACTTTCGCAAACCGCCCGCCGAGGTTGATCTGTCGGAGATCTATCCGGTGGTGGGCGAGGCGCGTCACGCCGTCCGCCACCTGAAGAAGTGGGCGAAAGCGAAACGCGTCTCGACGCCGATCGGGCTGTTCGGCTCGCGGTCGCGAATCATCTACGAGCCGAAAGGCGTCGTGCTGATCATCGCGCCGTGGAACTTCCCGATCAATTTGACGTTCGGTCCGCTCGTCTCCGCGCTCGCCGCCGGCAATCGCGTGATCCTCAAGCCGAGTGAATTGACGCCGCATTCTGCGACGTGCATGCGTCGGATCATCGAGTCGCTGTTCGATGAGGATGAAGTGGCGTTGATCGAAGGCGACGCGGCGGTCTCCGAGGAGTTGCTGGCGCGCCGCTTCGACCACATCTTCTTTACCGGAAGTCCCGCCGTCGGACGGATCGTCATGCGCGCCGCGGCCGAGCATCTGACGCCGGTCACGCTCGAGCTCGGAGGGAAGTCGCCGGTGATCGTCGACCGCACCGCCGATCTCGACGAAGCCGCGCGCAAGATCGCGTGGGGAAAGTTCTTCAACTCCGGCCAGATCTGCATCGCGCCCGATTACCTGCTGGTCGACGAAGCGATCCGCGCACCGTTCATGGAAAAGCTGCGCGCCGCGATCGTGAACGAGAGCGGCGTGATCGTGAACGATCGCCACGCCGCGCGCGTGAAGCGTCTGTTCGACGATGCGGTATCGCGCGGCGCGAAAGTGGCGAGCGGCGGCACGTTTGATGGAAGAGCGATCGCTCCAACGCTGCTGACCGACGTCGATCTCGACTCGGCCGTCATGCAGGAAGAAATCTTCGGACCGCTGCTGCCAATCGTGCCGTACGCGACGCTCGACGAAGCGCTGCGCATCATCGCCGAGCGCGAGAAACCGCTCGTGCTCTACCTCTTCAGCCGCAGCCGGCGAGTCATCAAAGATGTGTTGGCGCGTACCACCGCCGGCGGCACCGCGATCAACGACACGCTCATCCACTTCTACCAGTCCAACCTCCCATTCGGCGGCGTCGGCGAGAGCGGCATGGGCAAAGCCCACGGCCGGTTCGGCTTCGAAGCGTTTTCGAATGCGCGCGGCGTGCTGGAACAGCCGACGAAGTGGTCGGGCACGCAGCTGATGTATCCGCCGTACACGCGGTGGAAGCAGAAGCTGATCGACTGGACGGTACGCTGGTTTTAAGCGGCTGATAGTGATCCTCACGCATAGCTTTACGGATAGAATGCTCGCCGTAGAGCCGTCGCGCAGGGAGGCTGTCGCTAATGAAGTATCTTCACGCGGTCGTTTTCATCGCCGTTGTTCTCATCTCGTCCGTCGCGTTTGCAGGAACGGGCAGCGGCCCTCCCTCGAAAGATCCCGTGTCGGATCCGTGCGAAGCGGAGATTGATACCTGTTTCCACGAGGGCGACTGGTGGTACACCTCACTCGTCTTCTACGACGGCGCGTCGCATACGCATACGGATTGCGGGCTCACCGAGGGTTGCAAAGCCTGCGGCCAAACGTTCCAGGGCGCTCCGGTTTGTGCGAAGGTCATGGTCGATTCGGCATGTACATGCGAGATCATTCCTGTCCCCGGCGCCGGACCGAACATCGTCCAGTGCAGCGCGCAGGGAACCTGCACGTACAGACATTGAGCAACGTGCGCCTCGTCTTTCTCGCGCTCGCGATCTCGGCCGGTGTGCCCGCGCCGTTGCACGCGACCACTGTCGCGATCAACGTCCGTATCGAAGGACGCTCATCGCCGCATGTCGTGAAGGCGATCGTCACGGCGTCGCCGGTCATCTCCTCGAATGACCTCAAAGCGCAACAGATCGAGATCGCGGTTTCCGGCAGCGCGTCGATTTCTCTGACGCCCGCGGTTTGGCGTTTCGTCGTACAGAGTGAAGGTCTCTTTCACCCCGGCGTCTCCTTCGACGTCAGAGGTGACGCGACGACGATCGATCTCACCGCGTGGGAAACGCGTTCGATCAAGGGCGTGATCGCGGCAGGGTCGGGAACGTTGCCGTCGACGTTAAACGTCGCGGCGCGATGGACACCATCCCGCGACGTGACCACCGCGGTCCCGGTACCCGAAGGAGAAGCGCCGTGCGAGTTGCGCGAGCGTGAGTTCCGATGCGAGGTACCGCGCGCAGCGATCGATCTCCGAATTCGTCCGCGCGGATTTGTCTCCGCTTTCTTCTGGGGCGTGCGCGCCGATCAAAACGCGACGCTGACGCTGCCTGAGATCACATTGAAGCGTGGCGGCGTCATCGTCGGCTACGTGACCGCCGGCAAAGGAGTGAAACTCGACGCACGGCAAACGCATGTTGTCGCCGTGGCGCCATCGGCAGGGACACATACCGGGACGATCGACCGTCGCGGGTTCTTCATCATCGACGGCGTCGAGCCGGGCAGCTATCGGATTTCCGCGACGTCCGGCGCTGCGATCGCATCGGAAGAGCGGCTCGTCGATCTGAAGCCCGGCCTCGAGACGGAGTTGCTCCGGCCGCTGATGCTCGAGAAGCTCGTGCCGCTTCGGATCACCGTGCAACCTGCACTGATTCCGGACATCGGTCCGTGGCAGGTGTCGGTTGAAAGGCGACGAAGCTCCGTGATGACCGACCAGATCGCGAGCGCGGTTGTGCGCGGCGTCACCGGCGAAGTCGAGCTCGGAACGCTGCCTCCCGGAAGCTATGTAGTCCGCGTGGCGTCCTCGCGTCACGAAGGCGATTACGCACGACGCGAAATCCGCCTGCCCGAAGATGCGAACGCGATCGTCGCCGTCGAGGTCACGCACGCCGAGGGAACGGTGACGCTCGGCGATCATCCGATCGCGGCGCAGATCAGAATCGGAGGCCGCAATCGCAGCCCGTCCGTACAGACGCGCTCGGACGACGCGGGCCACTTCGCCACATTCGCGCCCAACATGCCGGGTGCGTCCTGGCTCATCAGTGTTGACGCCGCCATTCCTCGCATCTCCGCCGACGTCACTGTCGCGCCGGTCGCGATCGAGCGAGGTGTGCGCCTCGACATTCATCTTTCGGCCGGCACCATCGACGGCGTCGTCACCGAGGCCGCCAGCGGCGCGCCGGCGCGGGCGCACGTCAATGTCTATCGCATCGACGGAGACGCTGCGGCAACCGGCATCGCGCAGGCTTCCGCGAGTGCCACTGACGGGAAGTTCTCGCTGACCGGTTTGCATCCGGGCAGGTATGAAGTTCAGGCGGAAGGAAGCGGCGGACGAACGAGCGATCGTGTCGAGGTGTCGGTTGCCGAGGATGCGATCGCGGATGTGAAGCTCGTACTTGGTCCCGATACGCGACTCAAAGGACGCGTGCTCACCGACTCCGGTTCGCCCGTCGCCGGCGCGCTCGTCTACGTCATTCCGTTCGAGACGCCGCCGCTTCTCTGGCTGCCGCGCACGACCGGCGCGTCGGGCGACTTCGAAGTCGCGCTGCCGGCCGCGACGAAGTCGGCGCTGGTCGCCGTGATCGCGGGCGGGTTCGCATTCAAAGCGTTCCGTGCTCCGGTCGAGTTCGGACGACAGTTGAACGTCGCCGTGCGCCAGAACGGTGGCGCGCTCGAGCTGGAAGAGGCAGCGTCGGCGAGCGGCGCGTCGCTGCCGATGCTTGTGCACAACGGGATCGCGCTACCCCTGATGTTTTTTCTCTCGAGCGGCATCGGCACCACAACGGGATCCGCCGCGATGTTGCCGCTCGTCGAGCCGGGTGACTACGCGATCTGCGCGGCGCCGCGCGATGCGCAGCTGAGTTACGGCGCGCAGCCGCATGCGCTCGAAGAGTGCGCGGCCGGAGTGCTCGCTCCGTTCGGAGTCCTGCGCTTGCGCCTGCCGTCGCGAAGCGGCGGCTGAGACCGCGCGCCAGTCACGAAACAGCAAACGCCCTGTTATCCCCTCTGCGTATGCACTCGCCGCCGGCAATCGTGTGATCCTCGAGCCCAGTGAATTGACGCCGCACTCCGCGACGTGCATGCGCCGGATCATCGAGTCTCTTTTTGATGAGGATGAAGTGGCGCTGATCGAAGGCGACGCCGCGGTCTCCGAGGAGCTGCCGGCGCGCCGCGGCCGAGGATGTATCCGCCGTACACGCGGTGGAAGCAGAAGCTGATCGACTGGACGGTACGCTGGTTTTAAGTAACGTATCAGCGTCATTTTCGACGGCCTGACGGCAATATGGTATGGTCGCCCCTCGTTATGGAGGGTGATATGAGAAAAGTAGCTCGCCGTACTGCCCTTGTTCTGGTCATCGTGATGTTCTTCGTTGCGGCGCCATCGTTCGCGCAGTATCCCGGCTGCCAGCAGTGTGGCTGCGCGATCGGCTACGACGCGGGGATGCTTTACTGCGTAGATGCGGAAGGTTGGGGATGGGAGAACTGCAACATCGTCTTGAGAAACGGATTCGCAACCTGTCGCACCAGCGGTTTCGGTTGCTATGCGATGGAAGTGCGTGGTTGATCCCGGTCGCGCGCCGCATCTGAACGCTCGCGGCGTGACCGCGGCGATCCTCGTACTGATTGCCGGCTGCGTGTCGCTGTTCGCGCAGCCGGCGACGAGCACCGTGCGTATCACGTTCGAGCCGCGTCAGGCCGCGCCCGCTGCGATCGGCGGAAAAATCGTTCTGCGCTCGGCGACCGATGAAAGCGTCGTTCGTGAAGTTCCGCTGGCGGGCAACGGTTCATCGCTGCTGGAAGCGGCTGGCTCAGCGTGGAACGTGAAGCTCGTCTCGCCCGGGTGGTGGGCTCCGGAGACTTACGTGGTGTTCCCCGCGGTCGATACGCGCGAAGACAGGCAGGTTCGCGCGTGGCGCACCGGCATCGTCAGCGGCGCACTGAAGGTGGGCGAGCGAGATCTGACAATGCCTTCCTCAATCAAACTCGTCGTTGAATCGCCGCCGCAACCGTCTCGACCGCCGGAGATCGCGCGCGGGACTTCGTTCGATTGTCCGGTGAACGCTGAAGGCAAATGGAGTTGCGAGATTCCGGCAACCGCACTGGACCTTGTCCTGCGACACAAGGGTTTCACGCCTCACTATCGCTGGGGCGTTGCCGTCTCCGCCGCGAAACCGCTGAACATCGGTACATTCACGCTGCGTCGAGGCGCGTCATTCGTGGCGTGGCTTGATCGCGACACGTTGAAGAGCCTGAAACACCCCGCGCGCGCGCGGCTCGTCCGTTTCGTCTCGACAGAATCCGCGCTCACGCTCAGCCGTCTCTCCGCTCCGGTTGCGGAGGCGGCGTTCAATGACCGGGGCGTCGTGCAACTCGCGCCGTTGCCGCCGGGGCTGTATGTCCTGGAGGTGAGATCTGAGGGTTTCGCTCCTGCGCGCATTCCGCGGGTCGAGATCTTAGCCGGCGGCGAATCGACGTTTCGCACACCGATTCCGTTGCGGCCGCCCATTGACATCGTCGTTACGGTCGAGCCTTCCACCGATCCGGAAGGTAATCCGTGGCAGCTCGACCTGGAATGCGACAGCGATCTGGTTGCCGGGTATGACGCGAGCGCGGCGGTCCATGGGCGCGTGGATGCCGAAGGCACACTTCGCGTTTCCGCGCAGGAGCCCGGAACTTTCACGGTCGTCGTGCGCGACCGCTCCGGCAATCGGGTGTCGAACGACTCGTACGAGGTCACGGAAACGAACGCATCGATCCGGATCAAGCTGGAACAACACACCGTTGACGGCACCGTTTACCTCGGCGAGCGCCCGCTGAAAGCGGACCTCTTTTTCGGCGGCGAGCAGGGAGCGGAACGTGTGGTCATGTACTCGGATGACGAGGGCAAGTTCCGCGGCACACTTCCGCGCGCGGGTGAGTGGCACGTCGGCGTGCTCTGGCGTGATCAACCGGTGCGATCGCAGCTCGACGTGACCGTGCCTGCGGCTCCGGAGCGGCTCGTCATCCGTCTTCCCGACAATCTCATCGCCGGTTTCGCCACGGACGCGAAAGGCCGGCGACTCACCGCCGGGTCAGTGATCCTCATGCGGCAGCCGCGTGCACTGGTGACGCGCCTCAGCGCCGATGGTTCGTTTGCGTTCCGCGGACTCGCCTCCGGCGCGGTCGAATTGGTCGCGCGCGATAGCCGCGGTGGATCGAGCGCCGCCGTGAGACTCGCGCTGACGGATAGCAACAGCTTCGATCCAGTTGAGCTTCGTATCAGTGCATCGCGGCAGGTTGCCGGCGTTGTTGTCGCGGGCGATGAGCCGGCCATCGGCGTGCAAATCACCGCGGCGCCGCTCGGAGTCGGAACCGCCACGACCGTGAACGCATTCA
>JAOBAU010000336.1 GCA_025463165.1 Acidobacteriota bacterium | reverse complement strand
GAATTCTGCGCGTCGCCGATGTACGACGACGACACGCGCGAGCCGCTCGGCTCCGTGATCACGTTCCGCGACGTCACCGAGCGCCGCTCCGCCGCGCGCGCTGCCGAGAACGAGCGTCGTTATCGCGAAGCGGAAGCGCAGAACCGCGCCAAGGACAACTTCCTCGCCACGCTGTCGCACGAGCTCCGGACGCCGATGACGTCAATCCTCGGCTGGGTGCAGTTTCTGCGCGCTGGTCCCGCGACCGCCGAGGAGCTGGAAGAAGCGCTGCGGATGATCGAGACGAGCGCGCGGCTGCAGAAGCATCTCATCGACGACATGCTCGACGTTTCGCGCATCGTGCTCGGCAAGTTCCAGGTCGATCTCCGTCCGACGCGTCTCTCCGAAGTCGTGGAGGCGGCGGTCACGACCGCGCGTCCGTCGGCGCAGCAGCGCGACGTCCGGCTCGTCTCGCACATCGATCACACCGACGATCTCGTCGAAGCCGACGCGAATCGTCTGCAGCAGGTGATCGGCAACATCCTCGGCAACGCGATCAAGTTCACCGATGCCGGGAAGGAAGTCGATCTGCGTCTGGAGCGGGTCGATCAGAAGATGCGCATCTCGGTCGCCGATCAGGGCGAAGGAATCGAGCCGTCGTTTCTGCCGCATGTGTTCGAGCGATTGCAGCAGGCCGAGGGAGCCGCGAAGCGCAGCGGCCTCGGGCTCGGGCTGGCGATCGCGCGACACATCGTCGAGCTGCATCACGGCGAGATCACCGCCGAAAGCGAAGGCCTCGGCAAGGGCGCTCGCTTCTCCGTCACGCTCCCGCTGATGGGACATGCCGTTCACGACGCGCCGCGGAGCGAGCCGGCCGCGATCGCGCGCGCATAAGAGTTGGGGGCGGGCTCCTCCACCCGCCCCGTGCTCTCTCTCTCCTCCGAAAAGCTCGCCGCGTTTACGGTTTCGGCCGCGGGATGATGATGTCGTCCTGCGACGTGATGCCGACGAAGCGTTTCAGCAGCTTCATGACGCGCGTGATGACGGTGCGGTCGCCGGCGCCGCGATCGGGATCGCCCTTCACAGCGGCGAATGCGGGAGTGGCGAGGACGATGACGAGCAGAGTCGTTGCGAAAGTTTTTTTCATGACGTTCTCCTTATGGTCTCGGGATGATGATGTCGTCCTGCGATGCAATGCCGACGAAGCGTTTGAGCAGTTTGATGACACGCGTGATGACGGTGCGATCGCCGCCGCGGCGATCGGGATCGCTCTTCACCGCGGCGAATGCCGGCGTGGCGAGGATGACGACGAGCAGAGTCGTTGCGAAAGTCTTTTTCATGGCGTTTCTCCTTACGGTCTCGGGATGACGATGTCGTCCTGCGATGCGATGCCGACGAAGCGTTTCAGCAGTTTCAGAACGCGCGTGATGACGGTGCGATCGCCGGCGCGGCGATCGGGATCGCTCTTCACCGCGGCGAAGGCCGGCGTGGCGAGGACGATGATGAGCAGAGTCGTTGCGAAAGTCTTTTTCATGACGTTCTCCTTTACGGTCTCGGGATGATGATGTCGTCCTGCGAGCCGATGCCGATGAAGTGTTTGATCAACTTGAGAACTCGCGTGATCGGGGAGCGGTCACCGGCGCGGCGATCGGGATCGCTTTTCACAGCGGCGAAGGTGGGCGTGGCAAGGGATGCGACGAGCAGAGCGACGGCGATTTTGTTGCGCATGACTTCTCTCCTTTGTCAGTAGTGATGCTGTTTGTATGAGGACCACAAACGGGACGTTTCGTGGTGTGAAATGCAAAAGCAATCGCGGCGAGCTCTCCTTTCGGCGCGCTAAGAATCGTCGAGCGGCGCACGCGCCGATCGTCATCAACTGTCACGAATGGATTCGGAGAACGGCGCCGCAGGACGGGGCGCCCGCGGAGAGCTTCAGTCCTCGAGCCGATTGGCTTTCGAGCTGATGCGGCTCGATTCGGGAGGCAGCTTGCGCAGAAAGTCATGCACGTGCCGCACGAGCGACGGCTCTGCCTGGCCGAGTGCGATCGCTTCGCGCAGAAACGCGAGTGCATTGATCGCACGCGAGGTCATGCCCGCGCGTGTAAAGCGATCGAGAACGCTGCGGCAGATGGCCGGAACTTCGTCCGCCTGGCCCGACAGGAGAAGCGCTTCCGCGAGCTCGAGTCCGACGAGCGCCGCATCAGCTTCCATTCCGAGATTCTCGAACTGCTTCCACGTCGTTCGAAGGATCGGAACGGCGTCGCCGGTGCGGGCGGCGGCGACGAGCGTCGCCGCGAGCGCCCATCGGGCTTTGGCGGCGTAGATCGTCTCTCCGAGGAGATCATATTCGGCCGCTGCTGCGGTGATGTGCTCGGTGGCTTTGTCGACCTGACCGAGTCCGCGGTAACAGGTGCCGAGGTCGAGTTTGACCGCCACTCGCGTGGCAGGATCGAGGCTCGGGAGCGCAGCGAGCTCGAGCCAGAGAGTCAGCGCTTCCTGAAGCCGTCCCGTGTGCTGCAGGATCGCGCTCTGCGTCATCCGCGCGATGGTGTAGCGGCGAATGTCTCCGTACTCGCGGAAGCAGAGCGCTGCTTCGCGCGCGAGACCTGCTGCTTCATCCATCCGATCGAGGTTTCGATAGATCAACGCACGCACGAGGCTGACGCGGGCGACTTCGTACTCGGGAATCGGAAGCTGCGTGAATGCGCTCTCGGCTTCATCGCACAACAGCAGCGCTTCGCGATAACGGCCGAGGCACATGACGTTGTACGAATGTTCGCGAAGCGCATGGCCGCGCAGAGTGATGACGAAGTCGGATGGGTAATCGGAGAGCGGAATCTCTGCCGCGATGTCGATGGCGAGACGGGTCATGTCCGACGCCTGCTGCGGCGCTGTCGATTCGAGCCCTTCGGCGCGCGCGAGGAGCTGGCGTACGACGCCGGCGGTGAGCGGCTGGAGGCTCTGCACGAGGCGCGTCGTCCACCAGGCTGCCGGTCCGCGCAGCGCTTCATCGAGGAGTTGCGCCGCTTCGGAATCCTCGGTGGCAAGCCGCGCCTGGAGATCGGAGAGATCGCGGATGCGCGCGGGAACGGTCGCGTTCGTTTCCGGAACGCCTTCCCACGTGTCGGCTTCACGAAGCAGACTGATGAGCTCGCGCTGTTCTTCGATGGTGACGCTGCACGAAGCACAGCCGACGAGATGTGATTCGATCTCGCTGCCGATCGGGGAGATCCCTTCGGCGTACTGCAGCAGGCTTTCTTCGTCGCAATGCGTCATGGTGGCTCTATGTCGAAGCGTAATGACTTTCTGGAGTCAATATAGCACGAGTGAACAATACCGCAAGTGGTACGGGGAAATTTCTTCAGTCGCCTTTCCGGTACACTTTCCGTTCCCGGCCGGGAATGACTCCCGCCGCCGGGCGCTTCTTCCGTTTCCGCACGATGGGGAGTCGCCAAGTGGTAAGGCAGCGGCCTTTGGAGCCGCCATTCGAAGGTTCGAATCCTTCCTCCCCAGCGGCGGCCGGCACGGCCGGCTGCGTGTCGGGATAGCCGGCACGACGTGAGGCTCCTCGTAGTTACTTACGGGTGTTTGCATCTCTTCGCTTAAAGGAGTGTCGCGAGGGATCGATTTCCTTACCCCGGGGGTGAAAGAAATCTCACTCTTTCGGCTTTGTGAGAGCGCCGAGGGTGCTTTGCGTCACGCGTAAGTAGTCGGCAGGTGCCAAAATCAGCTGGGCGCCGCGGATTCCGGCCGAGATCGAGATGCTGTCGAACAGCTCGATCGTCTCGTCGACGTACACCGGATACGCCTTTTTTGCGGCCAGCGCCGTGACGCCGCCGCGAATGTAACCGGTCAGCGGCTGGACGTCTTTCAGCGGAACGGTGTCGATCTTTCGATCGCCGCTGAGCCTGGCGAGCGCTTTGAGGTCGAGCTGCACGTCGCCCGGGATGACCGCGAAACAGACGCCGTTGCGATCGCCTCTCGCCACGAGCGTCTTGAAGACCTGCTCCGGCGGCATCCCGACTTTTCTTGCGACGCTTTCCGCGCTGAGGTCGCTCTCATCGACGACGTACTCGCGGATCTCGTACTCGATTCCGAGCGCGTCGAGCTGGCGGGCGGCGTTGGTCTTCGTCACGATCGGAACAGCTGGCGGCGCCGGTTCATCCGGTCCGTCGCTCCCCACGCGTACTTGTACTCCTCGGCGCCGCGCAGAAAGTCGAAGGTCGTGGCGCCGTCGCGCACCGCTTCATCGATCGCATGCGCGACGATCAGCGTCCCGATGCTCAGCTTCTCGAGCTCCGGGTCGTAACCGCTCAGGTAGTAATAGACGGTGACGCCGTGCGCGAAGCCGTAAAAGATGGCGACGATCCGCTCATCGCGGCGCGTTGCATACATTCGCAATGCGCCGGCGCGGAGCAGCCGGCGCGCGACGTCGCGATGAAAGTTCTGCGTCGTCTCGTCGCCGAGGACGCCCGGCAGTCCGCGCCGTTGCCATCGCGCGGCATGGAGCACAAAGAGCGCGTCGAGCAACTCATCGAGATTCGCTTCGGTCGCGCTTTCGACGGTGACCGTTGCGTTGCGCGACATCGCACGGCGGTAGTAGCGAATGTTCTTGCGAAGTCGGGTCGAGCCGATCTCTCCTTCGAGCGACAGCAGCGGACACGGCTCGTGATCTTCGACGTTGTCCGCGAATCCGTCGGGGAGCGCGGTGGCGAGGAGCGGCGACGTCGGACGAAGCTGCTGCAAATCCCACAGCTGACAGTTGAGCGACGCGAGCGGCGTGAGCACGTCGTCGTCGCCGATGACGTCGAGGTAGTCGCTGATGCCGGTGCCGAGAAACATGCCGAGCGATTCGTCGGAGTCTTCATCGCGCACGATGTAGAGCGGCGCGAGCGTGGTCAGCACGCCGCCGCTGCGCGATGCGACGACCGCCAGCTCGCCGCCGGCGCCGTACGCGTCGAGCCACGGCAGCACCCAGTGCGGCGACTGAAACGGCGTCGCGGATGGCGTGCGGCGCCAGAGCTCGTCCCATTCGGGCGAGATGGCCAGCAATTCTTCAGGAGTCGTGATGACGTCGGTCGCCAAAGCGCGCGCATTGTACGTCTGCCGGAACCGTACAATCGCGCGATGCGTTACGTCCTCGCGCTCATCTTCTTTTTTGCCGGGCAGGCCGATCCGGTTTCACGTTCATGGAACGAGCCGGTCACGCCGTTCCGCATCGTCGAGAACGTCTACTACGTCGGCGCGTCCGACATCACGTCATACCTGATCGCCACGCCGAAAGGACACATCCTCATCGACGGCGGCTTCGCCGAAACCGCGCCGATGATCCGCCGCAACATCGAGCAGCTCGGCTTCCGCGTTTCCGACGTGCGCATTCTCCTCAGCAGTCACGCGCACTACGATCACGCCGGCGGGCTGGCGGAGCTGAAGTCCGCGACCGGCGCGAGGTTTTACGCGAGCGCCGGTGACGCCCCGCAACTCGCGCGCGGCGGTCTCGACGATCCGCAGTTCGGCAATCGGTTTCCTTTTCCGCCGATCGCCGCCGATCGTCTGCTGCACGACGGCAGCCGCATCACGCTCGGCGGCACGACGCTCATCGCGCGCATCACTCCCGGCCACACGAAAGGCTGCACGACGTGGTCGATGACGACGAAGCACGGACTCAACGTCGTCTTCCTCGGCAGTCCGAGCGTTCCGTCGGAATATCGACTGGCAGGCAATCCGCGTTATCCGAATGCCATCGACGACTATCGCAGACAGTTTGCGATCCTCCGCTCGCTGAAGTGCGACGTCTTCCTCGCGTCGCACGGGAACTTCTACGAGCTCGCGGAGAAGATGAAGCATCGCGGCGAGAAGAAGAACCCGTTCATCGATCCGGCCGGCTATCGCGCGTTCATCGAACGAGCGGCCGAGCGGATGGAGAAGGTCGTCGCGGAGCAGCAGAAGCGGTGAGCGACTCCGACTACTGCACGATCGTCGCGCCGCACTTCACGATCGAAGGACGCTCGCGCGCAGGTCACGAAACGTGGTTTCGCATTCGCGAGCTAGGCATCGCGCTCGACATCGGCCGCTGTCCCGACGTGATCGTCGGACTGTCGAACGTCTTCGTTTCGCACGCGCATCTCGATCACGCGGTCGGCATTCCGTTCTACGCGGGACA
>JAOBAU010000328.1 GCA_025463165.1 Acidobacteriota bacterium | reverse complement strand
AAAGTCAACTTTCCAGACCTGACCCCCGACTTTGACTTTACGCGAACAACGCCATCTGTTTGTGGGGGGACGGGGTGGAGCGTGGGCGGCGGCGGGCGATCTCGTACACGCCCGTTGCGGCGTCCTGTCTCGCGATTCCGAGCTCGAGTTGCACGCCATTCCGCGCGAGCAGTCCGGCGGCCATATCACGCACGATCGCTTCGTGGTTGTTCTTCTCCGAGAGGTGGATCAGGCAGAGCGTCTTCAGGTCGGCGCCGAGCATGCGCTGCACGGCGGTCATCGCGTCGTCATTCGACAGATGTCCGAAGCGCGACATGATCCTTCGCTTCAGGCTCCACGGATACGTTCCCATCCGCAGCATGTCGAGGTCGTGGTTCGACTCGAAGAAGAGGCCGTCGCAGTCGCGAAGGTGTTTGATCACATCGGGATTGACGAAGCCGAGGTCGGACGCGAGACCGACTCGTGTGCCGTCACGCGCTTCGATCACGAAGCACGCCGGATCGCGTGCGTCATGCACCGTCCGCTGCGCGTGGACGTTCAGCTCTCCGATCGTGAACGTCGAGTTGTTCTCGAAGATCACCGTCTGTGCTTCGGCCGGATCGATGCGGCTGGCGTCGAGTGTTCCCTGCGTCAGGTAGATCGGAACGTGCAGCTTTCGCGACAGCGACGCGGCGCCGCGAATGTGATCGTAGTGCTCGTGCGTGATGACGATGCCGCGCACCGACTCGATCGAGCGTCCGGCCTGCTCCAGGCGTTTCTTCGTCTCGCGCGGACCGAAACCGGCATCGACGAGGATGGCTGTCCCATCGCTTTCGAAGTAGTACGAGTTGCCGGCACTACCCGAGCCGAGGGGGGCAACGATCATGTAAGGAAGGATAAACGATCAAGCGCGGATAGAATGCGCCCCGATCATGGAACGCTTCAGAGTAGAGGGCGGACGCCGCCTGCAGGGGTCGATCCGGCCCGGTGGAAACAAGAATGCCGCGCTGCCGATCGTCGCCGCCTGTCTGCTCACCGATGACCCGATCGTTCTCCGCAACCTGCCGGACATTCAGGACGTTCGCGTCATGCTGCAGATCCTCGAAGGTCTCGGCTCGACGGTCGAGCATCTCGAGCAGAACGTCGTACGGATCACGTCGAAGGGCGACATCAGCCCGAATCCCGATCCGTCGCTGTCGAAAAAGATTCGCGGCTCGATGCTCCTTGCCGGTCCGCTCCTCGCGCGCTGCGGCTCGGCCGTGATCGCGAAGCCGGGCGGCGACGCCATCGGACGTCGTCGTGTCGACACGCATCTCCTCGCACTCGAAGCGCTCGGCGCGCAGATCGTCGTGTCAGCCGAGGAGTATCGGATGAGCGCGCAGTCGCTGAAGGGGAAGAGGATGTTCCTCGACGAGGCGTCGGTGACCGCGACCGAGAACGCGATCATGGCCGCGGTCCTCGCGCAGGGCGACACGCTCATTTACAACGCCGCCGCCGAGCCGCACGTTCAGGACCTCTGTCACTTCCTCAACTCCCTCGGCGCGCAGATCGAAGGCATCTCGACGAACTCGCTGCTGATCCACGGCGTCGATTCGCTGCACGGCGGCGAATTCACGATCTCCAGCGATCACATCGAAGTCGGTTCCTACATCGGCCTCGCCGCCGTCACGCGCAGCGAGCTGCTGATCGAAGACGCGGTGCCCGAGCACATGTACGCCGTCCGGTTGATGCTCGAAAAACTCGGCGTCAACATCGAAGTGGAAGGGAAGAACATCCGTGTCCCGGCGCAGCAGGAATTGCGCGTCCGCTACGACATCGGCGCCGCGGTGCCGAAGATCGACGACGGTCCGTGGCCGCTGTTCCCCGCCGATCTATTGTCGATCATGATCATCGTCGCCACGCAGGCCGAAGGAACGGTGATGATCTTCGAGAAGATGTTCGAGTCGCGGCTCTTCTTCACCGACAAGCTCATTCAGATGGGCGCGCGAATCATCCTCTGCGATCCGCATCGCGCCATCATCGTCGGCGGCGCGCGGCTGCACGCCGGCGAGATCTCCAGTCCCGACATTCGCGCCGGCATGGCGCTGCTGCTCGCCGCACTTTGCGCGAAAGGCGAGAGCATCATCCACAACATTCACCAGATCGATCGCGGCTACGAGCGGATCGACGAACGGCTGAACGCGCTGGGAGCGCGGATCGTGCGTGAGAAGGACGAATAGCGTCAGCGGCCCTCCGGCGGTGATGGGCATTCTCAACATCACCCCCGACTCCTTTTCCGACGGAGGCGTACACCTCGATCATTCCGCCGCGCTGCATGCGGCGATGCAGATGGAGGAAGACGGCGCGGCGATGCTTGACGTCGGCGGCGAATCGACGCGGCCCGGCGCGGAACCTGTCAGCGCGGACGAAGAGATGGCGCGTGTCATTCCGGTGATCGAGCAGATTCGCCGGCGCTCTCCGATCCCGATCTCGATCGATACGATGAAGTCAGCGGTCGCGCGCGCGGCGATCGATGCCGGCGCGACGGCGATCAACGACGTCAGCGCGATGCGACACGATCCCGCAATGCGTGCGCTCGCGGCCGAGCGAAACGTCGATGTGATTCTCATGCACATGCGCGGCGAGCCGCGGACGATGCAGACGAACATTCACTACGACGAAGTGGTGACCGACGTTGCGCGCGAGCTCGCTGATTTTCGCGACG
>JAOBAU010000322.1 GCA_025463165.1 Acidobacteriota bacterium | reverse complement strand
ACGTCGCCGCGGTCGAGCTGAGGACCTGCGTTTCGACGTCGCCGAATGACGCGCTGCGCGAACGTTCCACGACGTACGCGGCGTCGGCGTCGCTGCCATCGGCGGGCGACCAGACGATCGAGTAGGTCGCGCCGGCGGAGACGGACGATGGTGCGAAGACGATC
Organism: Acidobacteriota bacterium; assembly: GCA_025463165.1. Taxonomy (GTDB): domain Bacteria; phylum Acidobacteriota; class Thermoanaerobaculia; order Gp7-AA8; family Gp7-AA8; genus JAOBAU01. The sequence continues at coordinate 3,235 of JAOBAU010000322.1, read as the reverse complement.
GTCGTCGCACCGGGCGCATCGCACGAGCGCGTCGTGAAAGATGCGATGGGCGACGTGACGCCGTTGGCGCACGGTCCGCGGCCGGCGACGCGCCAGTAGTATTTCGTTCCCGGCCGCAAACCGCTGACGGTCTGCGAAGTTGCTGCAAGCGCGGTGGCGAGCAGCGGCGGATTCGACGTCTCGCCGAAGTAGAGATCGAACGAATCGATCGAGCCGGTCGGACGCCAGGTCAGATTGACGCTGAGCGCTGCCGACGACGAGCCGTCGGCAGGCGAAACGATCTGCACGGCGGGCGCGGGACCACTGCACGTCGTGTCGGCAGCCGTGAATGTCTGCAGCGAGGTCGACGTCGTTTCCGTCGGATCGCACGCCGCGTGCGCGACGACGTACCAGTAATTGCGGCCGCCCGAGGTGGGCACCACGGCGCTCGTCGTCGAAATGTTTTGCGCGAAGAGCGACGGTGGATTCGTGCTGCCGAAATAGACGTCGTATGACGAAGCGCCGGCGGACGGCTGCCACGACAACTGCGCCGGTGACGCGACGTTCGTCGCGTCATTCGCGGGCGCGATCGTGGAGAACGATCCCGCGCTGCATTTCCCGCTCGTCGTGAACGACGCGATCGCGGACGGCGTCGTCACCGGCGGCGCGCAGAAGAGATCGCCCTTCGCGATGACGCGCCAGTAGTACTTCGTCGCCGGCTCGAGATTCGACGGCGTGAACGACGGCTCGTTGATGTCGGACGCGACCACTTTCACCGGCGGGTTCGCCGTGTCGAGCAGCACGTCGTAGCGGAACGCAAGCGACGGCTGCGTCCACGAGAGTTGCGGCGCGGTGGTCGTCGTCGCATTCGCGGCGGGCGACTGCAGCACCGGCGCGGCAATCGCGCCGCATGCGAAGACGGCGCGCACGCGATTGTTGTCGGTGTCGGCGATGTAGACGTTGCCGTTCGACGCGACCGCGAGACCGCCGAGGTTGAAACCGAAGTTGAGCTTTGCGCTGGTGGCGGGGCCGTTGTCGCCGGCGAAATCACCGGGAGGTCCCGAGCCGGCGAACGTCGTGATCTTCGAGCCGTTTGCGGTGACGCGGCGAACGCGATGCGTGTTGCCATCGACGAGCAGCAGATCGCCGGTGGCCGGCTCGATGGCGAGCCGCATCACCTGAAGGAACGTCGCCGTCGGCGAGCCGCCATCACCATTCCCCTCGGACTGCCCGCGGCCGGCGAACAGCGAGATGTTGTGCGAAACCGCATCAACCTTTCGGACGGCGTAGTTGTTCGTGTCGGAAATGAAGAGATCGCCGGCCGCATTCACCGCGAGCCCGCGCGGCGTATCGAGCGAAGCCGCGGTCGCCGCGCCGCCATCACCGCTGAAACCCTGCACGCCATTTCCCGCAACGGTCGTGATGTTTCGCGTCGTCGCATCGATGCGGCGGATGCGATGCGCTTCGGAATCGGCGACATAGAGATTGTCGGCGCTGTCGAACGCCAGCGCCTCAGGACGGAGGAGCGCATTCGTCGCCGGCCCGTTGTCGCCGAGCGTCGATCCGCCGCCCGCGTAGGTTGCGATCTTTCCCGCGGCATCAACGCGCCAGACGCGGAGGTTGTGACCATCGGCAATGTAGATGTTGCCCGCGGAATCGACGGCGACGTCGCGCGGTCCGCCGATCACGGCGTTCGTCGCATCGAAGCCTTCCTGCGGCTCGGCGTAATACATACCGACGCGTCCGGCGACGCTCGTCACGACGTGCGTCGTTGCGTCGATTTTTCGAATGACGTTATTCGACGCGTCGGCGATGAAGAGATCGGCTTTCCTGTTCACCGCGAGGCCGAGCGGCTCGTGCAGGATTGCGCCGGTTGCGAGGAGACCGTCGCCGATGTACGAACCGCCTCCCGCGATCGTGATCACGTCGCCCGTTTCGACATCGAGCCGGCGGATGACGTTGAGCGCCTCGTCTTCGTAGTAACCGTATTTCCCGCTGCCGAACGCGAGTCCGTACACCAGCGTCTGCGGATTCGTGAGCTCGAAAATGACGCCACTGCTCCTGTCGACTCTGCGCAGGGTGATGTCGGAGGCGAAGACGAGATTGCCGTTCCGGTCGAGCGCAACGACGGTTGGAAACTCGAGCTTTGCGTTCGTCGCCGCGACACCATTGCCATCGACCAGTGTCCCGCCGCCCGCATATGTCGTTATGACGTTCGATGCGGCGTCGATGCGGCGGATGCGATTGTTGGCGCTGTCGGCAAAGAACAGATTGCCGCTTGCATCCGCCGTGATGCCGAGCGGCTGATTCAGTTTCGCGTCGCTCGCATTGCCGGTGTCACCGGTGTAGCCCGGCAATCCGCCGGCGTCACCGGCGATGGTCGTGATGATCTTCGTCGTCAGGTCGATGCGCCGAATACGATTGCCGCGAAATCCATCGTCGGTAACGAAGAGCGCGCCACGCGTGATGACGAGTCCCCACGGACCATCGAACGTTGCTTTCGTGGCGACGTCGCTGTCGCCGATTCCGGTTTCCGGCGACCCGCCTCCGGCGAACGTCGTGATCACGCCGGACGCCGCGTCGACGCGCCGCACGCGATTGTTGTCGTGATCGGCGATGAAGACGTTTCCGGCATCATCGACGACGAGTCCACGAGGCTGATTGAGCGACGCGCTCGTTGCCGCTCCGCCATCACCGCTGAATCCGGCGGCGCCCGTTCCGGCGATCGTCGTGATGCGGCCGGTCGAGGCATCGACGCGGCGCACGCGTCCGGCGAAACGTTCCGTGAAATAGATGTTGCCGGCGCGATCGAGCGCAACGCCGCGCGGACCGTACGCCGCGATGTCGGTGGCAAGCTGCCCATCCTCGATTCCGCCTCCGGCATAAGTCGTGATCGACTGCGCGAAGGCCACCGCTGGCAATGCTGCAAACAGAGCGGTAACCGCGAATCGGAGGAAGGCGGTCGCGAGACGGTTCATATATTTGGTGTAACGAGAGTCGGAGATCTTACCGCAGCTACAATGCGCGGCCGAACGGAGAGCGAGTGCAGACAACCGAGATCGCCACTGAAGCCGCGCGCCGCGGCGCCGCCGTGCTCCTCAAATACTGGGAGCAACTCGGCAAAGAAGACGCCGACATCAAGGCGCGCAACGACTGGGTTTCGACCGCCGATCGTGAGAGCGAAGCGGCGATCGTCGCGTACCTCAACGAACAGTTACCGGCGGATGGGATTCAGGGAGAAGAAGGCGGACGAAGC
>JAOBAU010000269.1 GCA_025463165.1 Acidobacteriota bacterium | reverse complement strand
ACGTTCGTCATCGCGCATCGTTTGTCGACCGTGCGGAAAGCCGATCAGATCCTCGTGCTCGAAGAAGGAGTCGTCGTCGAGCGCGGCACGCACAACGAGTTGATGCAGCTCGGCGGCCGCTATCGCTCGTTGTACGAAAAGCAGTACGGCGTCGAAGTGAATCGCTTCGTCAACGCGGGTGAAGAGATCGAGGACATTGCCGCGGTCAGAACGTAACGATCACTCGCGGAGCTCGACGCTCCAGTAGGCCTGATCGAGGAAGTTCTTCCAGATGTCGGGATACGCGCGTCCCTGCAAACGATGCAGCGGATGCCATTTCGGGCGCACCGGCTGGCGGATCAGGCGCATCTCACCTTCGCTGAGCAGCTTGTTCCCTTTTCGCACGTTGCACGGCAGACAGGCGCAGACGACGTTTTCCCACGTCGACTTGCCGCCGCGCGAAATCGGAATCACGTGATCGAGCGACAGCTCCGACGAGGAGAACTTGCGGCCGCAGTACTGGCAGCGGTTCGCGTCGCGCAGATAGATGTTGCCGCGCGAGAACTTCACTTCCTGGCGCGGCATGCGATCGAACGCGAGGAGCTGCACGACGTGCGGAATGAGGATGTTGCGGCTCGGCGTGACGACGTAGTGATCGGTCGGCTGGACCGGAATGTCCATCCAGTTTTCGAAATCGTACGTCCGATATTGAGAGTCGACGGCTTTTACGTGGCCCTTGTAAAGCAGGGTCAGCGCGCGGCGTACCGAGGTGATTTGAATCGCCTGGAACACCCTGTTGAGGACGAGGACGTGGCCGTCGAGCATGATTCCTCTACCGCAAAAGCAACCTGATGATAACACCTGCCAAAAACGACCCAGGTTGAAAAAAGCTACTGATTGCGAGATAGTTAGCGCCAAGACGAAATTCGAATCCAGCTCTGCGGAGCGCGTTCCGGGTGTGGTTTTTTGGGAGGCAAGTATGCGCGTTTGTTCAAGGATCGCTCTCGTCGTAATCCTCATCACCGGGCTCGCCGCGCCCGCGGTATTTGCTCAGCGACTCATTGCTGACTGTCCGCTCGAGTACGTCGCGTCCGATGCTCCCCCTGCAAGTTCAAGCATCGAGCAGTCGCCGCACGGCGTGTTCCGTTTCGGAACCCAGGCCTTCGTGCTGCGCGGTCAGACGCTGACGACCTACACGATCACCGACGTCGGCGATCTGCAGCCGGCGCGTGAAGACGTGATCACGGCGATGGGCGCGCGTGATTCCAAAGGCGGCACGGCCTTCTCGTCGACCGGCTATCTCTTCGTGAGCGGCGAAGCGGGACTGGAAGTCTTCGACCTGCGCAACGTGCGCGTCGGCGGCAACGCACCCCAGCTCGTTTCGCGGACGCCGGGACTTCGCTATCACCGTCTCGCTCTCAACGGCACGACGCTGGCCGGTCTCTATCCGTCGACCGATCTTCCCTGCTATCCCGACGGCACCACGGCGTGCGCGAACACGATCGATCTGATCTCCGTCGCGAACGTCGCCGCTCCCGCGCGCGTCGGTTCGCTTTCGAGCGTCGGCAGCCAGATCCTCGGCTTCAACGACATCGCCTTCAACAGCGGCATGCTCGTCGCCACGGGCGCCGGCGGTACGTTCGTTTACAACGTCAACAACCCGCGGCTGCCGGTCGGCATCGCGTTCGAAGGAACGCCCGGCAAGTTCCTCGTCAGCAACACCAGGGAGCTCGTCGTCGTTGGCAACGACCAGACGGTCGAGACCTACGTGATGGGGAACAACGGCAACACGCTGACGCCGATCTCGATTCACAACATCAACACGCTGCAGGTCGAGCGCGCGAATCCGATCGCGTTCCATCCGCAGGGCACGATCGACGAGACGAACGGCCGGCTCATTCTGATGGTCGATGAGATCGATCCGCAGACGCTCAATCCGGCGCGCACGATCGCGTTCGACGTCTTCGATTACACGGTGCCGTTCTACCTCGGCTCCGATCCGAAGCCGAACGAGAGCGTCTCGTACACGATCGGCAACGAGGTGAAGTACAACCCGGTCGCGATCGGCCCGTACGTTTATGTCGTCGGCGATTTGACCGGACTGCAGACGTACGGCGCCTGCGGCCAGATCACCGGACGGATCGAGTTCGACACGCTGCTGTCGCTCAACTGCGGCGGCTCCGAGATTCACGGCTGGGTGACCGGCTCGCAGCGCGTCGCGAACGTCGAGCTCTTCATCGACAACACGCCGCTCACGTCGCCGCCGGTCATTCCGGGCGGCCCGGCACGCACCGACATCGCCGCACGGACGCCGGTCTACACGTGGCGCGTCGCCGTGAACCTCGATGCGACGACACGCGGCGTACACACGCTGCGCGCGATCGCCACCGATGCGAACGGCAATCGTCGCCAGTTCGCGTCGAGCAATGTCTTCTTCCCCGGCCCGGGCCAGAACTGCTCGAATCGCCGGCGGACGGCCGCGTCCCACTAAGACATCACCATCGAAACGAACGAAGGCGGGCTCGCGAGCCCGCCTTTTTCTTTTTACAGCGAATCGACGATTGCTCGCGCAGCGTCGCGCGGGCTCGCGGCGCCGGTGATCGGGCGTCCGACGACGATGTAGTCGGCGCCGGCGCTGACCGCTTCAGCGGGAGTCATCGTGCGACGCTGATCGCCGCGATCGCTTCCCTCCGGACGAATGCCTGGCGTAAGGATGATGAAGTCGTCGCCGCATGCGATGCGGATCGCTTCGATCTCCAGTGGCGATGCAACGACGCCGCGCAGTCCCGCACTTTTCGCCAGTTGCGCGAAGCGGACCGCGGTCGCGACCGGCGACGTATCGAACCCGATCGCGGCAAGCTCGTGCTCGTCGAGACTCGTCAGCACCGTCACCGCAAGGACGACCAACTCCGGTTGTGCGCACGCACGCAACATCGCCGGTCCTCCGCCGGCGTGGACGGTCGTAATCGATGCGCCGAGCGTGGCGACTTCGTCGACTGCATGCGACGCGGTGTTCGGAATGTCGTGAACTTTGAGATCGAGGAAGACCTTCTCGCCGCGCGCGACTACTTCGCGCACGATGCCCGGACCGTTGGCGATGAACGCCTGCAGCCCGAGCTTGAACATGCCGACCGAGCCCGAGAGCGCGTCGACAAGACGGAGAATCTCGTCGCGTTCCGAGCGATCGAGCGCAACGACGAGCCGGTCGCGTGCTTGCATGGAACAATGATAGCGATGGACAAGTGGCAGGTTGCGCGTTTACTCGAAGAGATCTCCCGTTACATCGAGCTGAGTGAGCCGAATCCGTTCAAAGCGCGCGCGTTCGAGCGCGCCGCACGCGCGGTTGAAGGACTGGAGAACGACCTCGCGGCGCTCGCGAAGTCGGGCGAGCTGACGAAAGTCTCCGGCATCGGAAAAGCGACCGGCGCCATCATCGAAGAGCTGCTGCGCACCGGCACGTCGCAATATCTCGAAGAGCTACGTGCGCAATATCCGCCCGGCATCTTCGAGCTGCTGCGCGTGCCGAAGTTCGGCCTGAAAAAGATCGCGGTCGTGCACGCGGAGCTCGGCGTCGGCAACCTCGACGAGCTCGAAGCAGCGGGACGCGAAGGGAAGCTCGCGAAGCTCAAAGGCTTCGGCGCGAAGACGCAGGAGCAGATCCTGGCCGGGATCAAATTCGCGCGGCAGCGTGAGTCGCGCTTCCTGCTGCCGACCGGCATCGAAGTCGCGGAAAGCGTTCGCGAGCAGCTCGCAGGAATCGAAGGAATCGAAGACGCCGAGATCGCCGGCAGCATTCGCCGACGACTCGAGATCGTGCAGAACGTCAACATCGTCATCGCCACGAAGTCGATCGATGACGTGCTCGCGGCGATGGAACGTCGCGCCATCGTCGAAGGGCTCGCGCCGCTCGACGAGCGCATTGCGAAAGGAACGACGCGCGGCGACATCAGCGTGCTCTTTCACTTCGCCGCGCCGGATGACTTCGGCGCCGCGCTGCTGCGCGCCACCGGCTCGGACGCGTTCCTCGAGTCATTCAACGAACGCGCCGCAAAGAGCGATTACGAGCTGCGCGCGGACGGGTTGTTTCACAACGGCCGTCACGTGAAGACGCCGCGCGAAGAGGACGTCTTCGCGAAAGCAGGACTGATCTTCGTCGAGCCCGAACGCCGCGAAGACGGCAGCGACCTGACGCGCAAGAAGCCGCGCACGCTCATCGAAGCGAGCGATCTGCGCGGCACGTTTCACGTCCACACGACGTTCTCGGACGGCCGCAACAGCGTCCTCGAAATGCTCACCGCCGCACGCGAGCGCGATTTCGAGTACCTCGGGCTCTCCGATCATTCGCCGACCGCAAGCTACGCCGGCGGACTCACGGTCGAGCGCTTGAAACAACAACATGCGGAGATCGACGCGCATCGCGAAGCCGTCGCGCCGATGCGCGTTTTTCGCGGCACCGAAGCCGACATCCTCGGCGACGGCGCAATCGATTACGACGACAAAACGCTCGCGAAGCTCGACTTCGTCATCGCTTCGGTGCACTCGAGATTCAACATGCCGAAAGACGAAATGACCGAGCGAATCCTCAACGCGCTCGACAACCCTTACGTCACGTTCCTCGGTCACCTCACCGGCCGCCTGCTGCTCTCGCGCGAGGGCTACACGATGGACTACGAGCACGTCTTCGAAAAAGCGGGTGAGCGCGGCGTGATGATCGAGATCAACGGCAATCCGAATCGTCTCGACCTCGACTGGCGCCACGTCAAACGCGCGCTCGCACTCGGCGTCCGCTTCAGCATCAATCCCGACGCGCATTCCATCCGCGAATACGGAGCGCTCGTCACCGGCACCTGGGTCGCACGCAAAGGCGGACTCTCGCCGAAAGAGATCTTCAACACGCAGCCGGTCGAAGCGATCGCCGAACATTTCGAATCGAGAAAGGCGGCCGCGCAAAATGCAAACCGTCGGTAATTTCCCGCGGGCACGGCGCTGAGAACCGCGCAACTGCCGCCATGATCCGCCGCGAAGCCGTACGCCGAGGCTTTGCCAGCTAACGCAGCGGCCCGTGGCCGCCCGCAAAAAAGTGGGCGCCGCGGGGGTGAATCGCGGCGCCCGAGGAGGAGAGAACCAGCGCTTGTTAGCGCCGCGCGACTACAACAATCATCAGTGAGCGCTGGCTTTGCGGGGCCTTTGCTGCACCGAGGATCACCGTTTGTCCGAGTTTGAGATTCAGCGTCGTCTTCAACAGTGACGTCAGCTGATCGCGTTGTGGGCCGGTGAGGCGCGAGACGCGGAGATCGCTCACCTTGATCGAATCGCTGGCCGGATCGTATTCGCCGAAGTGGAAGTCTGCGCGATAGCCGGTCTGCATCTCCAGCATCCCCGCATCGCCTTCCTTCCCTTCGAACTCCGCTTCGCCGAGCTTCTCGAACGTCGTGAAGCGCAGCATCGCCAGGTTCGGAGCGACATCCTTCAGATCATCCGGAACGCGTGCGCCCGGCTCGCCGCGGCCGGCGGCCACGAGTCGCACCGACAGACGAAACGTCTGCGCCGCGGAGTCGAACTGCGCGAGCGCGTTCGCGATCTGCTTCATGTTCTCCGCGTGATCGGTGACGACGAGCGCGTTCGAAGCGCCCTGCATCGACATCGATCCCTCGGCGCTCATGAGCGGCTTGATCACCGCGGCCGCCTTGTCGGCATCCTTGTATTTGAACTGGAACGTCCGGACGGAGAGCGATTTCTCTTTCTCCACCGGAGGGTTCCCGAAAGCCGCCCCGCAGAGGAGGATCAGCAGGGTGGCCATGTACATACGCGTTTTCATAGGTCCGCCGGCAACTGGTCGTCGAAGATCATGACGACCTTCACGTCGTTCGCGCCTTCGCTCGGCACTTCGACGATCGTTGCGTTTTTCGAATCATACGTTTCGACGACCGGTTTCGTCGTCAGCGACGTCGCCGCCGCCATGTGGGAGATCGGTTTCGGCGTCACGGCCGCAATCGGCGGAACCGATACGAATGCATGCTGTTCGTGCTGCCAGACAACAGCCGCGCCGGTGATGCCGGCGGCGATCGTCGCGGCGACCGCGAGACGACGCGGCCACGAAAGCACGCGATGCGCGAGACGGTTCTCAGTCGTGCGAACGTGAAGCTGTTGCATCACGTCGTGCGTGAACGCTTCGACGCCGCCTGGCGGAACGAGCTCCTCGCCACCGATGGAGCGAAAGAGGAAATCGGGATCGACGCCGACGGCGTGATCGAGACAGGCATCGCAGTGGCGCAGATGCTCGAGAAGCTCGGGCTCGCTGCTGCCGGGACGGAGGTTCGCGCGAAATGCGTTACAGGAGATCATTGCTGCTCTTTCCACAATCTTGAGTACTCGGGGAACTGCTTCTTCAGCTGCTGTTGCATCAGCTTGCGTGCGTTGAAGAGGTGATTGCGCACCGTCGACTCGCGGCAGCCGAGGACTTTGGCGATCTCGGAGGACGGCATGTCGTCCATCTGATTCATGACGAAGATCGTCTTCTGTTTCGGAGAGAGACATGACGAGACGGCGTTGAAGACCGACTCGACTTCCTTCCGCTGGATGACGACTCCCTGCTCCGCGTCGAACGACGTCTTCACGAGCCGCAGGTTCGAGTTCACGGCGTTGTCGCGCGACTGCTTGTTGCGCATGAAGTCGATCGCAACGTTCGTCACCATCCGGTACAGCCAGGTGTCGAATGCGTATTGCGGATCGTACTTCTCGAGGTTCTCCCACAACTTGATGAAGACCAGCTGCGAGATGTCTTTGGCATCCTCGGCGTTGCCGATGATGCGGTAGCAAAGGCTGTAGACCTTGGACGTCTTGCGCCGCACGAGCACTTCGAACGCCCCGGGGTCGCCCCCGCGGATCGTTTCGACGAGCTGGCGGTCATCAGGCTCGATCGTCTGGTTTGTCGGGATCATCAATCGGAGTTCCGCGGCCATCGTGACATGAAGTACGCGGCCTCGACCGGAAACGTCCAGGCGACTTCACTTCATCCCGTTCGGCACGGAACTTCATCAACGCATCCGTGTTGCCACTTCGACCGTAAACCCCTAGAATTTCCAGCACATGCGCGTCCTGGTCATTGGTCAGGGAGGGCGGGAGCACGCGATCGCGTGGAAGCTCCGTCAATCCCCGCTCGTAAAAGAGCTTTACGCGGCGCCCGGGAACGCCGGTATCGCTCAGGTCGCCGACTGCGTCAACATCGGCGTTGCCGACATCATCGAGCTGGCCGATTTCGCCGAAAAGCTCCGCATCGATCTCACCGTCGTCGGCCCCGAGCTGCCGCTGACCCTCGGCATCGTTGACGAGTTCCAGAAGCGCGGACTCACCATCTTTGGTCCCACGCGCCTCGCCTCCGAGCTCGAAGGCTCGAAGGTCTTCTCCAAAGAATTCATGCGGAAGTACAACATCCCGACGGCCGATTCCGCCGTTTGCGTTTCCGTCGATGAAGCGAAAGCGGCGCTGAAGTCGATGAAGTATCCGGCCGTCATCAAGGTCGACGGACTCGCGGCCGGCAAAGGCGTCGTGATCGTCGAGTCGTCGAAAGACGCCGATGAGTATTTGCGTCTCGTCTTCGAAGAGAAGCGCTTCGGCAACGCCGCGAATCGCATCCTCGTTGAGGAGTATCTGACCGGCGAAGAAGTGTCGTTCATGGTACTGACCGACGGGAAGAAGTTCGTGCCGCTCGCGCCGGCCAAGGATTACAAGAAAGCATTCGACGGCGAGACGGGACCGAACACCGGCGGCATGGGCTCACATTCGCCGGCGGTCGTGCTGAGCGGACAGACCGCCGCGGACATCGTGAAGAACATCGTCGTGCCGACGATCGACGGCATGGCGTCCGAGGGACGGCCGTACACCGGTTGTTTGTATGTCGGGCTGATGCTCACCGAAAGCGGACCGAAAGTGCTCGAGTACAACTGCCGCTTCGGCGATCCGGAAACGCAGGTGCAGATGCTCCGCCTCGAAGATGATCTCGCCGACGTGATGCTGAAAATCGCGCGCGGCAATCTCGGCGACACGAAGCTGAACTGGAAGAAGGAAGCGGCGGCGTGCGTCGTCGTCGCGGTCGAAGGTTACCCGGACGACTTTCCGAAAGGACAGGAAGTGGCCATCGATCCGATCGATGACGAAGCGGTGCAGATCTTCCACGCCGGCGTGATCAACAAAGGCGGGAAGATGATCAACGTCGCCGGCCGCGTGGCGAACGTCTGCGCGCGCGGCGCAACGTTGTCGGAAGCGCTCGGCAAAGCGTATGCGGCCGTTCCGAAAGTGCGCTTCGAAGGCGCGCGATATCGCCGCGACATCGGCTATCTCGCGCTGCAACGCAAACAGGACAGCGGCGCGCTTCCCGCCGTGACCTCGTAAGGACACGACAAGATGCCTGCGCCCTGGGTCTTCATCATCATTGGCAGTGACTCCGACGCGAAAGCGATGGACGCCGCATGCGCGGCGCTCGACGAGTTCGGCGTCGCGTACGAAATGATCGTCGCATCCGCGCATCGTTCACCCGAGCGCGCGAAGCAGGCGATCGCGAACGCGGAGAACAACGGCGCCGCGGTCTTCATCGCCGCCGCCGGCATGGCCGCACATCTGCCGGGAGTCGTGGCGTCGTTCACGACGAAACCGGTGATCGGCGTGCCGCTCGCTTCCGGCTCGCTGCAGGGACTCGATTCGCTTTACGCCATCGTGCAGATGCCGCCGGGGATTCCGGTCGCAACCGTCGCGATCGGCGGCGCGCGCAATGCCGGCATTCTCGCCGTGCAGATTCTTGCGACGTCGGATGAAGCGCTGGCCGCGAAGTTGCGCGAGAGTCGCGTGACGATGGCGGCCGCGGTCGCCGAGAAGTCGAAGAATGTGGAGCGGTCGACGCGTTAGGGTTTTCAGCCCCATGCACGCGCATCCGCATTCGCACTCCCATCACGGCTCCGAGGTCTCGCGCAAACTGATCGTCGCAGCGGCGGCGACCGGCGCGTTCGTCGTGATCGAGCTGGCGATCGGCTGGATCTCCGGTTCGCTCGCACTCGTTGGCGATGCGCTGCACAACTTCACCGACGCGCTCGCGCTGCTGCTGGCGCTCGTTGCCGTTCGCGTCGAGCGGCGGCCGCCGAATCCGAAGAAGTCGTACGGCTATCACCGCGCCGGCGTGCTCGCCGCGTTCATCAACGCGGGAACGCTCGCGGCGTTCACGATCTTCATCTTCGTCGAAGCGTTCACGCGTCTGCACACGCCGCATCCGGTCGACAGCGGGCTGATGCTGATCACCGCGACCGTCGCGCTGGTACTCAACGCCGCGATCACCTGGTGGCTGCGCGATGAAGGGAAGCACGATCTCAACATCCGCGGCGCGGTGCAGCACATGCTCGGCGACGCGATCTCGTCCGCCGGCATCATCATCGCCGCGATTCTCATTCGCTCCACCGGCTCGTCCGCGTGGGATCCGGCGATCTCGATCGTCATCGGCCTGCTGATTCTCTGGAGCAGCTGGGGAATCCTGAGCGAGACGGTGAACCTGCTGCTCGAAGGAACACCGAACACCATCGACCCCGACGCCGTCACCCGCTCCCTCGGGGCCATCGACGGCATCCTCGGCGTCCACCACCTGCACATCTGGGCGCTCGCTCCATCGAGGCCGGCGCTGTCGTGTCACCTGATGGTCGGCGACGTGCCGCTCAAAAACACGCAGGCACTGCTCACGCAGGTCAGCGAAATGCTCGCGCACAACTACCGCATCGCGCACACCACCGTGCAGTTCGAGTTCACGCAATGCGACGCGGACGATCCGTATTGCGTGCCGTTCACGAACGCCATCGCGGCGAGGTCATCGGAACGAGAAGCTCGCTAACGTGCGCGCAGCCCGTTCGCGAACCTAAATTGTGGGACATGGATCCCGACGATCGCTTCGAGAGAGTTCGCACCGCAATCGAGCAACTCGGTCCGGCAGACCACGTCTGCACGTTGTATGACGGGCGCGAGGAGGAACTGGCCATCGCCGTTTCGTTCGTCCGCGCCGGCCTCGCGCGCGGCGAGCTTTGTGTCTGCGTAGTCGATGACGGCGGAGAGAGCATTCTCGCCGCCCTCGCGGCAGAAGGCATCGACGTGAACGCCGAAATGCAAAACGGCAGGCTCGTGATCTTCGAGAAGCCGCTCGCGCAGGGGCTCGAGACGCGCGACATGCTGGGAAAGATCGAATACTTCGCCAGCGAATCGCGCAACGCCGGCCATGCCGGTTTTCGGATCGTCGGCGAAATGACCTGGACGCTGGACGGCGACATGAAAGCGCTTGCCGAATTCGAAGCGCGGCTGAACCTCATCCGCGTATGGGAACGTTACTCCTGCACCGGCCTCTGCCAATTCGACGTGCGGCGATTCACGCCCGAAACGCTCCGCGAAATGATCATCATGCATCCGCTCGTCGTCATCAACGGCCGGATCTGCCACAACCCGTATTACGTGGCGCCGGAGCAGTACCTCTCGCCCGACTGGCCGCGCCTCGAAACCGACTGGATGATCACGAACCTCGAGCGTCTTCAGCAATCGCGGGACAAACTGCAAGCGTCAGAGGAGCGCTATCGCTCGCTGTCTCGACGGCTCCTGGAGCAACAGGAACACGAGCGCGCCGCGCTCGCGCGCGAGCTGCATGACCAGCTCGGGCAGTCGCTTTTCGCTCTGTCGCTGAACCTGGCCGCGATGAAAGGCGAGCTCTCGCCGGAGTTGAGCGCGCGCGTACCGGAGAGCATGGAAGCGATCAGAACGATGATCCACCAGGTACAGACGCTCGCCTTCGAGCTGCGGCCGCCTGCGCTCGATGCCGACGGCCTCGCCGACGCGATGCAACTCCTCGTCGCGCGCCACGGCGAGCGTTCCGGCGTGCGCACCGGTTTCACTGCCACGCCGGCCGGCGTGCGGGCACCGGTCGACGTCGAGATCGCCAGCTTCCGCATCGTGCAGGAAGCGCTGACGAACGTCGCCCGACATGCGCGCGCTCACCACGTCGAAGTAAGAATGACCGCGCAGGATGATGCTTTCGAGATCACGATCAGCGATGACGGGATCGGCTTCGACGTCGAGCGGCTGCGTCCCGGTTTCGGGCTCGCGGGCATGAGCGAGCGCGCAGCACTGGCCGGCGGCCGGCTCGACATCGAGTCGGTGCCGGGCGCCGGCACCACCGTGCGCGCGCGCTTCCCGATCGAGCGGACTTCAATCCACTGAGCGATCGGTGATGCTCAGCGCACTTTGTACGAATCGGGATACGTGAAGCTCACCGTCTCCGTCGTCACTCCGAGCGGCACGAGCATCGACACATTCGGCGACATTGCGTAGAACGGGCGGAGATCGATCGGGTTGCCGAGGATCAGATTGCCGTTCGTGCCGCAGATGTCGCCGGTGCGGAGGACGTTTTCGATCGGACGCTTCACGCGCATGGCCGGATAGAGACGATTCACTTCGTCGCGCGCGGCGCCATACGGTTTCGCCATGTACGTCTTCGACATCGACGCGATCGTCAGATCTTCTTTCGTCACGCGCGCGTTCGCGTCGTACGTGTAGGCGACGTTCGCGTTCCAGTCGACGCGCGGCAGACCTTCGACCGTGAAGCCGTCGTAGCCGCCTTTGATCGCGACCGCGGTGAGCGCGTCGTTCACGTACGTGTAGTCGGCAGTCATCGAGATCACGTGATTGCAGCCGGCGACGTTCTGATAATCGACCTGCTGCTGCGCGATGCGGTTCTGCGCGTCGAACGTGTAGCGCGACACGTACTTCTGTCCTTCGAGGATCACGTCCTCGCGATCGAGCAGCCAGAAATCGCCGGCCTTGTGCGCGGCGTACGTCAGCACTTCACCGGTCGACGGCGCGGTGATTCGCTCGAGATATTGCGGACCCTGCGAATAGCGAATCTGCGTTCCCTGTCCCTGAATGATGTCGCCGCTGTACGTCCATCCCTCGGCGCGGCGAGCGTCCTGAATCGCTTTCTGGCGCGACGGCGTGTAGCGGATCGCGTCGAGCAGCGTGCCGCCGGCGGCGATGCACGGCAGCGGTTCCGCTTTCGCGAAGCGCTCGCCGAAGTAGTACGAGTTGCGCGTTGCCGATGCGCCATCGATGCATGGACGCGAGCTCCAGAGCGGCGCGGCCGTCGCGTAGGGACCGTGCCAGCAGCGATGGCACCACGTCGTGCCGATCAGCAATCGCAGTCCGCAAAATGGACAGACGATCTTCGTCCGCATGTCTTCGACTTCACTCTCTAGCAGCAGGATGCGCTGATCGGTGGCGCTCTTCAGATCTGCGTCACTCTCGAGTTCCTGATAGCGATGAAAACGCTCGGCCGCTTTCGCGAGCTCGCCGCGCTTTTCGTAAATCACTGCCTCGTTGAAGACGGCATTCGGATCGGTCGGCCGCTGCTGCTCCGCCTGCTCGAACAACTTCAACGCGCCGTTGAGATCGTTCTTCTCGTAGAGGAAACGGCCGCGCGTGAAGAGTCCCTGATACTCCTGTGCGATCTGCCGGTTCTTCTGCAGGTCGCGCTGAAAATCGAGATCGTTGAGCAGCGAAACGACGAGCGGTTTTTCGGCGCCGTTCGGATAGACCTGCAGATAGCGATCGATCTTCGTCTGCGCTTCGGTGTATCGGCCGGCGCGCGCGAGGCTCAGCGCGAGGTCGTACAACACCGCGGCGTTGTCCGGCTGCATCGCGGCCGCTTTCGCAAAGTAGTCGACGGCCAGTCCGTACTCTTTCAGATCGAAATACTTTTTGCCGAAGAGCGCGGTCTTCGTGAAGTCTTCCGACGAAGTCGCAGCAGCGGCCGCCGGCGGCGGAACGGTTTCCTGCGCGGCAAGCGGCGCGGCGATCAGCAGCAGAGCGATCAGCGTGGTTCGCATCATCAGGTCCCCTGCAGAAATCCGTCGATGACCGTCGTCAGCCAAAGCTGCTGATCCTCGGTCGGCTGCGAGCGCGACAACAATAGATACAGCGCGCGGCGTTTCTGCTGATCGGTGAATTTGCCGCTCTTGTCGCGCAGCGCTTTCTCCGGATCGGATTCGAGATCGGGTGACGAGTCGAGCAACACGTCGGTCGCGTCTTTCGGCGCCCAGTGTTTCGGCATGTCGCTGCCGAACAGTTTCGCGACCAGCGACATCCGCTCCGTTTCGTCCTGCGCGCCGACGACGGCGCCGGCGAGTTTGCTGCGCATCCCCGACACCTGAATCAGCGGACGGAGATTCGACAGCAGCTGGATGCGCTGCGAACAGGCATCGAGGATTTTCGATTTGACGTTGTCGTCGGTGATGGCGTTGCTGGCATCGAGCACTTTGTCGATGCGCTGCGTTTCGTACGCGATGAATGCCTCGGCCACATCTTCGGCGGGCGTCGCAGGATCGACAGTCATCGCCGCGGACGCAGGTTCCGGCGCAGGCGCGGGAGCGGAAGTTGGCGGAGCGGTCGGAGCGGGCGCCGGCGTCTGTGTGGTTTCGACCGGCGCCGGTGCGGGAGTCGCAACCGGCAGCGGAGCCGGCGGCGCTTCGACGACGACCGTCTGCAAAGCGGGCTGCGGCGCCTGCACCGGCGGCACCGTCGCAACGACGGGAGCGGGCGCCGCGTTGACGTCGACGAGCGCGAGATCGGCGCCGGCGATCGTCGTCGTCGTCGTGTCGGCGAGTTTCGGCACGCGCAGATCGGCCGCCTGATTCATCGCCGTCACCGGCGCCGACTGCGGAATCGGCACGAGCTTCGGACCGCCGAGAATTGAGGAAGTGGGTGGAAGCGGGCGGACGAGCTCCGCGTCGCTGGTGAGGCCGGAATCGAGCAAACGCTCGCGCACGCGCTGGCGAATCTCTTCCGCCTGCCGGCGCTGCTGCAATCGCTGCACGTCGGTGCGGTAGTTCGTACTGTTGCGATCGATCGTCGCATCGCAATGACACGGCCCCATCCGATCGGGCTCGTACTGGTTCTCGCCGCGCACGCGCTTCATGTAATCGACGATCGAGAGATTGTGCTTCATCACCGCATCGCGGGCGCGCTCGCATGCCGCCTGCGAGGCGAACTGATCGGTCGCATCGAATTCGGCGAAGAGCCGCGTGTCGGGGCGATACATCGCGACGTGATAGTGAAAAACGTCGCACGTCTGCGCGCCGGACGTCGTCGCCGGCGGACAGACCAGCGCCTGCGCGAGCGCGCCGCCGGAGCTCACAACGATGGCAGCGAGCGCGATGGGAACGATGTGTAATCGCATGGAAGAGTGCGGGGGATTATACCTGCCGCCGTTCAACGATCCCGCGGCGCGGTCGTACCGATCAGCAGGTATCGAAAGGAGATCCACGGATGAGCAAACGCACACTCACTCTCGCTGTCGCCGCGATCGTCCTCGCGCTTGCAGCGGCACCGTTCGTCATCGCAGCAGAACGCTCCCATCATCGCGGCCACTTCGGCGCGGACGGCGACTCGATGATGATGTTCGGCCATCTCGACCACATCAAATCGGCGCTCGATCTTTCCGACGCGCAGGCCGATCAGATCCGCGCCATCCACAGCGCGCTTCGTGAACAGAACAAACCGTATCGTGAATCGCTCCGCGGCGGATTCGGCGCCGTCGCCCAGGCGCTGCTCGCCAATCCGAACGACCTCGCCGCCGCGCAGGCGCTGATGGACAAACAGGATCAGGCCGAGCGCGTCATGAAAACGAACACGCTCGCCGCCGCCGCGAAAGCGGTCAACGTGCTCACGCCGTCGCAGCGCGAGAAAGTCTCGCAGTTCATCAGCGAGCGTCAGACGCGCCATCAGCAGCGCGACGCGCAGTAAACATTCATGAGCAACTCCATCGCAGCGCTCTGTGAAAGGCCCGGCAGCGGGCCTTTCTGCGCGTTCGATCGTCTATTGTTCGTGCCTGCGAAAGAAAAACCGGAGCGGGTGACGAGCGACGATTCAATCGAAGCGCGCGCGATTGCGAGCGTGAAAGCAGGCGACGCCGCGTCGTTCGACTACCTCGTGTCAAAATATCTGAAACGAGTGACGTCGATCGCGTGGGGAATCGTGCGCAGTCCGCAGGATGCGGAAGACCTCGCTCAGGAAGCGTTCGTGAAGGCGTATCAATCGATCGGCCGCTTCCGTTCGGGCGAGCCGTTCGGTCCGTGGATCTACCGCATCGTCACGAACCTCGGGCTCGACGTCGTCAAACACCGGAAGCGTTTCCGCCATGAAGAGCTGAGCGAAGGCGAGCCGGCCGAGCGACGCGACAGCGCCGATCTGCCGGCCATCGCGCACGAGCTCGGATCGCGAATCGATGCAGCAATCGAGTCGCTGCCGGAGATGCAGCGCATCGTGGCGCGGCTTTATCTCGTCGAGCAGTTCGATCACGGCGAGATCGCTGCGATGATGAACCTCAGCGAAGGAACGGTGCGCTCGCACCTCTCCCTCGCGCGAAAGAAACTGCAGGACAGGTTGTCGGACCTCCATGAGGCAAACCATGAGTAACGATCGATTTCTCGAGCGGCTGCGGATCGAAGCGGAGACGCTTCGCTACGAGACCTCCGACTTCGCGGTGACGCGGATGTCGGCGCGCATTCGCGAGCGCATCGCCACACCGACTGTTTCGCAGCTCCTCGCAAACTGGATGCGACCGCTCACTCTTTCATTCGGCGCGATCGCGCTCGTCTCGACCCTCGGCGTTGCGTGGTACGAATCGCAGGAGTCGGTCGCGATGGAGTCGACGATCGCGCAGAGCAACATCGACGTGGAAATGGCCGGGTACTCGTTTGGCGACTGACGAGCTCACGCCGCGGCCGGCCGGCACGCGCACTCGCGCGATGACGGTCGTGATCATCGCGTTCGCCTGCGGCATCCTCATCGGAATCGCCGGCGATCACGCATGGCTGATCTATCAGCGCCGCATCATGCCGCCGCACTTTCCCGGCCGCGTGCCGCGCATGTTCGTCGAGCATCTCAGCCGCAAGCTCGATCTCACGCCGCAGCAGCGGACGGAAGTCGAAAAGATTCTCGAGCGCCGGCGCGCGCGCGTCGAAGCGATCCGGGCGACCGCGCACAAAGAGATCGACGAGACGAACGCCGAGATCGAGAAGGTGCTGACGCCGGAGCAGCGGAAGAAGTTCGTCGAGCTGAAGATGAAGATTGCCGGCCGCGGCGGGCACTTCCCGCGGCCGCACTAAATCTTCTAACGAGCGCTGTCGGGCCGCACGCGCAAAAAGAACGTGCACGCCTTCCCGGTCTTCGACTCCACCCAGATCGAGCCGCCGTGCGCGACCGCGAATTCGCGGCAGCGGAACAGACTCCGTCCGGTGCGCTCCACCGCCGCCGGCTGCCAGACGAATCCCGGCTCGAAGATCGACTGACGAAGCTGCTCGGGCACGATCGGACCGTTGTCCATCACGAAGAAAAGCAGCAGCGGCTTTCCCTTGTGCTCCATCCAGCGAACGCCGATCACCACCTGTCCGCCAGGCGGAACGTAGTGCAGCGAGTTGTCCATCAGCACGCTCAGCGCGTCGGCGAGCTGCGGGTGATCGCGGAACGTTTCCGTCAGCTCGGGGACGTCGACTTCGAGCTTGATGTTCTTCAGCTCCGCGAACGGCACGAAGCGCTCGGCGACGACGCGCACGAGCTCCGTGACCGTCGGCAGCGTGCGCGACGTCGAGCCTTCCTCGACTTCCGGCGCCATCTCCAGCGACGACAGGATCTGATCGATCGTGCTCGCGAAATCCATCAGCATCGGATCATGCTGATTCGTGCGCGACGCCGCGATCATCGAATCGTGCAGCCCGCGCAGCGGCGAGAAAATCGTCTCGCGCACGAACGCCATGAATGAAGCGTGATGTCCGTCGGTCGCATCGGCCGGACGGAAGACGAGCACGGCGCCGGTCGCGCCGCCGGAAAGCGGGACGAGCGAATAGAGAACGTTGCGATGGCGGATGCGCGTCGCGGAGGTCGCCGGCACCGACAGCTCGCCGACGCGCAGTCCGGCAGCCGCTTCGATGAACGAGAGCTTCGCGAGATCGGAGGCCGGCGCATCGAAGAGGCGCTTCGCTTCATCGGTGACGAACTTCACCGAGCGATCGGGACCGACGACGATCGATGCAACGCCGGTCGCGATCAGCACGCTGGCGATCGACGTGATTGCAGGCGACGCCGACTCGACAGGAAACGGCAGCACCGCTGCTTTCGGGAACGGATCGAGCGCGACGGCGGAGCGCGATGCAGGTTGCGGATTCGATTGATGCTGCGGTGGAGGCGGCGCGGTTTGTACGGCCGCCGCCGGCTGCGTCGCGCGCGCCGGAGGAGCTGGCGCGGCAACGGGCGCGGACTTCTTTGGTTCCGGTTCTGCCGCCGGCGGAGCGACCGCGGGCAGATCGGACGACGACTTTTTGCGCGGCTTGTCGCACTTGTCACACAGGATGCCCTGTGTAATCTCGCGGCCGCACATGAAGCATTTCTGGGCCATTGGGAGCTCCGGACCGCCGAGTTTACGCGTCTGGCTCAGGCTCCGCAATCGCCGCTTTCATGCTTTATCCTGAGCGCAGCGAAGGATCTCCGGTGTAGCAGCCGTACAGTCCGTCAGGTCTGCGCTCGTGACACACTCCCGGCTGCCGCACCGAAGATCCTTCGCTGCGCTCAGGATAAAAATCTTAGGAGCTACCATGAAGAACATCGTCGTCATCGGCGCCGGCACGATGGGCAACGGCATCGCACACACCGCGGCCGCGTCCGGCTTCGACGTCACCCTTATCGACGTCGCCCAGGCTTTCCTCGATCGCGGTATGTCGACGATCTCCGCCAACCTCCAGCGCGGCGTCGACAAAGGCAAAATGACCGCCGACGAAAAAGCGAGCGTGCTCGGCCGCATCAACGCCTCGACGAATGTCGATGACGCGAAAGACGCAGACCTCGTCATCGAAGCGATCATCGAGAACGTCGCCGCGAAGACCGACCTCTTCCGCCGTCTCGACGAGCTGACGAAACCGGAATGCATCCTCTCGTCGAACACATCATCGATCTCGATCACGAAGATCGCCGCCGCGACGAAGCGTCCCGACAAAGTCATCGGCATGCACTTCATGAATCCGGTGCCGGTCATGGCGCTCGTCGAAGTGATCCGCGGCATCGCCACGTCCGACGAAACGTATCGGCTCGTCGAAGAGACGTCGAAGAAGATGGGAAAGACGCCGATCGAAGTGAACGACTATCCCGGCTTCATCTCCAATCGCGTGCTGATGCCGATGATCAATGAAGCGATCTTCGCGCTGTTCGAAGGGGTCGCGACGCCGGAATCGATCGACGGCGTGATGAAGCTCGGCATGAATCATCCGATGGGACCGCTGACGCTGGCCGACTTCATCGGCCTCGATGTCTGCCTCGCCATTCTCCGCGTCCTCGAAGATGGTTTCGGCGATCCGAAGTACCGCCCGTGTCCGCTGCTCGTGAAGATGGTGGACGCGGGCTGGCTCGGCCGCAAAAGCGGGCGCGGCTTTTACTCATATAACAAGTGATGCAGGCAGGATGACGGAGCCGCGGTCGCGTGTTATAAGCGGCAACCAACCATGCTTTGTCAGACCTGCAGCGCGTACAACGGCGACGAGCGAGAGTACTGCTATCGCTGCCAGAACAAGCTCCTCGTGCTCTCGGGCGTCAACGCCTTCGAAGAGGACGACATCGAGGATTACGAGGAAGAGGGAGAGCTCTCGCTCGATGAGCATCTGCTCGAACGCGTCTCCGCTCTGGAAGAGATCGTCAAGCGCTCCGCCGAAACGCTGCGCAGCGTCGTTGACGCCGTGCAAAAACACGAGCGCGCCATCTTCGTCAATCAGACCGGCCTGCTCTCCGTAAAAGAGCTCCTTGAAAAAAAGAACGTCGTTTCTGCCGACGAGCTCGTTGAATTGTGGGAATCGAAGATGGGCGAGCAGATGCTCGCTCTCGAAAAGAAGCAGCGCTTCACCGAGCGCAAAGACCGGATCATGTCGCTGTTCCGCGGCGAGAAGCGCGATCGCTTCCTGCAATTCCTCGCGGATGCCGAAGCAGCAATCGACGCGTTCGATCCCGATCGCGGCATCAAGGCGCTCGAAGAAGCATTCAAGCTCGACCGTGACAACTACGAGCTCTCTTTCTTCCTCGGCGAGATGTTCTTCAACGACGGCGATCTCGATCGCGCCAAGCACTACCTCGAGCGGACGCTCGAAGTGCAGCCCGATCATTTCGACGCCGCCGTCTTCTACGGCGTGCTGCTGCACGAACGCCAGGATCTCAAAGGCGCCGAGCGCTGGCTCCGTCGCGCCATTCAGATCTCGCAGGAATCGTTTCTCCCCTATTTCTCGCTCGGCGCGATCTACGCGCGCAAAGGAAAACTCCTCCGCGCGCAGAAGTTCCTCGAGAAAGCGATCCAGCTCGAAGCGATCCCGCAGGCGTATTACCTGCTCGGCACCATCTTCTATGACAAAGGCCAGCTCGAGCGCGCCATCCGTTCGTTCCAGGCGGCCCTGAAGCTCGATCCCGAATACGAAGAGGCGATCTATCACCTCGGGCTCTGCTATCTCGATCGCAACTGGAACCGCAAAGCGATCGACTGCTTCCAGGAAGCGCTGGAGCTCAATCCGAACAAGATCGAATATCAGCAGGCGGTCAAGATTTACGACGGCATCTCCGGTCACGTTCCGCTCGAAGGTCCGGCAGCCGCGGAGTTCAGCGAAGCGGAGCTCCTCGTCACGCAGGGCAACTACAGTGAAGCGCTCGATCACTATCGCCGCGCATCGCAGGCCGATCCCGAAAACGTCAACATCCTCATGCCGTACGCGCTGCTCTGCTCACATCTCGATCAGAACGGAGAAGCGATCGCCGCCGCGCGCCGCGTGCTGCACCAGAAGCCGACGGAAGTCGTCGCCGCCGCCGCATACACGACGCTCGTCGAAGCGCTGCGCGCCGAAGGAAACTTCAAGGAAGCCAACCGCGCGCTCGAAGAGATGCTGCGCGAGTACACGTCGAACTACGCGAAGTCGATCGCGTATTACGAGAAGGCGTACAACCTCGCCGAGATGGAAGAGAACCTCGACGAAGCGCTCGAAAGCGCGCAGCTCGCGCTCCGCTATTCGCCGAAAGAGTTGAAGCAGTTCCCGCTCGCCGCGCTCGGCTGGGTCTACTTCAAGCGGAAGGATTTCGGCAACGCCGTCGACTTCCTCGCGAAATCCGCCGAGCTCGGACCAACCGCCACCAACCTCATGCACCTCGGCATGGCACTGCTCGAAAGCGGCCAGAAGGATCGCGCCCGCGCCGTCTTCCGCCGCGCCAAGAGCTTCAAGACGAAGGGCGCCGGACTCGAAGAGAAGATTCTCGAGCAGGTAAGGTCGACGACGAAGCTGATCGACCGTCTGCACGCGCGCAGGCGTCGCGCGCCGAAGAACTCGTAGGCGCTAACCGCGCGCGTCGTGAAGCACGATCGGCAGGACGCGCGCGTACCGGCCGAAGTCTTCGTCGGTGGTAAAGATCGAAAACTCGTTGCGGACAGCGACGGCGCAGATCAGAAAATCGGTGTTCGAACCCTGGATTCCCTTCGCGCGACATCGATTGAAGAATGCGGCGGCCTCTTCAAAGTCGATGGACGTGACGTCCGTGTCCGGAAAAGCGCGCAGATGCTCGCGCACCCGTTCGAATTGTTCGCGCTCCTTAATGCCCGACAACAGCTCCTGCCGCACGGGACCGATGATCGCGATACGTCCATCCTGAACGAGCTCGGAAAGTTCAGCCGCTTCGACAGCGGTGGCGCCGCGACGGCGGCGTAGCGCCAGCGACCAGATGGCCGTATCAACGAGAACCTTCACGACCGTCGCCGTTGCTTCTTGTAGTCGTACTTCGGATCGAAGTCGACCGTACCGAACATCTCGAGAATGCGGACCTGCTTCCGATGCTGAATGTATTCCTGCAGCGCTTCGGTCACCGTCGCCTTTTTGGTGCGATGTCCGCCGATCCGTTGCGCTTCAAGAAGCAGCCGATCGTCGATCGCGAGATTCGTAGCCATGCGTCCATTCTACACATAGAGATGTGTAGCGCCAGCCACCTTACCGCCGCGAACCCTCAGAACTTGAACAGCAACGCCGCGAACAACGCGCTGTCTCCTTTCTTCACACTCGGTGACGGCGTTCGACTCTTGTAGTCGTACGCGTAGGTAACCTTCAACTCGATCCTTCTCATCACTGAGGTTCCGAGCCCGGCGTCGAAGTGGTAGAGCGCGTCGCCGAAATCGCTCGCCTTCCAGAGTCCCGTCAGCTTCTGAGTGATTTTGCTGGTCTTTGAGAGCGCCCAGTCGAAATCTTCGCCTGCTTTCAAAGCGGCGCCGCTCGAGCGTCCGCGCAGCTCGTTGCTCTCCACCTGCATGCCTGCCGCGCCGTCGACCGTTAAGTTGCGCGTGTCGCTTCGAATCACTCGGTATCCGGCGCCGACCACCGGCGCGACGAGATAGCTCACATCTTTGAACGGATCGCGAAGATACGAGACTTCTGCAAAACCAAAGGTTCGGTCCGACAGCGTGTACTCGCCGCGAGCCGCGGCCATGGCGCGATCGACCTGTGTGTCGCCGTTCGCCGACCCGCGCAGAACAAGCGCGTCCGCTTTGAATATGAAGCGAGTCTTCGGGTCGTACTTTGTTGACAAGGCGAGGTTGTAGTTTTGCGTATCCGTGTTGCCGCTCGTAAGCGCGAGACCGGCACCGATGCTGCCGGTCCACGGCTTTGCGGCAGCCGTGTCCTGCGCTGCAACACGCGCGGCGATCGCCAACACGAATACCAGGGTCAGAAACCATCTGCTCATGCCTGCTACCTCGGCGCAGCGGGTAAGCAAACGCCGAGCCCGGTGAAAGTCGCCCGCTATCTCGACTGAGCCAGCGCCACCGCATCGGCACCCGCGGCGAATCGGAGTTGGCCGGACGCGTCGTTCGCGGCACGCCACACCGCTTCGGCTACGTCGGACTCCGTCGTCACCGCCGCCGGCTGACCCACTGAAGCGAAGACACTCTCGGCGAAAGACGCGTATGCCTCGGGAAAGAGCCCGTCCATGCGCGAGCCGGTGTTGCTCGTAAAGCGCGTGGTCGGACCATATCCCGGCTCAACCAGCTTCACGCGCACGTTGAAGGCCTCGAGCTCGAACGCGAGCGACGCGGTAAACCCTTCGATGGCCATCTTGCTCGCGGTGTAGACGGCCACCAGCGGCATCGGCGCCAGCGTCGCGCTCGAGGTCACATTCACCACCACACCCGATCTCCGCTCGCGGAACTGAGGCAGCACCGCCTGTGTCATCGCCATCACGCCGAAGGTGTTGGTCTCGAACACCTCGCGCACCGTGGCCATCGGCGTGACTTCGAAGGCGCCCATGATCCCGATGCCCGCGTTGTTGACGAGCACGTCGATCGCCCCACTCGCTTCGAGCAGCGCACCGATGCTCCCGGACTTCGTCACATCGAGCGCCAGCACGCGGAGCCGGTCCGACGACGGCAGAACGTCTTCGCGCGGCGTTCGCATCGTCGCGATCACGTTCCAACCCTGTGCGTGGAACTGGCGCGCGGTCTCGAGGCCATAGCCGGAAGAACAACCAGTAATCAGTACGGTTTTCATAGTGGCAAAGATAGCGACGGCGCGTCGGACTCTCTACTATGAAGAGTCCATATTTCATTTGTGAGCGTCCAATCATGAACGACCCGCTCTCCGAAGTCATCGCACTGCTTCAGCCGCGCACCATTTTCTCGAAAAGCATCAGCGGCGCCGGTCGCTGGGCTGTCCGCTACTCGGATTTCGGCCAGCCGAGCTTCTGCGCGGTACTCGAGGGCTCCTGTCGTCTCGCTGTCGACGGCCATCGTGCTCTCACGCTCGAGGCGGGCGACTTCGTGCTCCTGCCGGCGACGCCCGGTTTCACCATCTCAGGCTTCGAGCCGGCGACGCCGACGCGCATCGACCCGAAGGTGACGCGCGCGCCGACCGGTGAAGTCCGACACGGCAGACGTGGTGGACGCCCCGACGTGCGGTTGCTCGGCGGATACTTCGTCTTTGACTCGCCCGATGCCGCATTGCTGGTGTCGCTGCTCCCGGCACTCATCCACGTGCGCGGCGTCGAGCGGCTCTCGATCCTCGTGCGGCTCGTCGGCGAAGAATCGAGCGAGCGGAGGTCAGGCCGCGAGCTCGTGCTCACGCGCCTCGTGGAGGTGTTGCTCATCGAAGCGCTGCGGGCGACGTCGGGCGAAGACGCGCCTCCCGGACTCCTTCGCGGCCTGGCCGATGAACGACTCGCCGCGGCGCTGAGACAGATGCACGGTCAGCTAGCGCGTTCGTGGACGGTGGCCCAGCTGGCGAAGACGGCCGCGCTTTCGCGGTCGGCGTTCTTCGATCGCTTCTCGCGCACCGTCGGCGTGCCTCCGATGGAGTACCTGCTCGCCTGGCGCATGGCCGTCGCGAAGGATCTGCTGCGCCGGCGCGACCTGGGTCTCGCCGAAGTCGCCGAGCGCGTCGGCTACGGCTCCGCGAGCACCTTCAGCACCGCGTTCAGCCGGCACGTCGGCCAGTCTCCTGGCCGCTACGCGCGCGGACAATAGCCGTTTACGGATTCACGACCGTGATCGGGTTCGCGGTCTGCGACGTGATGTGGATGTTGCCTTCCGTCGCGTACAGCTGAATCTTCTGGCCGCCGCCGTTGATCTTGCCGGTGGCGCGGATGCGCGTTTTGCCGTTCAGCTGATCGCGATGGATCGTCAGTCCCGGGAAGTCGGAGTGAATCGCGTTCGCCTCGGGATTGCTGGTGATGATCGTCGCTTCGACGTCCGCGCTGAAACGCGGATTCACATTCACCGCGACGTTTCCCTGCTGCGACTTCGCTTCGAACTTCTCCGTCTTCGCGTTCGGATCGGCGGTGATGGTGATGTCGCCCGAGGTCGTCTCGGCATCGATCGGTCCCGATGCCTGACGCACGATGATGTCGCCGCCGCCGGAACGAAGCGTCGTCGGCCCGCCGGCATAGAGCAGACGAATCGTGCCGCCGCCGGTCGAGATGTTGCCGCCATCGAGCGCGCCCCGCACGATGATGTCGCCGGCGTCGGTGTGTGCAGACAGCACGCGATAGATATCGCCGAGGCTGAGCGGGCCGCCGAGTGAGACGACGGTTGCTTCGCCGAGGACGCTGTCGAGTTTGATGGCGCCGGCGCCGGTTTCGACGCGCGCGAATCCTTCAATGCGGCCGACTTCGATACTGCCGATCGGTACCGACATCACCAGATTGCCGTCGAACTTCGCCGCCTGAAACTTCGTCTCCCAGGTATTGCCCGCGCTCGGAATCGGCAGACTCACGCGCGGCGTCTGTTGCACCGACCGCGCTTCTTCGACGCGAGTTCCCTTGCGCAGCAACACCACGCGTCCCATCAGCGATGCAGTCGTGAGCGTCGGGCCGCCGGTCGAGTTGACGCTGGCGCGGAACGTCGAGCCGTTGAAACCGCCGCGCACCGGCATCGTCGTCAGGAACTCGCCCTGAATCGTGTCGGCCACCCACGTGAAATTCGAGTCGCCCGGCACGCGCACTTCGATGTTGCCGTTGACGGTCGACAGCTGCGCGTTCGCGGTCGGCTTCGCACCGTATTCGTAGACGACGCTGCCGTTCACCGTATCGACGATCGACGAACCGACCACGTTGTCGAACACGATCAGTCCGTTGAAGTTTTTCACCGTCACGTTGCCGGTGATGTTCTGCACGCGGATCCGTTCCGCGGAGCTCGTGGAGATCTTCACATGCACGCTGCGCGGTACGCGAACCGTGTACGCAACCGAGCTTTTCCACTTCCCGGCGCGCACGACCGGCACCACGGTTTTGATGATGCGAACCTGCTGGTTCCCTTCCATCATCACGTGCGTCTGCTCGACGCCGAGCGTGAGCGACTGCGGATCGTCGGCGATGACCGTCTTCACGCAGCTGACGCGCAGGCCGGGCGTATCGGTTCCGATGATCTCGATCGTGCCGGTCGGATTTTCGATCCAGAACGAGCCGCCGACGTCGAGCGTGAACTCGCGCGAAAAACGATCGACCCTCGTCACCGGATCGGCGAGACCGGCGACTGCAACCAGGGCGATGATCGCCGCGAGAATGGGACTCTTCGTAATCATTACGGGTGAACGTTGCTCAGCGCCTCCGCGGCTTTCACGCGAACGTAGGTGTTCTCATCGTCCTGCGCCGCTTTCTGGCGCAGCGTGTCGAGAGTCATCGCATCGAGCTGCGTTCCGGAGCGGGCGAGATTCGCCAGCGCTTCGACCGCTTTGAGTCGAACGGCCGGATTCGGATCGCTGCGCAGGGCTTCGATCAGCGCCTGCGTCGTCGTTTCATTCGCGCCGCTCGGCTGCAGCGTCTTCAGCGTGTCGACGGCGTTGATGCGCACGCCCTGATGTTCATCCGTCCGCAGCACGCTCGCCAGCGCGGTGGCGATTTCCGGATCGGTCGTCTGCGGGTTCGAGTAAACGCGGCGAATCCAGTCGATCGCACGCGAGCGCGACGGCGACATCGTGTCTTCGTTGCGGACGACGTACGCGAGCAAACGAACGACACTCTTGTCGTTCGGCTTGCCGGTGACGGTGACGTGCGAGGTGATGTCGAACGACAGGTTCACGTCGCCGGTCGGCGCGTTGTCGGAGAACTGCACGTTCTGAATGTCGGGACGTCCCTGAATGTCGGGATTGACGAGGCTTGCCGGCAGGACGCGCGACTCGGCGATCGAGTACGGCATTGAGACGTTCTGGATCGGCTGGCGATCGGCGACGATCGCGGGAGTCGGCGCAAGCTGCACCGTGGTCGAGCGATGTCCGGCGAACCACGAGCCGCCGGCGATGATGGCCACGGCCGCCGCCTGCGCGAGCCACTTGAAGGCCGGCCGGCGCTGGAACGGAATCACATTCGTCGCCGGCGCGGCAACGACCTGCTGCGGCATGATCGTGGCGAGGAACTTCTCTTTCACGCGCGCCGGGACTTCGACGACCGGAAGATCTCCGAGCATCGCCCACGTCGCGCGGAACGCAGCCCACTCCGCGTTGCAGAGCGCGCACTGCTCGATGTGCTGGAGCGTCCGCTCGCGCGTCGCCGAGTCAAGCGACTCGGTCAGCAGCAGCGGCCAACTCTCCTTCACGACATCACATTCGTCCATTGGGATCCTCCGCGCCCTTCGCCGGTGAGCGCTTTCTTCAACGTCTCCATCGCCCGGAAGACTCGCGTCTTCACCGCTCCCTCGGAGCAGCCGGCGATCTGTGCAATTTCGGCGTACGACAAGCCCTGATACCGCGACAGCAGAATCGCTTCACGCTGTTCCGGCGTCAGGGTCGCCAGCGCCTTGCGAACCAGCGCTTCGTTCTCACGTTGTTCGAGATCGCGATCGGCGCCCTGTTCCGGCGACGGCAGCGTGATCAGTACGTCATCCGCTTCCTTCGCCTTGTTGTCCGCCTTCCGCAAATAGTCACGGCACCAGTTCGCCGTGATCGAGAAAAGCCAGGTCGACAATTTCGCGTCGCCGTGAAACTGGCTCGCATGCTTCATCATCTTTACAAAGACTTCCTGTACCGCATCCTCGGCCGCCTCGCTGTTCCTCAGGAACCGGAATGCGAAGTTGTAAATACGGCCGCTATACCGTTCGTAGATCTCGGAGGCTGGGGAGTAGTCGCCCGCCTGAACGATGCGCATCAACTCCTGATCGCTCAGGTGCTTCATCTCCCGCGTTTCTCTTTCCTGTGACGGCGACATGGTTGAAAGGTTACGGAACAGCCGTCAGGCTCTCCGCATTCGCCTGGACGGCCGGGCTCGCTTCGAGGGAGACGACGACCAGCGCAAAGAGGTCGAGCATCAGAAAGAAGACTTCCGTGTCGCCGAAATTGAACTCGAACATCCCGGCCACGGTCAGCGCGACCGTCACCGCAATGCCGATCTCCGCGAAATGGCTGTTCGGCCCGCGCCAGCCGCGGATGCATTCACGCACAAACAGCCCCAGCAACAAGAGATACGCGGCAAGGCCGAGTACGCCCCGTTCCGCCCAGAGCTGAATGACGTTGTTGTGCAGATGGGGGATGCGAAAGCGCGGCGCGTCGTGCTTTCGATACAGCGGGTAGACTTCTTTGACATTCGCGGGGCCGACGCCGAGGACCGGATAGTCTTTGATGATCTCCACGCCGCCTTCCCACATGCGAATGCGATCGAAGTTCGACGACTGCTTCGTATCGAAGGTCGAGATCAGCCGGCTGAAGAGCGGCAGCGGCATGAAGTCGATGAAGAGCACGAGCAGCGGCGCCGCGAAAACGATCCAGCGCGGACGCTTCGCGAGAAGCAGCACGAGCACGGCCGCCAGCCAGCCCATCCACGCGCTGCGCGTCAGCGTCAGCCAAAGTGCGGCAGTGGTCAGCAGCGTGCCGGCGGCGAGAATCCATCGCAGCGGCTCGTGCAGCCAGAGCACGAGAAACATCAGCGCGATCGGCAGCAGCAGACCGCTGAACGTCATGACATGCGACGCCGTGCCGGTGATGCGATGCTCGAGGTCGCGCGCCGTGGAAATGTATTGAAAGAGTCCGTACGCGGAAACGTACGCGCCGAAGAAAAGGATCGCGGCGAGCGCGAGCTGCCGCACGCGCGGCACCTGTCGATAGAGCGCGATGGCGATCGGAAAGAGCGCCATCTTTCCCCACAGCGAGCTCTCGCCGTAGAAGTGTTTCGCCTCGCCGTTGGCGAACGACGAGACCGTCGATACGATGCCGTAGACGATCAGCGGAAAGAGCAGGATGTGAAACGACGGCCGCAGCTCGCGGCGCTTCATCGCAACGATGCCGAAGACCAGGGTCCAGAGCACGCCCTGCTCGGACGGAATGACCTGGCCGGCGAAAACCATGTGGCCGACGTAGAAGAACGTCGTCAGCGCAACGTAGAACGGCGTGTTTTCAGGAAGTGTGAGACGGCGCGCAAGCCACACGGTCGCGGCTCACGCTTCCTCGAATGCTTCTTCGACGAGCATGACCGGAATGTCGCTGACGACCGGATAGATCCGCCGGCACTTGACGCACTGGAGACCCTGCTCGACGACCGGCTCTTCGCCGCGGAACTTCTCGCGGTATTTGTCGCGGATGGATGCGGCGCGCGAGTCGGAAAGCGCGACCGGCTGCACCTCTTCTTTGCAGAGAGGGCAGGCAAGAATTTCGAGCAATTCGCTGTCGACCGCCATTGGCGCGGGCAAGTGTAGCATCACACTCCTGATGCGAATCCTCCACCTCGCCGCCGGAAATCGGTGGACCGGCGCGGCAGCCCCCGCCTTCGCGGAAGTCGAGTCGCTGCGAGCCGCCGGCGTCGACGCGCACTACGCATATGTCGGCGGTTACAAGCTGCAGCAGAAGATCGGACATCTCTCGTACGCGCATCCGATCATCGACAAAGCGCAGAACCCGGTTTCGTTTGTGCGCAGCGCGGCCGCGATCGAGCGGCTCGTCAAACATCACGGCTTCGACGTGCTGCACGCGCATCTGACGTACGACCACTGGCTGGCTCGCATGGCGACGCGCGATGGCGGCCCGCGGATCGCGCGTACGTTCCACGCGCGGCGCGTGTTGCGCGGCGATCCGCTCACGCGATCGCTCATCCGTCGTACGGCGATGTTGTTCGTCGTCAACGATACATTCCGCAACGCGCCGCTGCTGCGTGCGCGGGAAACGTTCTTCACGCCGCCGCCGCTCGACGTCGAGCAGTTCACGCCGAACGGCACCGACGCTCGCTCGCTGTACGGCATTGCCGCGGATACGAAACTCATCGCGGTGATCGGCAAGCTGTCGAAGGATCGCGGCTTCGAAGATGCGCTGCGCACGTTCGCGCTCGTTCGCGCATCGCTCGACGAAACGCGGCTGATGATCATCGGTCACGGCGAGCATCGTCCGAAACTCGAATCGCTCGCACGCGAGCTCCACATCGCCAATGACGTCGTCTGGGCCGGCTATCACGAGCACGATCTGGCCGAACATTACCGCGCCGCGGATGTGCTGCTCTTCACCGCGCGCGGATCGGACGAAGGACATCGCGCCGTCCTCGAAGCGATGGCATGCGGCACGCCGGCGCTGTCGTTCCCGATCGACGGCATCGCCGCGCTTTTCGGCGAGCTGCCGCTGATTGCATCCGCCCCGACGCCGGAATCGCTCGCCGCGCTGACGCTCTCCATCCTCCGCGAAAACTCGGATGCGTTGCGCAGCGACGTCTGGTCACGTGCACAGGAATTTGCATACGACCGTGCAGCGGAACGCCTGATCGCCGCGTACGAGTAACCAATAAGAAGCGGTGACGTTTCTTCCACGGCGTTGCAAAGGATGAAAACGCCGAGCAGAATCGCTTCCGGTCCGTTCCCACGTGATGCGCGACGAAACCCTTGTTGTCTTCGCCTTTTTCTCCGTTCTGACGGCCGGCGCCGCCGTCATGGCTCTCCTGCTGCTCGGTTTTTATCGCGAGTACCGCAAGTCGTATCTGTTGCACTGGACGCTTGCGTGGACGGCGACCGCCATCTACTACTCCGCCTCTGCGATCAGCGCCGCCCTGGCCACGTTCCGCCATCTCGGCCCACTGCATCCGGGCCGCATCGCCGCAACGCTCATCGCCGGTCCGGCCGCATACCTGCAGTTCGGCTGGCTGTTGTTCGGCGTCTATGAGCTCGTTCGCCGGCGTCCGGTGCGCTTTCGCGAATCAGAGCTGATCCTGGTCGGCCTCGGCATCACCGGCCTCATTACGTCACTCGGCTCGTTCGGCCCATCACCCGCCGTCCACGTCTTCGTCACCGACGGCGTGCGCGGATTCATCGGCGCGACCGCTCTTCTTGCCGGCGCGGCAGCGGTGTGGCGAACGTCGAAACGCCGGAGCAGCATCGGCTTCACGCTCATCACCGGCGCGCTGCTGCTCTACGGCATCGAACAACTTCACTACTTCGGCATCAGCATCGCCTGGCTCGCCACCGGGCAGGAACAAAACTACAGTGCATACCTCGGCTTCGCCGACTTCGTCATTCAGACGATGCTCGGCACCGGCATGATCACCTGCCTGCTCGAAGACGAGCGCGAAGCGTCCGAGCTCGCCACCGTCGAGATCGAGCACCTCGCCTATCACGACTCGATGACCGGCCTGCCGAACCGGCCGCTGTTCATGGACCGGCTGATCGTCGCGCTCGCGCAGGCGGCGCGCTCGAACCAGAAGCTGGCCGTGTTTTTTCTCGATCTCGATCGCTTCAAGGACATCAATGATTCGCTCGGCCACACGGTCGGCGACGCGCTGCTCAAAGGTGTGGCCGATCGCATCCACCGCTGCGTGCGCGAAGGTGACACGGTCGCGCGATTCGGCGGCGACGAGTTCACACTGATGATCCCGAAGATCGAGAACGTCGAAGATGCGGCGAGGATCGCGCAGAAGATC
>JAOBAU010000239.1 GCA_025463165.1 Acidobacteriota bacterium | reverse complement strand
TGACCGTCGATGGTTGCTGGCGATCGCGAATCCTTCCGAGCACGATAATGAGCGGGATGAACGACAGCGCGTTGAGGAGAAAGCACCAGAACGCGCCGACGCCGGAGAGTGCGATGCCGGCGATGACGGGACCGATCGCGCGCGAGAGATTGAACTGCAGTGAGTTCATCATCAGCGCGTTCGGCAGCCGCTGACGATCTTCGAGGAGGTCGACGATCATCGCCTGCCACGCCGGCGCCGAGAACGACATCGCCGTTCCCGCGACGGCGGCGGCCGCGCAAATCTGCCAGACCGTGACCGTATGGAAGTGAACGGAGATCGCGATCGCCAGCGCGGCCAGTGCCTGCGCCGCCTGCGAGATCGCGACGACGCGCCGGCGGTTCCACTGATCCGCCAGCACGCCGCCGGGAAGCATCAAAACGAACGTCGGCGCCGAGCCCGCAAACGCGACGAACCCGAGCAGGAATGGCGAGTCCGTCAGTCGATAGACCAGCCATCCCTGCGCCACCGCCTGCATCCACGACCCGATGTTCGAAAGAAACTGCGCGGTCCAGAAACGCCGGTAGTCGGGCTCGCGAAATGCCTCAAACGCCATTCACCTCAATATCTCATTCTCCTGCGAAAAACACCGGATCTCCTGACACGTTATCGACGATCGATCCGTAGACGAGCAGCGACGGCGAGTCAGTGTGCGCTTCGATCGTGAAGCTGCCGATCGTGTTTGCGTTGATGCCGGGAAACAGCGCCGGCATCGAGTACTGCAGCTGCCCGCGCGGCGCGAGCTGCACGAATGCCGTCGCGAGTTGCTGACCGTTCGCGATCAGCGCGACGCTCACGCCGATCGTCGAATCGCTGCCGTTCACGAAGCCGGCGTTCGAGCGGAAACTGGCGTCGGCGCGGAGGCCGGTCACCCACGCATCGCGCGTGAAGTCGCCCATCGGCGCGGCATCGATCGATTGTCCATAAGTCCCGCCGCCGACCGTGCTCGTATACGTACGGCTGGTCACGATCGGACCGGCGCTGCCGCTCCAGCGGATGTCGAGCGCGCCGCTGCCCGACGTCATGCCGAGCCATGCAAGCACGTCGGCGAGCACGAGCGTCTTGTTCGGCGCGATCGACAGCGCGCGTACCACGGCGCCGCGGTTGTCGCTGCCCGATGCGAGATAGCGAACGTCAATGTTGAGAAACGCGTTCGTCGGATTGAAGAGCGTGACGTCGCTGCGCCAGAACGTTCCGTTCGCGCCCGGCACGCGGCCGACCGCCGGAATCACGACTTCGCTGCCGGCCGAAACCGGCGTCGCCTGAACGTACACCGGATCCTGCGTGCGGTTGTCGATCACCGACGCGTACGCGCTCAGCGCATCCTGCGCACCGGCGATCACGCGCATCGACATCACTTCGTACGCGCGCGTGCCGAGCGACGGAAAGAACGCCTGCAGCGACGACTGCTGAAAGCTGTTCGCGCCGACGCTGACGTCGGTCTGACCGATCGTCCGTCCATCGGCATCGAGCAGCGCGAGCGTCGCCGACACCGGCGCGTTGGCGCGATTCACAAGTCCGATGTTCGTGCGGTAATCGACGCTCGTCGCGAGGCCGGTGACGTAGAGAGTCTGCTGCAGACCGTCGGCATGCACGTCGGGAACTGCCTGACCGTACGTTCCTGTCGAGCCGGTCGTGAACGTGCGGCTGGCGATCTTCAGCTGCGGCGTCTCGTTCGCGCCGGTCGCTTCAATCGCGATCGCTCCGGCGCCGCTGCCGATGCCGAAGATGTCGAGCAGCGCGTTGTTGTACGCCGCCACCTGCCGCGGCGCGAGGAAGAAGCTGCGCGTCACCGGCGCGGTGCCAGCGGTCGCGAGATAGATCGCGTGCACGCTGAGACCTTCGTCGCCGGCGTTGAAGAGCGTCAGCTCCGTCCGCCAGACCGAGCCGCCGATGCCGTTCGTCTGCGCGGTGACGGAGACGAGCGAGCGGAAGGTCGTGTCGGCGTTGATCGTCACCTGATGCGACGCGCTCGCCGACGACGAACCGTTCGATGCCGTCAGCGTCACGAGATACGCGCCGCGCGCCGCGAAGACGTGCGTCGGATTCTGCTGCGATGACGTCGCGCCATCGCCGAAGTTCCACGACCACGACGACGGCGATCCCGACGACTGATCGAAGAACGAAATGACATCACCGACGGATGCCGTCGATGGCGAGACGCTGAACGCCGCCGACACGGCCGGCGTCGCCGGGATCGAGGCGTTGACGACGAGATCGATGGCGCTCGATGACGACGAGCCGCTCTTCGTCGCGGTGAGCGCGACGTGATACGTCCCCGCTTTCGCGAAGCGCCTGATCGGATTCTGCGCGGCCGACGTGGTGCCGTCGCCAAAGCTCCACGCCCACGAGGTCGCGCCGCCGGTCGTGCCATCGGTGAAGACGACGTCCTGTCCGGCGATCGGATCGAGCGGCGCGTAACTGAACGACGCGTTGAGCGGCGCTGATGCCGCGACGACGCTGATGTTGCGCGTGGCCGACGACTGCGCGCCGCCGGTCGACGTGATGACGAGCGTCACGGTGTAGTTGCCGGCGTTCGCGTAAACGTGCGTCGGATTCGCGGTGGTCGACGTCTGTCCATCGCCGAAGTTCCAGACGCGCGAGGCGATCGTGCCGCCGGTGGTCTGATCGATGAACGAGAAGCTCGTCTGGCCGGCGGTACCGTTCGCCGTCGAGACGCTGAACGCGGCGGTCACGACGCCGGCAGTGCTGCCGATCGTAGCGTTCGCGACGTTCGACGTCGTCGAAGAACCGACGGAGTTGAATGCCGTGACATAGAAACGATAGGAGCCGGCGGTGAAGCCGCTGAGATTCGTGGTGGTGACGTTCGCGGCGACGTCGGTCGCTTTGCTGAACGCGCCGCTCCCCTGCGCGACGTAAACCGATTGCCCGGTCTCAGTGGTGGCGTTGTCGCTCCACTGCAGACGGACGCTCGTCCCGCTCGCCGTCGCCGACAAATTCGACGGAGCGGCCGGCGCGGTCGCGACCGGCGGAGGCGTCGTCGTGCCGCTGCCGCTGGGATAGAGCCAGCGCGCGGCAAGCTGATCGTCGGCGCGCAGCGACGGTCCGCGTCCGCTGACGGTCGCGTACATCAGCGCGGTCGAGTCGGCACTGTGGCCGAAGCCGAGCGTATGTCCGAGCTCGTGCGCCGCGATCTCCGCAAGCGTCGCGCTCGGGATGCCGGTCGCGGCCGAAACGCCATCCTGCACGACGAAGTTTCCTTCGGTGATGTTGTAGGCGCGATACGTTCCCGCCGCGTGCGACGCATCGGCGGTGAATGACGCGGTCCAGTTGGCGGAGCCGCTGATGCCGTTGAAACCGCCGAGGCCGACGACGCCGCCGCGACCGTTCCATGCGCCGGCGATCTCCTGATTGGGATCTTCGAACAGCACTTCATTCGTTCCGTTCGGCGCGTTGTTGCCGCCATGTGTCGTGGTCGTGCCGCCGTACCTGTAGCTGATCTTCGCGCCGCTGTAGTTGTTCCACGACGCCATCGCCGTCTGCACTTCGCTGACGCCACCGCCGCTGTAACCGCCCTGCGAGCCGTAGCTGAGCCAGCGCGCGCTGCCGCCGTTGTCGAACGTCGCCCAGCGATAGACGGTCGGCTCGGAGATGAGCGTGAACTGCGCGGTGATCGACTGCTCTTCGAGCGCCGGTACCGGATTTTCGACTTCGTAATTGCGCGCTTTTGAATGTCCGCTGGCGCGCTCCGCGACGAACTGCGAGAACGCTTCCGCGCGGCGCTGCGTTTTCGCGGGCGGCAGCGGATGCAGATCGGCGTCGAGCAGCGAGACGTCGTTCGCTTCCGCGTCGCGCGTCCAGAATCGATCGCCGTTCAGCATCTCGCGGTCGGTGAACTTTCCGGCGAAGAGATCGATGGTCTGGTAATCGCCGCGCGGCGTCCGCGTCAGAAACGCGAGGACGCGCTGACCGGCGGTATAGATCGGCGTGCCGAAGATCTTCGTGATGCGGCCGTCGAGCTCGCCGCCGATCTCACGCACGACGATCTCTCCCGCCACATTCCCTTTCAGCGCCTCGGTCACGATCAGATGCGTCTCCGTGAAGATCCCGCCGCCGAGCATCACCGGCGCCGAGCTCTTCACCGTCGCTTCGACGACGACCGGCGACTTGTCGATGAGCTGCTCGTCGGTCGGCATCACGATGGTGGTCGCGCCAGCCTGAATCGCCGCGATCATCAGGACACACGTCAGCCAGTACACCCGAATGTGTTTCGACAAAAAGCCTCCGAACTAGTGGTTGTGGATTGAGCCGCGCAGAGAACGCAGCTTTCCCGCCGTACGCCCGTTTCGTGCGGGAGAGGTGCAGGAGTTGGACAAAGTTATTCGGCTAAACGGAGCTGATTTGCGCAGAATTTCCGGGCATATCGTCCGCCGCGGAGCCGTTCTCGGCGACGCGTGAAACGTCTTTTCATCATCCTCACGTGGATCGCAGCGCTGGCGCTGCCGGCGGCGATCACGTCACTCTGCATCGTCAACTGCTGCGTGATGCGCGCGGCCATGCCGCATTGCGGCGGGATGGCGAAAGTGATCGCGGAGAAGCCGTTGCGCGACGCCGCGCCGCAGCAGAAAACGACGTCATCGCTGAAACCGCCGCGGACGATCGTGATCGCGTTCGCGCCGGTCGTCATTGCGCGCGTCGCGTCGAGCGCGTTCCGCAACACGGAGGTGCTGCGAGCCGACCGCGACGTCGGATTGCACATCCTCCTCGCCACACTCCTCATCTGATTCCTCGGCACGTCTCGCGCTCCGCCGCCGATTCGTACGCAGAAGGAGTCTCGTTTCATGAAGACGTTCGCTTTCATCCTCACGCTCGCCGCCACGCCGGCGATTGCGCTGGCGCAGCACGAGCACCACATGATGTCGTCCTCACCTGCCGCCGACCTGCTGATGCAGCAGGCGTCCGGCACCAGCACCGCCCCCGCCGCGGTCCCGATGGAAATGACGATGACGCAACTCGGCGACTGGCGCGTGATGCTGCACGGCGCCGCGTTCCTCGACGCCACGTCGCAAACCGGGCCGCGCGGCCGCGATCAACTTTTCTCCACGAACTGGGCGATGGCGATGGCCGATCGTCCGCTCGCCGGCGGACAGCTGATGCTCCGTTCGATGGTGAGTCTCGAGCCGCTGTTCATGCCGCAACGCGGTTACGCCGAGCTCTTCCAAACCGGCGAGACGGCGCACGGATTACCGATCGTCGACTCACAACATCCCCACGATTTCCTCATGGAGCTTGCCGCCGAGTTCGCCATCGATCTCGGCCACAACACGATTGGATATTCATACGCGGCCCCGGTCGGCGATCCATCGCTCGGTCCGGTCGCGTATCCGCATCGTCCGTCGGCGCAGGAACTCCCGCAGGCGACGCTCGGCCATCACCTCCAGGACTCGACGCACATTGCGAACAACGTCGTCACGATCGGCGCGAAGTCCGGTCCATTCTCGGTCGCGCTCTCCGGCTTTCACGGCGAAGAACCGGATGAGAATCGCTGGGACATCGACGGCGGCAGCATCGATTCCTGGTCGGTGCGCGGGACGTGGGATCCATCGCCGAATATGACGCTGCAACTCTCGACCGGACATCTCGTCAATCCCGAAGCGCACGAGCCCGGCAACGTGCAACGCACCACCGCATCGATCCAGCACTATCTCCCATTGCAGGACGGCAGCCTCGCCACCAGCCTGATCTGGGGACACAACCAGGCCCACGGCCACGGCACCGACGGCATCACCGCCGAAGCCAACTGGAAGTTCCGCACCTCGAACTACCTGACCGGACGTTTCGAGCGCGTCGACAAAGAATACGAAGAGATCTTCACCATCACAGCGCTGACGGTGGGCTACACGAAGGACGTCTATCGCAACGAACGGATGCTCGCGGGAGTCGGCGGCAACGTCACGTTCTACGACGTGCCGAGCGGATTGAAGACGCGATACGGATCGCCGCGGAGTTACCTGGCGTATGTGCGGGTGCGGAGCCTCGGGATGTGAATCGCGATCACCGCGCGTCGAGTGAAAGTCCGCAGTGTCCGCATGACGCCTGGCGATGAAGCGCCGCGGCGCGACTCGTCGATTTCGTGAAGAACCCGTACGCGC
This sequence comes from Acidobacteriota bacterium, assembly GCA_025463165.1. Lineage (GTDB taxonomy): Bacteria > Acidobacteriota > Thermoanaerobaculia > Gp7-AA8 > Gp7-AA8 > JAOBAU01. Next base: position 1,803 of record JAOBAU010000239.1, on the reverse strand, counting down.
AGCGCGGGCAACGGCTCAGTTGATATTGAAAGGTGATGATCAGCAGCGGCAGCGCGAGCAGCAGGAGCAACGGCTCGCGGCCGCTGCCGATCACGCGCGACGCGCACGCGGCGATCAGCAAGATGGTCACCGGAATCGCCAGCCACTGACTCATTCTTCGGCGCCGCATTACGCGCAGACCGCGCAAGTGGGATTCGTCAATTTCGTCACTCGCGGCCGTTGGCCGCCAGTCTTTGACAGTCGTGACGAGAGGCAGTCCGCCGTACAACCCGAACGCCAGCCATGCGGCTCCAACGATGATTCCGACCCACCCGGATGGAAACGCTCGAACAAGCAGCCCCAATCCGAATCCCGCGGCGATACATCGCACCCACATTGGAGCGGGAGGCCGCACCGGATAACGGCTCATCTTCAAACCAGCGTCAGCAACTCGCGCAAATCGGAGATCGTCGCATCGGCGACGATCTCCAGCCCGTGCTCGAACGGCGGCGCAACCGCGGTTCCGCGCACGGGCGGGACGAAGTGGACGCCGCGCATGCCGAGGCGCTGGGCGCCGTGGACGTCGACATAGAGATTGTCACCGACGAACATAAGCTCGTCGTACGCGACATCGAGTCCGCGGCGCAGCTCTTCGAAAATCGATGCGCTTGGTTTGCACTCGCCGTGCTCGTTCGAAAAGAGCATTACGTCAATCGATGCGCCGAGGCCGAGGTTGTCGAGTACGTCGCGGAGTGCGTAGCCGGGAGTGCGGCCGGTGTTGCTGATCAATCCGACGCGGAAGCCGCGCTGCTTCAACGTCGAAATTACTTCGGCCGCGCCGTCGACGATCTTCGGCGGAATCTCCACCGCGGCCATCGCATACGCATGCTCGAGCTCCGCCAGCACCTCTTCATCGAACGTGGCCGGATCGAGCTCCAGCGCTTCGAGGAAATGCTCGATCTGCCGGCGGCAAGGCACGTCGCGATCGACGGACCAGTAAAGCTCGAGGCACCGCCGCCACAACTTCCGATACGCCTCTTCGATCCGATGCGCCTCCGCGGAAAACCCGCGAGCAACCAGCGCCCGCTCCATCCGCTCGAGACGCAACGCCTCCTGCGCACGCGACAACTCCGGCGTGTCGGTCAGGAGTGTTTCCCAGAGGTCGAAGGCGATGGCTTTCAACATAGTCAAAAGGACTGAGGACTGAGTAAAGGCAGGGACCGCGGACGCGAAGCGACTCAGTCCTCAGTCCTCAGTCCTCGAAACTGTCACGTAAGCGGAACCCGCCCTCCAAACCCCTCCTCATACCCATGAAAAAACTGGAGGGAGGTTTCGGGATGTTTCCAGCAGTAGTAGCCGCTACCGTTGTCGAAATCGATGAGCCAGAGACCTTTCACGTCGATGCCGAGGGCGATGAGGGCTTCAGCCCAGTCGCCGACGATCTGCTGATACTCACCGACCGCTTCCTCGGGGAGCGCTTCGACGGCCGCCCAGGCTTCGCTGGTCAGTTCCTGCACGCGAGGGAGCATGGCTGCTGCTTCCTCATACGTGAACGTCTTCTTGTCCGTCACTTCCGGATGTCGTTCAGCCACGTCTGGAATCGCTCCTTCAGCCGCCGCGCTTCTTCCGCGCGATTCGAGCGCTCCAGATCGCGCGTCATCGCGTTGACGCGCGCTTCAAGCTCGGCGACGCGGCGATCAACCGTCGCGCCTCCTTCCTTCTTCCACCGCGGCAGCTCGCTCTTCCACTCCGCCAGCTTCTCGTCGAAATTGTCGGCGTTGAGCGCGTCGAGCTGCTCGTCCGTTTTCCTCTTCAATTTGTCGA
>JAOBAU010000218.1 GCA_025463165.1 Acidobacteriota bacterium | reverse complement strand
TTGACGAGCATGTCGTACGCGCAGGTGATGAAGTCGATGAACTGCATCTCGGCGATCGGACGCATGCCCATCAGCGCCGCGCCGGACGCTGCGCCGGTGATCGCGATCTCGGAGATCGGCGTGTCGATGACGCGCTCCGCGCCGAACTTTTCGATCAGTCCGGCGCTGGTGCGGAACGCGCCGCCGTAACTGCCGACGTCTTCGCCGATCAGAAAGACGCGCTCGTCGCGCGCCATCTCTTCCGACATCGCCTGTGTGATTGCATCGATGTAAAACGTCTCCGCCACTATGCGTTCTCCCAGTAGCCGTCGCCCGCAAACAAACCCTTCGCCGCATCTTCGGGATTTGGCATCGGTGAGCGGTCGGCTTCGTCGGTGGCGGTATCGACCTCGCGCTTCACGCGCGCCTGGATCCCTTCAAAATCCGCGAGTGTTCCGACGCCGATCTCCTGCAACACGCGCTCGTAGCGCGCCAGCGGATCGCGAGCTTTCCACTCTTCGATCACTTCCGGTGGAACGTACGCCTGATTGTCATGCTCGGCATGTCCCTTCATCCGGAATGTCTTCACTTCGAGCAGCGTGACGCCACCGCCCGATCGTGCACGATCGATGGCGCGCTTCGCGGCGCCGTACGTCGCGAGGACGTCGTTGCCATCGACGGTTTCGCCGAAGCAGCCGAAGGCGTACGACTTGTCGGCCAGCGTTTTCGCGGCGGTCTGCTTGTACGTCGGCGTCGAATACGCGTAGCCGTTGTCTTCGACGACGACGACGAGCGGCAACCGCTGCACCGACGCGAAGTTCATCCCTTCCCAGAACGCGCCGGTCGACGACCCGCCATCACCGATGAAGGCGAGGCCGACGAGATTGCGTTTCTGCATCCGGCCCGCGAGCGTGATGCCGGCCATGACCGGGATCATGTCGCCGAGCATCGAGATCTGGCCGATGAAGCCGTCTTTCGCCGGATTGCCGAAGTGGATGTTCAGCTCGCGTCCGCGCGTCGGCGAGTCGGCTTTCGCCATGTACTGTTTAATGATGTCGGCCGGCTTCGCGCCGGCGACGAGGATCGAGCCCATGTTGCGGATGAGCGGCTGCACGACGTCGCCCTGTTTGTAGTCGAGCGCGTACGCGCACGCGACCGATTCCCCTTCCTGGCCGAGCGAGCGATAGAGCCCGCCGATCACTTTCGCCTGGCGAAAGAGCGCCACGAGACGCTCTTCGAGCGTGCGCGTGAGGCGCAGGAAGTAATCGATTTCGAGGAGCTGCTCTTTCGAGAGTCCGTGCGTGTCGCTGCTGGTGAGTACGGCTTCAGTCATTGCTTCTCATCGTTAATCCCTGCTGTGACACTTCGGACGGACGTGTGCCGAGGCTTGGCCAACCAGCGCCGCCGGCCGTGCCGGCTCACTGATGGATCGAGTGGCCGGCGACGTCCTCGGCCGCTTCCATCATCGCCTCGGAGAGCGTCGGGTGTGCGTGAATCGTTTTCGCGATCGACTCGCTCGTCGCTTCCAGCTCCAGCGCCGCGCACGCTTCCGCGATCAGCTCCGTCGCTTTCGGTCCGACGATGTGCACGCCGAGGAGCTCGTCGTACTTCGCGTCGGAAACGTACTTCACCATGCCGCCCGATTCGCCGATGATCTTCGCTTTCGAGTTCGCGGTGAAGGCGAACTTGCCGATCTTTACTTCGTACCCGCGCTCTCTCGCCTTCGCTTCGGTGAGACCGACCGATGCGACTTCCGGATCGGTGTACGTCGCGTTCGGAACGTGGTCGTAGTTGATGCCGCGCACCGCGAGGCCGGCGATGTGCTCGACGGCGAGAATGCCTTCCGCCGACGCGCAGTGCGCGAGGGCGGGAGTGGGGACGATGTCGCCGATCGCGTAGACGTTCGGCTCGGCGGTGCGCATGAATTCATCGACCTGCACGAAGCCGCGATCGATTTTCACTTTCGTGTTTTCGAGTCCGCAGTTTTCGGTGACGCCCCGGCGTCCGGTCGCGGAGAGGACGACTTCGACGTCGAGCTCCTGCTGCTTTCCTTTCGAGGAGACGACGACCTTCACGCCGTTCTCGTGCGGCGTTGCCGATTCGACTTTCGCGTCGGTCATGACGTCGATGCCCTTCTTCTTGAAGATGCGCGTGAACTCTTTCGAGATCTCGGCGTCTTCGATCGGAAGCAGCTGCGGCATCACTTCGACGATCGTCGCCTTCGTGCCGAAGCGATGAAAGATCGAGGCGAACTCGCAGCCGACCGCGCCGGCGCCGATGACAAGCATCGATGCGGGAACGCGATCGATCTTCAGGATGTGATCGGAGTTGATGATGCGGACGCCGTCGGCTTTGATGTGCGGCAGATCGCGCGGCACGGAGCCCATGGCGAGGATGATGTTTTTCGTCTTGATCTGCTTGCCGTCGACGTCGATGGTGTTGCGATCGATGACTTTGCCGAAGCCGGTGATGCGCTCGACTTTGTTTTTCTTGAAGAGGAACTCGATCCCTTTCGCGTTCTGATCGACGACGCCCTGTTTGCGCGTCTGCACGACCGACCAGTCGAGGCGAGCGTCACCGATGGTGATGCCGAACTCTTTGGCTTTCTGGATCTTTCCCCAGACGTCGGCGTTTTCGAGCAGCGACTTCGTCGGGATGCAGCCGCGGTGAAGGCAGGTTCCGCCGAGGAACGGGTCCTTTTCGATGACGGCAACCTTCAAACCGAGCTGCCCGGCGCGGATGCCGGCGACGTAACCGCCCGGGCCGCTGCCGATGATGACGACGTCGTACTGTTGTGATTCAGGCAAGTGAAACCTCCGAAGTTTTCGCGGCGCGCATTATATGCAGATGACGCTCGCTGTCGGACGCCGGAGGGAAAGCAGGGGGTCAGACCTGACCCCCTGCTTTCGCCGTTACTGGGCCGGGACGTACGTCGGGTCCTGCGTGATCTGATCGATCACCGAACCGTAGGTGGTGACTTTGCCGCTGCCTTCGGTGACGCGGACGGTGACACGGGCGTTGTAGACGTTGCCGAGGCCGAAGTCACCGAGGGAGAACTGGCGGAATTCGTTGGCGGCGAGCGGGATCGAGATCACCGGCGTCACTTTGGAATCGGGCAGGTTCACGGAGACTTCGGCGGTCGCGGCGTTGCCGGTCGTTTCGGACAAGCCGATGTTCGTCCGGAAGCGATCGGAGTGTTCGAGCTGCAGGAGCTGGAGCGAGCGACCGTCGACGGCGCCGACCGATTGCGCCGGAGTGACGGCCGGGATGAACTGGCCGAACGTACCGTTCGCGGTCTGGTTGTACGTCCGTGCGGTGACGACGAGATTCGTGCTCGATGACGAAACGATCGTGATCGCGCCGCCGGAGTTGCTGAGGTTGTAAAGCGACTGCAGCGAGTTGTCGATGGCGCGCACTTCGCCCGGCGCGAGTGTGATCGACTGCGTACTCGGCGCGCCCGGATTTCCCTGCGGGTAGTAGTTGAGCGACGCGGTCGCGGGCGAGGTCGAATCGTTGAAGATGCGCAGATCGGTGCGCCAGCTGGCGATGCCGTTGTTCAGATCGGCGACGCCCGGAACGACGTAGCGCGTCGATGACGTCGCGCCTTTCAGTACCGGCGAGACGAGCAGCGGATCGTTCGTGGCGTTGTCGACGACCGACGCGTACGCGGTGACGCGTCCGGTCAGCGACGTCACTTCCACTTCGATGCGGCCGTCGCTGATGCTGACGCCGTTCGTGGCGAGGAAGTTGTTGAGCTGGCGATGCTCGCCGGCCTGCAGCGAGATCGGAATCTCTTTCAGCTTCTCGTTCGCGTTGTTGAAGACGCTGACGAGCAGATCGGCCGGTTCACCCGATGCTTCGACGACGCCGAAGTTCGTTCGATACGCGGCCGACTGCGCGATCTGCTGCAGCGACAACACCGACTTCGTCGTGCCGCTGCCGGTGTTGCCGATGAAGCTGGAGAACGGCACGGCCGGGATGAACTGGCCGAACGTGCCGGTCGGCGTTTGATTGAACGTCCGGCTCGACGCGACGGTCGATGGCGAGACCGCGCTGACTGTTGATTGCGAGAACGCTGATGCGCTCGACGACGACGTGAGCGGACGGATCTCGAGCACGCCGCTGGTGCTGGCGTCAGTCGACGAGCCGAAGAACGTCGTCAGGATGTCGTCGAGCGCCATCGTCGCGCCCGGCTCGACTTCGATCGTCGTCGACTGACCGGACTGTGTTGCGTTGACGCCGGAGAGCGTGAAGTTGAGCTGGTACTTCTGCGTCTGCGCGCCGGTGTTGCTGACGCGGACGTCGGACTCGAACATCGACGAGTTCGCGCCCTGCGCGTGTGCGACGGCGGGGATGATGAGCGAGTCGGGCGGCGGCGTGTTCTTCGGCGTCGGCGCGACCGGCGTGACGAGACTGATCGACACCGGGAAGTTGAAGCCGCCGGCGTTCGTCGCCATTTTTCCGGAGCTGCCGTAGGTGAGGAGGATCGTACCGATCGTCGTGCCGATCGGCAGTGTGCCGGCGGCGGAAGTGATCGTGAACGTCATTCCATCTGGACCGATCGTACCGGACGACGGCGTGACCGTCATCCACGGTTTGTCGCCGCGCGCGGTGAAGGGCGTCGGCGTGGCCGGGCCGGGGATGAAGACGGTCTGCACGACGTTGCTCTGCGTGCCGACTTCGACCGACGGCTCGGAGCTCGCCGGTACGACCGTCGTACTGACGACGTCGGAGTACGGACCGCGCTCGTCGTTGCAGTTACTGACGCCGCGCACGCGATAGTAGAAGACGGTCGGCACGGTGACGGTGCGCGTGAACGGCCACGTGACGCCGGTCGACGTGCGCGTGGTGGCGTTCGAGAAATCGGCCTTCGTCGCTTCCTGCACCTCGTACAGTTTCGTGTTCGCGACGGCGCTCCAGCGGACGCCGAATTGCGTGCCGGAGACGGTGCGGCCGACGACGGTGGTCAGCGGTTTGTCCGGCGTGCCGCATGCCGGCGCAGTGCGCGTTGCGACGAAGGTGCTGATCGCGGAACGCGTCGACGGGCAGCCATCGAAGGTCGCTTCGACAAACCACGCGATGGTACCGGCGGGAACGTCGGCCACGAGCGCCGTGGTCGTGGTGGTGCCGAGGACGCTGGGGCCGTCGTGATCGAACGACGCCCACACTTTGTAGCTCTTCGCCTGCGCGACGGCGCTCCACGAGAAGTTGACCGGCGAAAGGATGTGCGTCTCGCCATCGAGCGGCGTGAGCACGACGGGACGCTTGTGCAGACAGGCGTCGGATGATTTCGTTTCGAAGTTGAAGTGCGCCGATTCGACGGTGTTGCAGCCGGCGACGAAGCCGACCACCCACCATTCGAATGCGCCGTCGGGAAGGTTGCGATCGAGATCGGTGTCGTTCGTCGTGCCGATCACCGCCGCGGCGCCGTTGCGCGGCTTGACCCAGACCGCGTAGCCGACGGCGCCGCTGATCGGATCCCAGCCGAAGTCGACGTCGTTCGAGACGCCGGCCGATTTGTCGGCAGGCGTATGCAGTCGCGGCGCTTCAGTCGAGCAGTTCTGGCGCTGCGCGACCGTGAACGAGCCGCGCGACGAGCGCGTTGAGCTGCAGGCTTCGAAGACCGCTTCGATCGACCAGATGTAGTTGCCGGGCGGCAGCGGTTTTTCAAACGATGTATCGGGTGTGGTGCCGAGGTAGATGAGCTCACCGCCGGCCAGCGCGCCGAAGATGCGATAGCCGCGCGCGCCTTCGACGCCGCTCCAGGTGAAGACGACCGGCGAGCCGGCGTTCGTCGTGCCGTCGGCGGGAGTGATGAGCGCCGGCGCTTCGCTGCTGCAACGCGGCGTCGGACTGGTGATCGTGAAGCTGGTGCGCGCCGAAGCGACCGGCGGACAGGCATCGAAATACGCTTCGACAAACCACGACGCGGTGCCGGGCGCGAGCTCGTGCGTCAGCTTGGTGTCTTTGGTGAAGCCGATGTCGACGACCGGCTGACCGTTGAGCGCGATCCAGACGCGATAGGCAACCGCTTCCGGCACGGCGCCCCACGAGAACGCGACCGGCGAGCCGCTGCTGCTGCCGGCGGCGGGCGCGATCGGCGCCGGAGCGACGTGCGTGCCGCAGGTGGTCGCAAGGGCGACGGTGAACTTCGCTTTCGGCGAGACGATCGGATCGCAATCGGTGAAGAGCGCTTCGACGTACCACTCGATGACGCCGCTCGGCAGCGAGACGGTGGCGCTCGGCTGCGTGACGCGTGCGACGATCGTCGGCGAGCCGCCGTCGGCCGCCGCGTAAACGCGGTAACCGGTTGTACCGGTTACCGGCGTCCAGGTCAGCGTGACCGGAGATGGAACGGGCGCGGTCGGCAGCGACGTCAGCTGAATCGAGCCGCTGCCGCAGATGCGATCGGCGAGCGCGGTGAACGTGAACACCGATGAACGAACGTTCGCGCAGCCGGCGTAGACCGCTTCGACGAACCACGTGACGGTGCCGGCCGGGATGATGCGCGTCGCTTCAGTCTCGGTCGTCGTCGCGAGGAGGTCGGGCGTTCCGCCGTTGAGCGCGACGTAGAGCTTGTACGCGCTCGCGCCGGCGGACGCGTTCCACTTGAACTGCACGGGTGAGTTGACGCTTGCGCCATTCGCCGGCGACGAGAGGATCGGTGCGGCGTTGTTGCAGGCCGTGCCGGTGGTGATGGTGACGGTGCTGCGCGATGACAATGTCGACGACGGACATTCGCCGAAGAGCGCCTGCACAACCCACGTCAGCGAGCCGGCGGGAACCTGCGCGCTGAGTTGCGTGGCGGTCGTGGTGCCGATGACGAACGACTCGGCGGCGGCGCTGCTCGTGCCGATGACGCGATATGCCGTCGCGCCGCAGACGGAGCTCCACGATAAGGTGACGGGCGAGGTGAGATTCGTCGTGCCGTCGGCGGGAGCGATGAGGTGCGGCGAATCGGGATTGGTCGGACAGCCGGAAGCGGCCGTCGAGAACTTGAAGTGCGATGATTCGGTGGCGCAGCTGTCCGCCGACGCGACGACGTACCACTCGACGCTCGTACCGGCCGGAACGGACGCGGTGAATTCGGTTTCGCGCGCAAGCATCAGCGTCGTGAAGTTGCCGCCGTTGAACGATGCGAAGAGTCGATAGAGCGTCGCGCCTGAGACGCCATCCCAGTCGAAGTGCACGCTCGTCGTGTTCAGCGTGGCGTTGTTCGCAGGCTCGCTGAGCCGCGGCGCTGCGGTGAAGCACGACGTCTGCGGCGCGACCGTGAAGTGGCCGAGGTCGGAGCTCGTGGTCGGACAAGCGGAGAAGGTTGCGCGCACCAGCCAGTAGTAGCTGCCGGCGGCAAGCGTCGCGCTGAGCGTCGTGGCCGGCGCGGCGACGGTGCCGAGCGTGCGCGAGGTCGCGCCATTGTCGTCGGAGATGGTGATGCTGTAGTTCGTTGCAGACGGGACCGCGGTCCACGAGAACGTGACCGGATTACCGTTCGTCAGCGTGGCGTTCAATGCCGGTGCGGTATTCGTCGGCTTCGTGGTCGGACAGTTGTTCGCGATGGTGAACGAGCGAACGCTCGCGCTCGAGCGCGCGCCGCTGGTGCCGCACGATGGAATGGCGTCGACGTACCAGTAATACGTTCCGGGCGACAACGTGCTCGGCGTGTATGACGTGCCGGTCGTGCCGGGATCGTTGGTGTTGACCTGCGGCGGATTCTGCGTCCCGAGGTGGATCTTGTAGCCGGCGGCGCCGCTCGATGACGACCAGGAGAGCGTTGGCGTGGAGCTGCTGTTGTCGTTGTTCGCCGGCGCGAGGAGATCGAAGATGCCGGCCTGCGTGCAGCCGCTGGCGGTCGTGAATTTCACGCAGCTCGTCGTCGTGCCGGGACAGCCGGACTTGCGTGCGAGCACGCGCCATTCGTAGGTCGTGCCCGCCTGCAGCGTTGGCGGATTGAACGTCGTGCCGTTGACGGTACCGGCCGGTGCGCCGGCGGTGCATCCCTGACCGGCGAGCCCGAGGAAAATGTCGTAACTGTCGGCGCGCGGAACGGAGCTCCAGCTGAGGTTTACGTTGGTCGGCGTGTTCGTCGCCTGATCGGTCGGCGAGGAGATGTTCGGCGCGGAGAGTCCGCAGCCGACGGTGAAATTGTGCTTCGTTGAATCGACGCCGGTCGGGCAGGTGGTCGTCATCGTGTTGACGGCCCATTCCCATTCACCGTCGGCGAGAGAGGAACCGGTGCAGCTCGTGCCTGGTGCCGACGCGGTGCAATAGCCGGAGGTGGTGCCGGAGCCGACCTTCGAAACGTAGACGACGTACGTGGTGACGTTCGCCGCGGTGGCGGCAGTCCAGTTGAGAGCGATCGGCGCGCCGCTGGTGAAGTTCGTTCCATTCGCCGGCGACTGCGGATTGGCAACCTGTCCGGCCGTCGGACATTGTGCGTTTGCGTGCAATGCCGTGAAGGTGATGCAGACGGCCAGCGCAAGCCGGACGAACAGGGGCAGCGATCTCATGAAGCTCTCTCCTCGCGATGTGGACCCGGTGAATGGACGTCAATCTACGTCGGATCGTTGACAGACGCGGTGACTCTGATCACGAGGCGAGCGCTACGGTGCGCGATCGGCTACCGGTACTTGTCGCCGCCGGTGTTGAAGACGACGACGGTCTCGCCATCATTCACGCTGCCGTTCGCGCGGAGCACATCGAGCGCGAGAAATGCCGCGCCCCCTTCCGGTCCGACGTCGACGCCTTCGCGTCTGCGCGCTTCCGCAGCGGCCGGTTCGATTTGCGCTTCGTCGACGGCGATCGCGCCGCCATGCGAATCGCGCAGCGCGCGCAGCATGAGGCGATCGCCGATCGCGCGCGGTACGCGCAGTCCCCACGCGCCGGTGTGCGGCGATTCCCATTCCGGCGCGCTCTCGAGCTGCTGATCGAATGCGCGGACGACCGGCGCGCAGCCGCTCGACTGCACGGTGAACATGCGCGGGCGCTCGTCGCCGATCCAGCCGAGCTGCTGCATCTCGTCGAACGCTTTCCACATTCCGATCAGCCCGGTGCCGCCGCCGGTCGGGTAGAGGATCACGTCGGGCAGCCGGCCGAGATCTTCGAGCAGCTCGTAGCCCATGATCTTTTTTCCTTCGACGCGATACGGTTCCTTCAGCGTCGAAAGATCGAAGCCGCCATGCTCGGCGAGATGTTGCTGGACGCGTTTTCCCGCGTCGGTGATGACGCCGGCGACCAGCTCGACGGTTGCGCCGTACGCGCGGCATTCGTCGACGATCGATTGCGGCGTGTCGCGCGGCATGGCGACGAAGACCGGCAGTTCCGCGCGCGCGCCGTATGCCGACAGCGCGGCGCCGGCGTTGCCCGCGGTCGGCGCCGCGAGCGACGTCGCGCCGAGCTGCTTCGCCATCGTCACCGCCGCGGCCATCCCGCGACACTTGAACGAGCGCGTCGGGTTCTTTGATTCGTCTTTGATGAAGACGTTCGCGTAACGCGTCGACGGCAAGAGAGGCGTGACGCCTTCACCGAGCGTGACGACGTCGTCGCCGGCCGGCAGCACTTCCGCGTAGCGCCACATATCGGCGTGACGCGTCACGATCTCGGCGCGCAACCGCGGCGCGGGCTCGAGGTCGTAAACGACCAGGAGCGGCGCGCCGCAGGTGCGACAGAGATTGATCAGTTGATCTGCATCGAATTCCGCCGCACACGCGGAGCAGGTGAGGCGGAATGGAAAGCGGCGCACGTTAATGCTGCTTGCTCGCGTCGGCTTTCGCTTTGTCGATGTCCTTCTGCCACTGCTCCATGTTTTTTTGTACTTCGCCCGGCTTGTCTTCGTACTTCGACATTTCCTGGGTGAAGGCGTTGAGCGCTCCCTCGTACTTCGAAAGGAGCTGGCGGTTGTACGTGAGCGCCGGATCTTCCTGCTGCTTCTGCGCGGCCGCTTCGGTCTTCTGCTTGTCGAAGCCGGCCAGCATGTCGGCGTACATCTTCTTCGTCGTGGCGTCGGGCGCTTCGTCCATCGACTTCTTCATCTGCGCGTAGCTGGCGTTCATCTGCGCGTTCATCGCTTCGCCCATCTTCTCCGCCATCGCGGAGCTGCTGGCGGAAAGGACCTGCGACTTCACCCAGAGATACTCCTGCGTGTTGTACTTGAGGTCTTTGGCGGCGCGGATGT
>JAOBAU010000193.1 GCA_025463165.1 Acidobacteriota bacterium | reverse complement strand
AATCCCATCACCATCAGACCAAGAGCAACGGCGAGCCGCACCGGCCGCGACCACGCATGAAGCGAGGTCGCGATCCAGAGCACGAGCGGCGCGGCGAGCACCGATTCGAATCGCATCGGGACGTACGCGCTCCGTCCGAGAAATCCGAGAATGAGAACGAGCGCGAGCGGGATGAGAGTCATCGGCGCGAAGCGATTCCAGCCGCGCACGATGGCGACGACGAACAGCGCGAGCGCGAGCACGACGAGCGCGACGGGCGCCGGACGAAAGAGCGCATCGGGATAGCGCGCCGCAAACGACAGCTGCGCAAGCGGCTCGAATGTCACGGTCGACACCTGCGCTTTCACCCAGCCGGTCGCTTCGATCGGCTGCCGCAACGCGAGTGCGATGCCCGGTGCGAACGCCACGCATGCCGCGGCGAACGCGGCGAACGATCGCCGGTCGCGCCGCAACAACAGCAGCGGCATGAAGAGCGCGCCGTAGTAGTGCGTGTATGCGGCGGCGACGAGCGCGAGTGCCGCGGCGAATGGACGTTCCGCGTAGAGCGCGAGCACCGCGAGCGTCACGAACATCGCGCACATTGCATACGCCCGCGCATCGACGGCGAAGAGCACCGCCGGCGGGAAAACCGCCAGCAGCGACGCGGCGAGAAAGCGCGTCACGCCGAGCGAGCGCGCGGACAAGATCGCGCCGAGGGAGATCGTCGCGCAGAGCAGCGACACGACGCGCATCGCACGCACCGACGCCGGCAGAAAGTGAACGACGAAGTAGTAGAACGGCGGACCGGAATCGCTGCGCAGAGCTTCGAGAATCCCGGCGAACGATTTGCGCGAGATCCAGCGCGTGTAGAGCTCGTCGAAGAACGGCTCGCGCGCGAAGAGGAGTGCGACGCGCGGGATCAGAAAGAGGAGAACGATGCCGGTGATGACGATGCCGACGCCGCGGCGCGTGGAGAGAAGGTCGCGCGGAGCGGCGGTTTTATCGAGATCGCTGCGGCCGGCGAAGAACGACATGCGCGGCGAAGGCCGGCCAGCGCAGCCGGCCGTGCCGGCTCAGAAGGCGAGCAGCTCCGAGATCGTCTTGATCAGATGCGACGACTGAATCGGCTTCGAGATGTACGCGTTCGCGCCGAGCGCCAGGCCGCGCTCCCGATCCTCTTCCGCCCCTTCTGTCGTGATGATGATGATCGGAATGTTCTTCAGCTGAGCATTCTGGCGGACGAGCGAAACGAGTTTCAGCCCGTCCATGACCGGCATGTTGATGTCGGTGAGGATGAGATCGATCTTGTCAGGACCGGAGAGCTTTTTGAGCGCATCTACGCCATCGACAGCTTCAATGATCTTCGCGTTCTTGAATCGTTTCAAAGAGAACGAGATCAATTGGCGCATGGTCGGAGAATCTTCAACGACCAGAAAGTTCGCGTTCTCCATTCCCTCTGTTCCGCCCTCTTTACGATGATGTGGTGAGCAGATCGAGGAAGCTCTGAATCGTGTTGAGCTTCCGTTCCGACTGCGAATACAGCTTCGACGAGAAAATAGCAGTAGCAGCGTGTGCGGCCAGCAGCGAGAAGAGCTCGTAGTCGACGGCCGAGAACGAATCCTTCTGCTGCAACAGCTTGTAGATGACGATGAGACCGATGACGTGCTCTTTGATCTTGAGCGGAACGGCGGCCAGCGGTTTGTCGAGCGCGAGCGAGCCGCCTTCGACGTCCTGATTGATGTAGTAGCTCTCGCCGGTCTTCGCGACGGTGCCGAGGATGCCTTCGCCGAGGCGCGTCGAAAGCTGCGCGACGCCGGGCATCACGTCTTCACCTTCCGAGGCGATCGACTTCAGCTCGTTCGTCTTTTCATCGAGCAGCAGGATCGAGAATGCTTCCGCGCCGACGAGGTTGATGACGATTTCCTGGACGATCTGGATGACTTCCTTGAAGTCGAGCGTCGAGTGCAGCTGATAGCTGGCGACGTAGAGGTTCGCCAGATTGTTGTTCTGCTCTTCGATCTCGATGTAGCGGTTGGCGAAGTCTTTGTTCTCTTCTTCGACTTCCTTGAAGCGCATCCCCATGCGACGGTTTTCGTCGGTGAGCTGCTGAATCTCGGCGCGCAGCCGCATCACTTCTTCGCTCGTTGCGCCCGCGGCCTGTTCGGTCTCCAGCGACGCGAGACGGAAGCGAAGCTTCTGGTTCTCACGCAGGAGCTCTTCGGTGAACTCCTTGCCTCGACTGAACAGCTCGAGAAACTTCTCAGCTTTTTGTTCTTCGCTCATCTCTCTCTCGGGGACCCGGGATTCGCGGACGAATCTAACACACTCGAAACGCTTTTCAGCCCGCGCACAAGCGGTGGATGGCGTTGGGGATGTCGCCGAGCGGCAGGACCTGCTCGACGGCTCCGGTCTTGATCGCCTCGCCCGGCATTCCGAAGATGATGGCGGTCTCTGCCGACTCGGCGATGGTGCGGCCGCCGCGTCCGCGCACGAGGCGGATCGCCTCCGCGCCGTCGTCGCCCATGCCGGTCATGATCACGGCGACGAGGCGATCGGAGCAGGCCGCGCTGGCGGTCGTGAAGAGCCGGTCGACCGACGGCGCGTAGATGTCGGTCAGGCTCGCCGGAAAAACGCGCACCTGCAATCCGTCGCCGCTGCGCCGCACTTCGGTCTGCATGCCGCCGGGCGCGATGTAGATCGTGCCGGCGCCGAGCATCTCGCCGTCGTCCGCTTCTTTCACCGTGTATCTGGTCAACCTGTTGACTCTCTCCGCGAAGAGCCGGGTGAACGTCGGCGGCATGTGCTGCGCGACGACGAACGGCACCGGCAACAGCGGCAGCGACTGAAAGAGATGCTGCAGCGCGGGCGGACCGCCGGTCGAACAACCGACTGCCACTAACTCGATCCCCTGCGCGCAGCGCTCCGTATCGGTCGCCGGCGGCACCGCCGCTTTCTCTTCTTCCTGGACGCGGCGGCGGAGGTTGTCCATCCGCAGGTCGGCCACCTGCATGACTTTCGAGATGAGGTCGCGCTGAATCTCTTCGAGTCGCGGCGACACGCGGCCGCCCGGTTTGGCGATGAAGTCGATGGCGCCGAGCTCCAGCGCTTTGAAGACGCTTCGATCGCTGGCGCGCGACGACACCGCGATCACCGCCGTCGGCAGATTCGCCATCAGCCACCGCAAAAACGCGAAGCCGTCCATGATCGGCATCTCGAGATCGAGCGTGATCACGTCGGGGCGATGTTTCATCACCTGTTTGATCGCGTCTTCGCCATTGACCGCGGTCGCGATCACTTTGATCTGCGCGTTCGTCTCCAGCATGCGGGAGAGCGTGACGCGGTTGTAGGCGGAATCGTCGACGACGAGTGCTTTGATCATCAGCCGGGCGGGCGACATTCTATCGTCGCCGTGATACACAACGGAGGGGAGGTTTTGTAATGAATCGGTTTCGTGCTCTGGTCGCCGAGCAGAACGCAGCGGGTAATTACGACGTTGCGCTGAAAGAGTTGTCGAATGAGGAGTTGCCGCCGGGCGGCGACGTAGTCGTCGACATCGCCTTCTCGTCACTCAACTACAAAGACGCGCTCGCCGTCACCGGACGCGGAAAGATCATTCGCAAGTTCCCGATGGTTCCCGGCATCGACCTCGCCGGCACCGTCGTCGAATCAACCGACTCTCGTTACAAACCAGGCGATCGCGTCATCGGACTCGCGCACGGCCTCGGCGAGCTGCACTGGGGCGGTTATGCGGAACGGCAGCGCGTGCGCGGCGACGTCCTCGTGCCGCTGCCTCCGACGTTGTCGCTCGAAGATTCGATGCGCATCGGCACCGCCGGATTCACGGCAATGCTTTGCGTCCTCGCGCTCGAGCACACCGGCGTCATTCCTTCGGATCGCGAAGTCGTCGTGACCGGTGCGGCGGGCGGCGTCGGCTCACTCGCGGTGATGCTCCTCGCAAAGCGCGGCTTTCGCGTCGCTGCATCAACGGGACGCGCGGAGCTGGAACCGTATCTTCGCGAGCTCGGCGCTTCATCGATCATCGCCCGCGAGGAGCTCGCGAAAAAAGGCGGTCCCCTGCAATCGGAGAAATGGGCCGGCGCCATCGATACAGTCGGCGGCCAGACGCTCGCGACCCTGCTCGCGCAAACGGTTTACGAAGGAGCGATCGCCGCGTGCGGCATGGCCGGCGGCGCGGAGCTGAACACGACGGTCTTTCCGCTCATCCTCCGCAACGTTTCACTCCTCGGCGTCAGCTCGATCGAGACCTCGATGCCGAAGCGGCTCGAAGCGTGGTCGCGACTCGAATCCGATCTCGATCGCGAGAAACTCGCGTCGCTCAGCCGGACCGAGCCGCTGTCGAAGATCGCAGAACTGTCGGACGAGATTCTTGCCGGACGCGTCCGCGGACGAATCGTCATCAACGTTCACGACTGATGTTCCGTATTAATGGCGTGAAGACTCTGCTCGTCGCCCTCTTCTCTCTCCTTCCGTTCTCCGCGATCGCGCAACAGACCGCGCAGATCAACGTCGCCGCTCAGAACTTTCCCGGCAAAGTGCGGCCCGGTCAGGTCGCCGCGGTCGATCTCATCGCCACGAACTTCGGTCCGGCCGATGCCGAAAACGCGGTCGTGACGATCACGCCGCCGAACGGCGCGACCGTACACGTGACCGGCAGCGGCGTGACATGCGATGAATCGAAGGTTCCGATCGGCTGCACGGTCGGCACGATCGTCGCGCAGCGCGGCAGGTCGATGCACCTGACCGAGACTCTGCCGCCGGTGCTCGGCGCGTATGCGACGAAGCTCTCGATCCGCAGTTCGACTCCCGATTCACAGCCATTCCACGAATCGCAGTTCGCGATCGAGGTTTCGAACGATCCCGATCTCACCGTTTCGATGAACCGCTTTCCACCGTCGCGCTTCGATCCGAACGCGTCCTTCGGAACGATCTTCACCGTGAAGAACGACTCGGCGTTCGACGCGCACGATCTCGTCCTGATCTTCTCCCCGCTCCTCGGCTTCGTGATGAAGGACGGCACGTACGGCGCGTTCAACTGCACGGCGTCGGCGACCGACGGACGCTGCACGACACCTCTGCTGCGCGCCGGCGAATCGCTGTCGTTCGAGCCCGACATTCGCGTCGGTCCCTCGACCGACGGCGGGCGGCTGGCGCTCCAGACGGCGCTGATCTCGCGCGAATCCGATTTCAACACCAACAACAACCGGACCTTCTACTCCGGCGTGGCGCTCCGGACGTTCACTGTTTCGAATACCGCCGACTTCGGCTTCGGCACGCTGCGCGAAGCGCTCATTCAGTCATCGACCGGCTGCAGTTACTCCGAACATCCCTGCAAGATCACCTTCGCGATCACGGAACCGATCCCGTCGAGCGGCTGGTTCACGATCGCGCCGGAAGCGCCGCTGCCCGCGGTGCAAACCGATGGACTGATCATCGACGCGCGAACGCAGACGACATTCAGTGGCGATACCAATCCGGCCGGTCCGGAAGTCGAATTGAGCGGTCAGCGCAGCAACTTCGGCAACGGCATCGAACTGAAGTCGGGACAGGGCATCGAGTTGCGCGGGCTGGCGATCAACGGCTTCGTCGGTTATGGCGTCGCCATCGGATCGGGCAGCGTCGCATTTCAGGCAGTGGTCGTGGACGGCAATTACATCGGCACCGATCCGACCGGCTCGCGCGCGGTGCCGAACGGCCGCGGCATCGGCATCTCGGGCAGCAACAGCGTGATGATCTCGAACAACCTGATCGGCGGCAATCAGCGCAGCGGCATCTTCGTGGCGTCGGCAATCCGCACCGGAATCTCCGGCAACAAAATCACCGCGAACGGTGGAAGCGGCGTTTACATCAGCAACGACGCCAGCGACACGCAGCTCGATCGGAACGATCTTTCGCTGAACGGCGAGTTCGGCGTCGCGATCGCGCCGAATGCGAAGAATGCGTTCGTTCGCCGCAGCACGATGCGCGGCAACGGCAACTTCGCGCTCGACATCGGTCTCGATCTGCGAACGCCGAACAGTAACGCCGACCTCGGGCGGCTGCCGAATGCGCCGGTGATCACGAGCGCAACGTATGACTCCGTCACGAACAAGACGACGATTACCGGAAGAGCACTGAGCGAATGCTCGTCGTGCGATCTGTTCATCGATCTCTTCGCCAGCGGCGCACGCGCGCCGAACGGTGCACCGCAGGCCGAGCGCTATCTCGGCACCGCGCAGCTCGGCGGTTACAGCTCGACGACGAACGCGTTCACGTTTTCAACGGACGGTGATCTTCGCGGCCAGGTCATCACCGCGACGACGAGCCGCTCGCTGATTCCGCAGGGACTTCTTCGAATCGAGGAGACGGAGGTATTCGGGACGTCGGAGTTGAGCGAGCCGGTGATGGTGAGATAAGCGCTCACACTACTTCGCTTTCGCTTCCAGCTCCGCCCACCGTGCATACAGCCGATCCACCTCGGCCTGTGCGGCGTTCAGCTCCTCGAACCGCTGCTGCAACGCGACGGCATCCGCGGCGATCGTCGGATCGTGCGCGCGCGTCGTCGCTTCCTCAAGCTGACGTTCGGCAGTCAGCAGCGTCGCTTCCATCGCGTCCCATTCGCGCTGCTCTTTGTACGACAGCTTTTTCGCGCGCGGCTTTTCCGCTGATTGCGTCGAGCGCGGTGCCGAGCGTTCCGGCGCGCGGCGGTTCGCTTCCCATTGCGGGTAATCGGCGAAGTACTCTGCGCCGCCGCGACCGTCGAGTGCGAGGATCTGCGTCGAGACGCGATCGAGCAGATAACGATCGTGCGTGACGAGCACGAGCGCGCCGGGAAACTCGAGCAGCGACTCTTCGAGAATTTCCAGCGTCGGAATGTCGAGATCGTTCGTCGGCTCATCGAGCACGAGCAGATCGGCCGGCTGCAGCATCAGCCGCGCGAGCACGATGCGCGCTTTCTCGCCGCCCGACAATCGCGACACCGCGGTGTCGAGCTGCTCGCTGCGGAAGAGAAAACGACGCGCCCAGCCGGCGATGTGAATGGCGCGATCGCGATAAACGACCGTGTCGCCTTCCGGCGCGAGCGCGCGACGCAGCGACAGCGTCGGATCGAGACTCTCGCGATTCTGTTCGAAGTAGACGACGCGCAGGCGATCGGCCGCTTCGATCTCACCCGCATCGGGCGCGATCTCGCCGGTGATCATTCGCAGCAGCGTCGTCTTGCCGGAACCGTTCGGCCCGAGGATGCCGAGACGGGTCAGCGGAGTGAGGAGGACGTCGAGATCGTCGACGATCCGCTTCTCGCCCATCGACTTGCGCAGACCGCTGGCGCGCCAGAGACGTTTCGTCTTGCGATCGGACGCGGTGAAATCGATCTGCGCGGATGAGGTTCGTTCGCGTGCGCGGCTCTCCGCCAGCTCATCGATGAGCGACTCCGCGTTCTGAATGCGCGCCTTCGCTTTCGTCGTGCGCGCTTTCGGTCCGCGGCGCAGCCACTCCATCTCGCGTCGAACAAGATTCGCGAGCGTTTCCTGATAGGCGGCTTCGTTGCGCAGCACTTCATCGCGCTTCTGCAGGAGATCGCTGTAGCTGCCGTCCGCTTCGAGCAGTCCGGCCGGATAGACGTGATTCAGCTCGATCATCCGCTTCGTGATGTTCTCGAGGAAGTAACGATCGTGGCTGACGACGACGAACGCCTTCGGCTCGCTGCGCAACAGCGCTTCGAGCCAGAGGATCGCTTCGACGTCGAGATGGTTGGTCGGCTCGTCGAGCAGCAGGATGTCGGGCTCGCGCACCATCTCGTGCGCGATCGCCAGCCGTTTGCGCCAGCCGCCGGAAAGCGTTTCGGTTGCGGCGTCGGGATCGTTGAAGCCGGCTTTGCGCAACGTCACGCTGACGAGCGCGTCCTTTTCGTAATCCTCATGACGGTGGTCGTCGGCGAGCGCGCCGAGCACGACGTCGTGCACCGATTTGCCGGGAGCGAAGACCGGATCCTGCGGCACGTAACCGACGCGCACGCCTTTGCGCACGGCGCGGATGCCGGAGTCCGGCTCCTGCTCGCCGGCGATGATCTTCATCAGCGTCGACTTGCCGGAGCCATTCGGTCCGACGAGGCCGACGTGATCACCCTCGAAGAGCGTGAACGACAGGTTCTCGAAGAGCGGTCGTGACGTGAACGACTTCGAGAGACCTTCGCAGGAAAGGAGGACGGCACCGGGCATTTGCGGCGCGCAGTATGCCCTACGTCAGCTTGCGCAGCTCAGCATCAAGATGCTCGAGAGCATTTCGCAGCGCGGCGCGATGCACGTCCGAGTGGCTCGATGCCAGCTCCCGCTCGACTCTTCGTCGCGACGCTTCGATGCCCTCGCGCTTGCGCGTTTTCTCGAGCTCCTCTGAATGTCCGCTGCGGCTGCGACCGCCTGGCGCGGCGAGCCGGTCTTCCATCTGCGATTCGACTGATTTACTTTCCCATCCGCGAGCCATACAAAAGAACATGCATCGCTCGCACCAGCGACGCAAGAGCAATGCTTTGACGACAAGGAGATTGTGATGACGAATCGTGAGTTCTACATCCGGCGGTGGGAGCTCGAGCGGCCGAAATTCGTGAAGGTGATGCAGGCCATGCCGAATGAACAGCTGAGTTACAAACCGCATGAACGCTCCGGCAGCGCTGCTGAGATCGCGTGGCAACTCGCCGAGGAACAGCGCGTGTTGTGTGATCTCGCGCGCAAAGGCGCACTCGAATGGGTGTCGTCGCCGCCGCCGGAAACGATCGAAGAGACCATTCAGGCGTACGAAGAGCATGCCGACGAGCTGCGGCAGTGTCTCGACGAGATGACAGAAGAGAAATGGTCGGACGACGTGACGTTCAAAATCCAGGGACACGAGATCCCCGCGAAGATGGACGACCTGTTCTGGGGCTTTCTCTTTGACGCCGTTCACCATCGCGGCCAGCTGATGGCGTACCTCCGTCCGATGGGCGGACGCGTGCCGGCGATCTACGGTCCGTCGGCCGATGAGATGGGCGGCTGATCAGCGGACTTCAATGCGGGGGCGGGCGCTTGGCCCGCCCCGCTTTTTCACACCCGCGGCACCAGCCACGTCCGGCCGTTCGCATCGACCGCTTCAGCGTCAAACCCGAACAGCCGCCGAATCACCTCCGGCTGCATCACGTCGCGGGGCGATGCATCGAGCGCCACCACCCCTTCCTGCATCACCAGCATCCGATCGCAATACGCCGCCGCCCAGTTGAGATCGTGCGACGCGAAGACGACGCTGCTGCCGGTGCTGTCGACGACGTCGCGCAGCAGCGACGAAAACTGCTGGACGTGCGAGACGTCGAGCGCCGCCAGCGGCTCATCGAGCAGGATTACTTTCGGCCGCGCGGCGAGCACACGAGCGAGAAAGACGCGCTTCCGTTCGCCGCCGCTCATCTCATCGAGATAGCGCTCCGCGAGATGCGCGGCATCGCATGTCGCCAGCGCGCGCGCCGCTTCGTCGTAGTCGGAATCGCGCTCCCACACGAAGCGGCCGAGGAATGGCGCGCGGCCGGAAAC
>JAOBAU010000181.1 GCA_025463165.1 Acidobacteriota bacterium | reverse complement strand
TCTACTTCGCCCGTTTTCTCATCGGCCGACTCATTGGAAACCAGTTCACCTGACCCGCTCGCACCCCGTGGAAAACGCCCCTGACCTCCACCCGCGTTTCCACCGGCGAGCCCTACTACTACCGACGATCTGTAAACCATCAGCTCAGACACACATGTAAGGAATCAGCCCGGTCATTCAGAGTGCTCGACGACGCGCACGGGCGCGCAGCGTTACTCAGGACTCAGGACTCAGGACTCAGGACTCAGGACTCAGGACTCAGACTCAGGACTCGGTTTCAACGAGCGTCCCCGTCAACACCGCGTTCGGCGCTCTTCGCACAATCTCTGCCCTCGCGATCGCGTAGCCGAGGATTGCGTCGACCAGCATTCGGCGTCCGTCGCGGCTGAGGAGAATCAGGACGCGTTTGCGGATCTCGCGCACTTCCACGATGTCTTCCCATCGCATCCAGCTGCCTCTGCGGCCGAACAGCTTCAGCAGCTTGTTCTCGTACATCACGCCGTCTTCGCTGAAATAGATGTGATCGCCGTATTGCACGGCGGCGGCCGCAACGGTCCCGAGAAAGAGGAGAATCAATCCGGTCAGCGGCAGCGGGGAGATCTCTTTGACGCCGCGGGCGAGATAGTCGAAGACCAGCGCGGCCGAACCGAACATCGCCGCGCAGGAGATCAGACGTGCGACTGGTGTCCGGTCAAACTTCAGGATCTTCCGCGGCATCGCGCGAATGATAAATCGGCGGCAGGCGCGCAACCGCCCGCTCGGTTACAATTCGCCACTTTTTGGCGGCAGGAAGAACGACATGCGCTGGACCCGATACTTCATCAATACGTTGCGCGAAGTGCCCGCCGACGCCGACGTCGTCAGCCAGAGGCTGATGATGCGCGCCGGCATGATCCGCAAGGTTGCGGCCGGTATTTACACCTACCTGCCGCTCGGCCTTCGCTCCATCCGCAAGCTCGAAGCGATCGTTCGCGAAGAGATGAATCGCGCCGGCGCGGTGGAACTGCTGATGCCCGCCATTCAGCCGGCCGAGCTCTGGATGGAATCAGGCCGCTGGCAGAAGTACGGAAAAGAGCTGCTGCGGATCAAAGACCGCCACGACCGAGATTTCATCTTCGGCCCGACGCACGAGGAAGTCATCACCGACACGGTGCGCGACGGCGTCTCGTCGTATCGCCAGCTGCCGGTCAACCTCTATCAGATCCAGACCAAGTTCCGCGATGAAGTCCGTCCGCGCTTCGGCCTCATGCGCGGCCGCGAATTCATCATGAAGGACTCGTACTCGTTCCACACGTCGCGCGAATCGCTCGACGAAACGTACGAATCGATGCGCATCGCGTACAGCGCGATCTTCAATCGCTGCGCGCTCGATCACGTTCCGGTCGAAGCCGACACCGGAAACATCGGCGGCTCCGCGTCGCACGAATTCATGGTGCTCGCGCAGTCAGGCGAAGACGCGGTCGTATCGTGTCCGTCTTGCCGTTACGGTGCGAACATCGAGAAGGCGACGTCGAAGTTCTTTGACGCCGATACACAGCCGGGCGCGATCGAAGAGCTCGCGCCGATCCACACACCGGGCACGAAAACGATCGACGACGTCGGCAGGTTCCTCGGCAAACCGACGTCGCAGCTCGTGAAGACGCTCGTCTTCCAAACTGAGAACGGCGCGGTCATGGCGCTCGTACGCGGCGACCGCGAAGGAAGCGAGATCAAGATCAAGAATCATCTCGGCGTGAACATGCTCGAGATGCTCGGCGACGCCGACTTCGAATCGTCAACCGGCGGCCCGATCGGCTACTGCGGTCCGGTCGGCACGAAGTGCCTGCGTGTGCTCGCCGACGCGTCGCTGAAAGGTCGCGCAAACTGGGTCGTTGGCGGCAACAAAGTCGACACGCATCTCAGCGGTGCGAATCCCGGCCGCGATTTTCCGGAGCCGGAGTTCGGCGACTTCACCGTCGTCTTCGCCGGTGATCCGTGTCCGCGCTGCGGCACGGAACTGCAGATCCATCGCGGCATCGAAGTCGGTCACGTCTTCAAGCTCGGCACGAAGTACTCCGAGTCGATGAACTGCGTCTATCTGGATGAGAAAGGCGAACGCCAGCCGATGATCATGGGCTGCTACGGCCTCGGTATCGGACGAACGGTCGCTTCCGCAATCGAACAGAGTCACGACGACGACGGCATCATCTGGCCGATGCCGATCGCGCCGTTCGAAGTCGTCGTCACCAGCGTCGGCAAAGACGAAGCGGTCGTGAAGATGGCGACGGAGCTTTACGAGAAGCTGCTCGCCGCCGGCGTCGACGTCCTGTTCGACGATCGCGACGAACGGCCCGGCGTGAAGTTCAAGGACGCCGATCTGATCGGCTTCCCGCTGCGCATCGCGGTCGGCGCGAAGAGCCTCGCGAACGGACACGTCGAGTGGAGCTTGCGGAAAGACCGAGTGAAGCAGCTTCTCTCTCCGGAGGAAGCGCTCGCGAAGACGATCGAAGCAGCAATCGCTAACTAAGTGTGGCGGCGGGCGCTTCGCTCGCCGAGGCGGCCGGAGCGGCCGCCTCCACACCTGGTCTGCGATCATGCAGGCCCGCAGAATCGGAAGCGACGCGAAGGCTCTGCCACCTGCGCAGCCGGCCGTGCCGGCTCTGCTATCCTTCCGACAGATTCAAATCGGAGGATTTACATGCGCAGGACGCTCTTGCTCGTCGCACTCTGCACCGCCATCGGATTGCCTGCGGTCGCGCAGAATACCGACATCGAATCCCTCTCCGGTCTGCAGTTCAATTTTGGTAATCCCGGCGCGCGCTCCCTCGGTATGGGCGGCGCGTTCCTCGGTCTCGCCGACGACGCGTCGGCCGCGGAAGCGAATCCGGCCGGCCTCACCATCCTGCGCAAGCCGGAAGTCTCGATCGAAGGACGCAACTACCTCGAACAGCAGCTCCTGACGACCAGCGGCACGTTCCCGAACACGTCGCGCACCGCGTTCACGCACTACAGCAATCGCGCCGAAGTGACGTTCGCCAGCTTCGTCTTTCCGATCAAGAACTTCGCCATCGCCGCCTATTATCACGAGCCGCTGCGCAACATCGGTGCGGGTCAGGTCGTGCCGGTGCGCAACGAGTTCACCGGCAAGATCGAAACGAACGTCCCCGATTTCTATCTGCCGAAAGGCGGCGGCGACCCGATCAGCGCCGCCGATTGCACGGCGCTCCGCAATCGCACCGGCGACCTCTTCGCCTGCCAGCAGTTCGTCGTCAAACCGTTCCTCACCGCCGTCGACATTCAGCAGCGAACGTACGGCATCGCCGGCGCGTGGCAGATCGGCAAGCTGTCCCTCGGCGGCGCCGTTCGCTATCAGACGTTCAAGGAAGACGCGTTCACGTTCCGTGTCACCAGCACGTTCGATTTCGACAGCATCCTTCGCCAGTCGACCGGCGATCTGCAGCCGAACGGCGAGATCAAGCCGAAGGACGAGCACGACGTCACATTCTCCGGCGGCTTCAAGTGGTCGCCGAACGACAAGTGGTCGGTCGGCGGCGTCTACAAGCAGGGGCCGAAGTTCCTCTCGCCGCTCTACGGCGCGAACGCCGCAACGAAGTTCGCGTACGTCAACGCGGCCGACACGACCTTCCACGTTCCCGACATCGCCGGCCTCGGCGTTTCGTTCCGCCCGATTCCGGTGCTGACCATCAACGCCGACGCCGTGCGCGTGAAGTACTCGAACCTCATCGATGACTTCGTGACGACGGTCGGCGATTTCCAGTCGGCCGGCATCACCGATCCGTACAAAGTAAACGACGTCATCGAGCTTCACCTCGGCGGCGAGTACTTCTTCTCGACGAAGATCCCGTTCGCGCTCCGCGCCGGGTACTGGCGCGACCCCGCGCACGCGGTCGAATACGCAGGACCGCTCGGACTGCCGGGCGGTGAAGGCGTCGCCGCGGCGCTGCTCTATCCGAAAGGCGAATCGCAGAATCACATCGCGGTCGGCGCCGGTTTCGCGTGGCCGCGATTCCAGATCGATCTCGCGTACGACACGTCGAAGCACTACAAGGTCGGATCGGTATCGATGGTGACGCGCTTCTAATCCGGCGCGAACCGGCGAAACGACGGCATGTGCGTCGTTCGCAACGCGAGCGAGTCGAGCGACACGCCGCGCGGCGGCTGACGGAACAGCCGGACGTCATCACCCGGGACGAGAAAGAGCCCGAGCGGCTGCGAGGTCGTCGCAACGACACGCAGCCGCTCTTTTTTTCGGAGCAGCAACACGCCGCTCGACGCATCGCGCGGCACGCCGTCGACGCTCCACTGCAGCGTCGCTCCCTGGATCAGCGAGACGGGAGGCAACGCGACCTCCGCCTGCGCGCCATCGATGAACCACGGATGCTGCGCCAGTCGCGGCGACGCATAGATTCGATAGCGGCCGTTCGCCGGCACGATCCACTCCGCGCTCGGCGCCGACGGCGTCAGTCGCGCGTTCGGCGCCGGCATCCAGAGCTCATGCCATCGCGGCACGTAATGGCGTCGCAGAAACGCGAGCAGCCGCGGATGTTCGCGCATGTAAAACAGGATGTTGAGATCGGCGATGAATGCGGCCGGCGGTTCCTGCATCACCTGCGCGACGTCGTACGGCTCGATCAATTTTCGCGGCTCGAGCTGGCGCACGAGATCGGGCACGAACCAGTAGCGATACGCCGGCTCGCGACGCAACGCCCAGCCGATGCCGTCGAAAACGCGATCGCCCGGCGCCGTGCGGCGATCGACCTCGCGCATGAGGAAATCCTGGTACGCGCGGTCTTCCCCTTTGCCGCGAAAGAACGCCGCGCATGAAGATGCGATCGCGCAGACGATGATGGTCGCGACGATGGCACGTTCGCGGCCGAGCCATTCGATCGCGGTGGCGATCAGCGGCAACATCATCACGACGACGATCTCGAAGTGATAGTTGTAGATGAAGTTCATCTTCGCGATGAACGCGAGGTTGGCGATCGACAGCACGGCGAGGATGAAACGCGGATCGCGAAGTTGCGGGCGGCGCAGCGCGAGAACGAGTCCGAGCGTGCCGAGGATGAGGAGCGCGATGCCGCCGAGATCGACGGTGGCGGGATTGAAGCGATCGCCGGCCGGCGCATCGATACTCACGCCGAACGAGATCAGGAGGCGATGAAAGAACGCGTGCGGCACCATCGCGCCGTAGCGGTCGGCGAGCAGATTGTCGAACCAGAGATGCTGAATCGCGTCGCGAAGTGAATGCGTGGCGAGCGTGTATGCGCCGAACAACGCGAGCACCGACGCGACGCCGGCGCTCAGCCAGGCGATTGTGCGCGGCGCGATGACGACGGCGACGATTGCGGTGAGTGCGAGGAGCGGACCGAGGCGCAGGTTCGCAAGTCCGGCGAACGCGAGGAATGCGCCGGCGGCGATGGCACGCCCCTCATCCGCCCTTCGGGCACCTTCTCCCGGAGGGAGAAGGATGGCTGCCGCCGAAGATCCCTCTCCCGCCGGGAGAGGGTGGCGCGCAGCGCCGGGTGAGGGGCGCGGCATAAGCCGCTGCAGCATCACCAGCGCCGCCGCGTACAACGCGCAGCCCAGCACGTCGACGCGGTATTCGACCGCGGCGAGCATCAGGAACGAGCTCGACACCGCGATCGCGATCGCCGCCCGGCGCGCGAAGCGGCCGACGCCGGCGTCGCGCGTCCAGATCGACATCAGTGCGAACGCCGCGATCCAGAGCGGGATCTGCGCGACGCGCATCGTCACGATCGCCCAGCCGTCGACGCTCCGCGTCATCGCCGCGACCGGCGCGAAGAGGAACCACTGCAGCGGTGTGTGATGCTCGAAGAAACCGCGAAACGGAACGAAGCCGCGGGCGACGAAATCGGTGGCGCGGAAGAACTCGATCTCATCCCAGTTCAGCGGATGCAGCCAGAGCACGTTGAGCAGACGGACCGCGATCGCCGCGCAGGCGGTGATGATGAGAATGCGGATGTTGCGAGCCGTCGTCACCGCACCACATCTTCCAGCGGCACGTCGAGCAACTCGAATCGTTCCCAGCCGCGAAAGTCGAAGTGCCACCACTCCGACGGCAGCGGCTCGAATCCATTGCGCGCGAGCACGTCGCGTAACCGTGCGCGATTGGCGCGGACTTCCGGCGTCACATCATCAAAATCCTGGCGCGCGTGCGAGGTGAAATCGTCGTACGGAGTCGGCATCGCCAGCTCGTGTCCGGTGGCGAGCTCGATCAACGTGACGTCGACCGCCGCGCCGCGATTGTGACGCGAGCCTTTGGCCGGATCGGCGACGAAATCAGGATTGCGAATCGGCTCCCACATTCGTTCCGTCACGCGATACGGACGATAACCGTCGAAGACTTTTAGTCCGAGGCCGCGCTTCGCGAGCTCGCGTTCTGCGTTCGCGAGCGCCATCGCGGCCGGACGGCGGAGGAACACCTTCGCGATCGGATAAAGCGTCTCCTTCATGAAGTTGTTCGTCGTCGCGTAGCGAACGTCGAGCGCGATCGTCGGATCGACCGACGTCACCTCGACGAGCTCCTTGTCGCGATTGCCCGCGGCCAGCCGCTGATACGTCGCAACGTCGGGGACGACGCGCAGGCCGTAGCGATTCGGCGCGATGTCGACCGTCGCGCATGCAGCAAACAGCAGCAGCGTCGCGATTCGTTTGCTCGTCGTCCGCATGTCGCCTAATGTATCGCGACCATGGAGCTCGACATCTTCTTCTCGATCTGCCGCACCGAAGTCGACGGCTACATGCCGGACGAGCGGACGATGTTCGCGAACTTCTTCGAGCAGATCGAGCTCGCCGATCAACTCGGCTTCGGCACGGCGTGGGTCGCCGAAAGCCACCTCTCGACGGAAGTGCAGAAGACCAATCCCGGCGCCGTCATCCCGCATTTCGTCGGCGAGATCGGGCTCAACACCGACATCCTGCAGCTCGCGCACAAAGTCTTCGCGCGAACGCGGCGCATCAGCATGGGCTCCGCGATCATGAACATCCTCTGCAATGGCGGACCGATCGCGGCCGCCGAGCGGATCAAGACGTTCCTGTCGCTGCACGGACTCGATCCCGAAGAGCGGCGGTTGCTGACGGTCGGCTTCGCGTCGGGACGCTTTCCGTTCATCAACGTTCCGTACGGAATCGTGCCGCGCAGTGCCGTCGAAGAAGCGGCATGGCCGGTCGTGAAGACGCGCATCTTCGAGGAAGCGACGGAGATCTTTCTTCGCCTGCTGAAGGGCGAGACGCTCAACTCCGGCATGATCGCGCCGCGCTCGCTGCGTCGCGCCGATTTCCGAAGCGACGCCGACTGGCAGCGCGTGATCGACGCATACGGTCAACAGGTTGACGAGGTGCCGGTCGCGCCGCGATGGACGTTCCCGAATCTCAAGATCGTTCCCGAGAATCCGCGCATGGATCTGTTGCGCTTGTCGATCGGCTCGCACGATCCGGCGACGCAGCTCTTCGCGAACACGATCATGCCGGTCGGCGTTTTTAATCTGTCGATCACGCCCGGCGACGAGATCGAGAAAACGAACGCGCGAATGCAAACCGGCTATCACGCCGAGGGCGGCGGATGGCATCGGCGACTGATGCCGCGAACGGTGCTCGTCTTCATCAACGATGACGATGGCTCGAAGGCGTCGGACGAAGCGCGCTCGGCGCTGACGAACTACTGGCGCGCGCTGGAAGGAACGCTCGACGAAGAGAAGGTGCGCCGCGCCACGAACAACGCGCTCGTCGGCGATGCCGCGACGATCGCGCAGCAGGTGCGCGATCGTTTTCACGCCGAGGATCGACTGATGCTCTGGTTCGACTTCAACAACCATGACTCGAAGCGCGTCATGAAAAACATGAGCGACTTCATGACGAAGGTCGCGCCGCTGTTCGCATGAACGAACGTTTCGTCGGACGCTGGATCCTCGTGAGCGAAGCCGAAGTGCGCACCGCCGAATTCACCGCGGATGGCGCGATGACGTACATCATCACGTTCGAAGGTCGCGAACTGGAACTGCCGCTGCGCTATCGCGTCGAAGGCGAGTCGATCGTGACGGTGGCAGAGGGGACGGAGGAAGAGGTGCGCGCGGGCTTCGTCTTCGAGGATCGCGACACGCTGGTGCTCGACTACAGCGGCGAGAAGTTCACGTTCCGGCGGGCACCGGACTAACCGCCGATCACATCCTCCGTCCAACGAGCATGCGAAAGACTGCCTTCGCCCTCGCCATTCTCGTCGCCGCCACCGTCTTCGCGGCCTCATCGCGCAACCGTTCTTACGTCTTCGTGCGCGGCGGGACGAGCATCATCAGCGGCGGACCGCTCGAGCTGAACGCCGTCGTCGCCAAACGCGACCAGTACCAGCGCAACTTCCTCTGGGTGCGGACGGCGGCCGGCCGCGAGTACCTCATCCGTGACGAGGCGACGCTCGCGCAAATCGAGCGCCTTTTCGCGTCCGTGCGCGCCAGCGATCCGCAGATGGAGCAGCTTCACGAGCGGATGCATCCTCTCGAGCGGCGGGAGGACGCACTCGACCGGCAGGTCGACGCGCTCACCGACCGCGACGAAGACGATGCACCGCTCACGCGCACAGAGCAGGAGCGGCTGCGCGAGATGCAGCGCGAACTGCGCGACGTTCAGACGCGATTGCGCGAGCAGGAGCGCGAAGAAGAGGCGCTCGACCGCAAACGCGACGCGCTCGAGGAAAAAGCGGAGCAGCAGCTGTGGCCGCTCGTCGACGAAGCGGTCCGCAAAGGCGTCGCCCGCTAGCTTGCGGTCGCGGCGGATACAATCGCCGCGCATGTTCAACGAACACGTTCCCGTCAACTTCGCGCGGGCGATGCCGAACTGGCAGCCGCTCGTCGAGTATCGCCGGAACGGCGTCGCCGAAAACACGGTCCACGGCGCGGTGTCATGGGTGTCGGGCCGCAACCTCATCTACTCGTTCGGCGGGAACGTCGAGGTCTACGGACGCTCGATGGTGAAGCCGATCATGATGAAAGTCTTCGCGAAGGATTTCGCGAAGGCGCTGACCACCGAACAGCAGGCCATCTCGTGCGCGTCGCACAACGGCGACACGGAACACGTTCGCATCGCGCGCTCCATTCTGCTGCAGGGCGAGTGGGGTCTGATGCAGACGCCGCTCGACGTGCCGCTGGTGCAGTTCGGACGGCAGGTGCGGCGTCCGCGGCGCTGGTATCACTGCTGCTCGGGCGAGCACGCGGCAATCCTGCGCGGCTGCAAACTGCGCGGCTGGTCGCGCATCGGCTACGTCTGGCCGCATCACGAATTTTTCCAGGAGTACCTCGCGTACATTCGCAAGGCGCTCGGCAGCGAATGGAAGCAGGGCGTCGTCGCGAAAGACGGCTGCGGATTGCCGACCGTTTCGATGACGGTCACCGATCTCGCGAAGCTCTTCGCGGTGCTCGTCACCGAACGTCACGACGACTGGATCTGGGACGCGATGACCTCGCATCCCGATCTCATCGGCGGCTTCAATCGTCTCGACTCGACGATCCTCAAAGCAGGTCACGGCCGCGTGATCGCGAAAGAAGGCGCCGACGGTCTGCTCGGTCTTTCCATCGAGCATCCCGAATATCCGGAAGGGCTCGGCGTCGTCGTGAAAATCGCGCACGGCTGGAACCCCCAGGCCACCTGGTACATCGCCCGCTACATCCTCGGCGTCCTCGGATTCGAGTTCCGCAATCCGTACAAACTGCGCCGCCAGAAAGCGTTCATCGTCCCCGAAGTGATCCCGCCGAATCTCCGCGATCGAATGTCGCAAATCGTTCCGTGGGATTCCTGGGACCCGGACATCGACAAGTGGGAGTTCGACCCGGAGGAGTTCGTTGCAACGGCTCGCTAATTTCATCGGCGGCGAATTCGTCGCGCCGCATTCCGATGCGTATTTCGACGACGTCAATCCCGCCACCGAAGAGGTCATCGCCGCGATTCCGGACAGCGATGGTCATGATGTTGACGATGCCGTTGCCGCCGCACGCGCCGCGTTTCCGGCGTGGAGCGCGGCGCCCGCGGAGACGCGCAGCCGGCTGCTGCTGAAGCTCGCCGATCTCATCGAAGCGAATCTCGAAGAGCTGGCGCGAACGGAGAGCATCGACAACGGCAAGAGCATCTCGCTGGCGCGGCGGCTCGACATCCCGCGCGCCGTCGCGAACTTTCGCTTCTTCGCCACCGCGATCCTTCATCAGTCGAGCGAAGCGCATCACACCGATCGCACGGCGCTCAATTACACGCTCCGTCATCCGCTTGGCGTGGTCGGACTGATCTCGCCGTGGAACCTGCCGCTCTATCTGCTGTCGTGGAAAATCGCGCCGGCCATCGCGTCGGGCAACACCTGCGTCGCGAAGCCGAGCGAGCTGACGCCGCTCACCGCGTATCGCCTCGGCGAGCTCGCGAATGAAGCCGGCATTCCGCCGGGCGTCCTCAACATCGTGCATGGTTACGGCGCGAAAGCGGGCCGTGCGCTGACGTGTCATGACGACGTCGCCGCGATCTCATTCACCGGCGGCACCGTGACCGGCTCCGCCGTCGCCGCGAACGCCGCGCCTCGTTTCAAGAAGCTGTCGCTGGAGCTCGGCGGGAAGAATGCGAACGTCGTGTTTGCCGATGCCGATCTCGACGACGCCATCGCGACGTCGATCCGCTCCAGTTTCTGGAACCAGGGCGAAATCTGTCTCTGCGGATCGCGCATCTTCGTCGAGCGAAGCGCATACGACACGTTCGTGGAGCGCTTCGTCGCCGCCACGAAGAAGCTGCGCATCGGTGATCCGCTCGATGACGCGACCGACATCGGCGCGCTCAACAGCGAAGCGCACATGCGCAAAGTCCTCGGCTACATCGAGCTTGCGAAGGAAGAAGGCGGCACGATCGCCGCCGGCGGCAAACGCGTCGATCGCAACGGCTTCTTCATCGAGCCGACGATCGTCACCGGACTCTCATGCGATTGCCGCGTGCTGCAGGAAGAGATCTTCGGACCGGTGGTGACGATCACGCCGTTCGATGACGAGCGGGAAGCGATCGCATTCGCGAACTCGACGCGCTACGGATTGTCCGCGTCGCTCTGGACGCGCGATCTCTCGCGCGCGCATCGCGTCGCGGCCGCAATCGAGGCGGGGACGGTGTGGGTGAACTGCTGGTTGCTGCGCGATCTGCGCGTGCCATTCGGGGGCATGAAAGAGAGCGGCGTCGGGCGCGAAGGCGGATTCGAATCGCTGAATTTTTTCACCGAGGCGAAGAACGTGTGCGTGAAGTTGTGAAGGGTTCTACTTTTCCGCACGCGTGCGGGTTGCGCAGCGGCAGACGGTAGTGACCTTTGTGGTCGCTCAGCGCGTGGTATGTGCGAGAGCCGCAGGTCACCGAATACGGCGTGTTCGGCGGCAGCGTTCCTTCGAGCACGGACGGCTCCGGCAACCACTTGACCTTCGCGGATGCATTGAGAATCGCGGTGATGATCGGCGCGACCGGCGGAACCTGCTGCATGTGATTCACGATCGTCTTCGACTTGCGGCCGCGCGTCACCGTCACGAAGTAGTCGGGCGCGTCGACGTCGCGCTCGCCGTACTCACTGGCCAGCTTTGCGAAGCCGAGCGATTCGATCGTGCGCGCGAGTTGTTCGGCGTCGGCGCGCGATAACCTTCCGCGCCAGTCGCCGGCTCGCTCGGACTTCATGCCGCGATACGTCACGGTCCCATCGGTACGGATCGTCAGCTCATCATCCGGACAGACGCCGTAGCACGCGGTGCGGCGCAGTTGAATTTCCGTGATCGGCTGCGAGGTCGTCGCCGTGAACGCAACGAGCGCGAGCAGAAGCGGCAGGCACAGCTGGCGGACCGGAGATCCTTCGCTGCGCTCAGGATAAACTTTGCGCATGAGCAATGGTGCCATCATCGGCGGCGTCCTCGCACCGCATCCACCGCACATCGTCTACGGAGAGAACCACTGGCGCAACGAACCGCGCTCGGAATGCGGCTGGGAAGTGCTGCGCTGGGGCTACGAGCGCGCGCGCAAACACTTCCTCGAGAAGAAGCCCGACGTTTTCCTCGTCCACTCCCCGCACTGGCAAACCGTGATCGGCCACCACTTCCTCGGCGTCCCCGAATTCCACGGCCTCTCCGTCGATCCGATCTTCCCGAATCTCTTCCGCTTCAACTACGACATCAAAGTCGACGTCGAGCTGGCGGAGCTGATCGCCGAAGAAGGACGCGCGGCGGGACTCATCACGAAGATGATGCGCAACCCGAACTTCCGCGTCGACTACGGCACGATCGTCTCCTGTCACATGATGAATCCCGACTGGGACATCCCCATCGTCGGCATCTCCTCGAACAACTCCCCCTACTACTTCTCCAACGAGATGGGACAGCAGCAGATGATCCGCCTGGGCGAGGCCACGCGCCGCGCCATCGAGCGGTCGGGACGCCGCGCCGTGCTGCTGGCCTCGACCACGCACTCCCATCGCCACTTCACCACCGAGCCTGACTTCCCGGAGGACATGTCGCGCGAGCATGTCTATGAGCACAGCGGCTACCTCTGGGACATGAAGGTGATCGACCTGATGCGCCGCGGCCGTACGCGGGAGCTGGTGTCGATCCTCCCCGAGTTCATGGACATGGCCGTCAGCGAGGTCAAGGCCGGTTCCCTGGCGTGGATGCTCTCCGCGCTCGGCTTCCCCAACTATCCGGC
>JAOBAU010000151.1 GCA_025463165.1 Acidobacteriota bacterium | reverse complement strand
TGATCAATCCGCGCATCGACTGCTCCTCGAGTCCGCTCGCGGTGCGCCTGACACCGGAAGAGATCGTGTCGCTCGATCTCGACGATCCGGAGCGGATCGTGGCGTGGCAGGAGCTGACGGCGAAGTTTCAGCCGCTCCCCGTGCCGGAAGGCCAGACGCCGCAGCTTTACGACTGCGGCGGCGGCGTGAACTCGTTCGCCATCGACCCGTACGGCGACATGTCGATCTGCGTCCTCTCGCACATCGATCGCTACAACGTCCGCGACGGTTCGGTCCGCGATGGCTGGAACCACTACCTTCGCGGCGTCCGCCAGCGGCCGCAATCGCGTCCGAGCAAATGCACGACCTGCTCGCTGAAGTCGATGTGCGGAATGTGTCCCGCCAACGGCGAGCTCGAAAACGGCGATCCCGAAACGCCGGTCGATTTCCTCTGCGAGGTCGCGCATCTGCGCGCCATCACGTTCGACATTCCGGTGCGGCCGCACGGCGACTGCTCGATGTGCGCCGACGTTTCGCGACTGCGCGGAACCGCCGCCGCGCTGCGCAGCGGCGGCGCCGAACGAATCGCCGCCATCGCCGCGGCGCAACCACGTCCACTCGTCTCCTCCTGCGGTTCGGGAGGCTGTGACAACTGTTCGGCCGGGGCCGGCCGCTAAAGAGGATGAGCATGCAAAACGAATTTCACGCGGAAGCGAAGAAACCGTACGAGAAGCCGGAAGTGAAACGCTTTCCGCTGCGTCCCGAAGAGGCGGTGCTCGGCTTCTGCAAGTCGGCATCCGCGGCCGGCGCCAGCGGCGGAAACTGCTTCATCACCGGCCCCTGTCAGACCGCCGGATCATGAGCGTTGCCGGCGAAGAGGCGGTTGCGATCAGCTCGTCCTTTCTCAGGATCGGAGGGCTCGGCATCGCGCTGCACTACGCCGACGATTCGCTCGGCCGCGGACTCTCCGCGACCACCGGCCGCTTCGCGGTTTCACCCATCGCTGACGCCGATTTGACGTTGACCGTCGATTACCTCCGCGAGCGCGACCTCGCCGCGCGCGGCGAGCTGCTCTTCGAATCGGGCGGCGTCTGGCGGCTTTACGCGGACGGCGACGGCTACCGCATCGAATGTCACTCGGCGATGTTCGGCGACGCGCCGTACAAGATAGCGCTCCTCAATTCGAGCTTCACGTCGGGCCGCATTCTGCTGCGCGCCGACGCCGATCTGCCGACGATGCATCCGCTCGACTATCCGCTCGATGAAGTGCTCGTCGCGAACCTGCTCGGCCGCGGGCGCGGCGTCGAGTTGCACGGCTGCGGCGTCATCGACCGCGACGGCCGCGGGCATCTGTTCGTCGGCCAGTCGGGCGCCGGCAAGACGACCACCGGCAAAGTGTGGCTGCGCGAATCCGGCATCGACATCGTCAGCGACGACCGCGTGATCGTGCGCGACGTTGATGGCGTATTGCGGATGTTCGGCACTCCGTGGCACGGCGAGGCGGAGCTCTCATCGGCATCGATCGCGCCGCTGGTCGGCGTCTACATCCTTCGCCAGGCGCCGCTCACCGAGCTCGAAGCGCTCGCGCCGGCGACCGCGTCGGCGATGTTGTTCGGCTGCACCTTTCCCCCTTTCTACGACCCCGCCGCACTCGCATTCACGATCGAGTTTCTGGCTGATATCTGCGCGCGCGTGCCGGTACGGCTGCTGCGCTTCACGCCCGACGAGAGCGTCGTCGCGGCGGTGCGGAGGAACGGATGACGATGTTCGTCAATACGCTGCAGGACGTGCTGGCGTCCGGCTTCGACGCGCGGTTCTGCGCGTCGGGACACAGCATGACGCCGACGATTCGCAGCGGCGAGTTCGTGCGCGTCACGCGCTGCGAGGAAACATCGCTGCGCGTCGGCGACGTCGTGCTCACCGCCGCGCCGCGCGGGCTGACAGCGCATCGAATCATCGAGCTCGATTCGAGCCGAGGAGAGCTGCGCGTTCGCACGCGCGGCGACAACTCACTCAGCGCCGATGCCATCGTTCCCGGCAGCGCCGTCCTCGGCCGCATCGCCGGCGTCGAGCGCGATGGACGTTACGCCGCCGTCGATTCGCGCGGCGCTCTCACGCAACAGACCCTCGCCGTGTTGCGGCGTGTTCGTCACTCGCTTCAGCGGCGCTTCGGCCGCGCCACATCGAATGGAATTCCGGAAACCGCGCAAGTTCGCGCGCTCTCCGTCTGAATGTTTACGGGGCAATCATGAGCAATCGAAATCGCGTCGTCGCAATCATCACGTTCTTCCTCGGGCTGCTGTTTCTGCAGCCGCATCGCGCCGATGCACAGCTGGCGCTGAACGGAACGACGACCGCTCAGGGCACCTTCACGAATGCGGCGCTGACCATGACGGTCGCCCACACCACGCCCGTGCGCGCGAACCGTCTGATGATCGTCGCCGTGCACATGAACGTGAACACGAGCGCGAACACATCGATCGCCTCAGTGACCTACGGCGGCGTGGCGATGTATCTCGCCGAAGCGCTCACCGAGGGTGGCAATGACGTGCGGATCGAGCTGTGGTACCTGCTCGCGCCGGCGACGGGGAACAACAACGTCATCGTCACGGCGCAGAACGTCACGGCCGGACAGTCAGTGCAGTCCGTTGTCGGCGTGACCACGTTCGTCGACGTCGATCAGGCGCTCACCGGCTCGATCGGCTACACGGCGGAAGGAAACAGCGGCACGCCAACCTCCACGCTCGCCGGCACGGCGGCCGGCGATCTCGTCGTCGACTACACCTCCGCGCGCCACAACGGCACACTGACCGCCGCCGTCGGCGCGGGCCAGACGTCGATGTACAACACCACTTCGCCGGTGCCGCTCACCGCGGCCGACGTGCTCGCTGTCGCGAGCACCGAGGTTTCGACAGGTGCGAACGTGGTGATGTCGTACACGCTGAATGCGAACCGCGTATGGGCGAAAGCGGGCGGCAGTCTGCGCGGCGCGCGCACCGATGTCGAGATCACCGGCTACGCATCGCCCGATCTCGTCGACGGCTCGCCGACGACGGTGACGTTCACGTGGGTGATCCAGGCCCAGAGCGCCGGCGCGAACAACGTCAACTTCTCGAATCCGCTGCCGGCCGGACTGACGATCGTCTCCGCGTCGACGACGCTCGGAACCTGCACACCGGCGGCAACGACCACGTGCGCCATCGGCACGCTCATGAATGCCGGCGATTCAGCAACCGTCACGATCGTCGCCACGGCGGCGAGCGGCGGACTGGCCACCGTTTACAACGTGCCGGCCTCGATCACCGTCGGCACCACTGACGCGATCGCCGGAAACAACACCGCGACGACGGTCATCCGGACGCAGTCGCATCTCTGCTCGAACCCCGGCAAAGACGGCGCGGGTGGCACGATCACCGGCTCGGTGAACACGTACTGGCCGGGCAGCGCGAACGCCGCGGCCGCCGCGACCGCCGTCACCGTCACCGCGGGCACCGGACCGACGGCCATCGCGGTCGGCGATCTCCTGCTGATCATGCAGATGC
The DNA here is from genome assembly GCA_025463165.1 of Acidobacteriota bacterium. Taxonomy (GTDB): domain Bacteria; phylum Acidobacteriota; class Thermoanaerobaculia; order Gp7-AA8; family Gp7-AA8; genus JAOBAU01. Next base: position 7,774 of record JAOBAU010000151.1, on the reverse strand, counting down.
AGGACTCCGCGACCGACTCGAACAACGACGATCGCTACGGCGACGGTGCCGGCAACGGCAGCCTCGGCACCGCCGGCAACGGCTCCTCGGCGCTCAACAGCTCCGGCCGATACGAATACGTCGTCTCGCGCACCGCGCTCGCGGTCGCGGCCGGCGGCGCCATCAACATCACCGGCGCCGGCCTCGGCGGCGGTTTGATTTACGCCTACACGAACGCGGCCGCGTCGGGCACACAGGGCGCGCGCCGCTACCAGGTGATTCGTGTACCGCAATACACGAGTGCGACACTCGCCGCGGGAACGCGCGCACTGGCGTGGACCGGCGCGATCGGCGGCGTCTTCGCCATCGACGTCTCCGGCACCGTGACGATGGGCAGCAACGTTGGCGCGGGAACGGTCGCCACGACCATTGGCTCCGCGACCGTCATCGGCACCGGCACGACGTTCACGAATCTCGTACACAGCGGCGACTCGATCACGATCACCGGCGAAGGAACGCGCACGGTTCTCTACGTCACCAGCAACACGTCGCTCGTGCTGACGACGAACGCCACGACGACCGGCGCCAACCGCGCCTTCACGGTTCCGCAACTCAGCGTCACCGGCATCGGTTTCCGCGGCGGTGCCGGACGTCAGCTGGCCGGCGGCGCCGGCGCGAACACCGACTATCGAACGACGGCCGCGACGGCAACCAATGCTTCGAAGGGCGAAGGAATCGCCGGCACGCCGCGCTACCTCTTCAACAACACCGCAACCGTGTTCGATACGACCATTGACGGCTATCCGAATGGCAGCAGCGGACGCGGCGCGCCCGGCAATGCGGGCGGCGGCGGCACCGACGGCAATCCGGCCGCCAACGATGAGAACACCGGCGGTGGCGGCGGCGGCAACGGCGGCGACGGCGGCGGCGGCGGCAACGCCTGGAACAGTTCGGCAGCCACCGGCGGCTATGGCGGCACGTTCGAAGCGCCGACCACCACCCGTCTCGTGATGGGCGGCGGCGGCGGCGCGGGAACGAGCAACAACGGCACCGCGGCCGGCAGCGTCATCCTCGGTACCAACTCAATCAACAGCAGCGGCCAGGCCGGCGGCGGCATCGTGCTCATTCGCGCGAACGAGCTCACCGGCACCGGCACCATCGCGGCAAACGGCTCCAACGCGCTCGACGTCAGCAACGACGCGGGCGGCGGCGGCGGCGCCGGCGGCACCGTCCTCATCGACACCCGCTTCGGCTCGCTGGCCAGCCTCACGATCACCGCTCGCGGCGGCAACGGCGGCAACGCCTGGCTCCTGCAGGCCAGCCCCTGCTCGAATCCGACCTGCCCGCCGAATGCCCGCGACTTCCCCGGTGAGCGTCACGGCCCCGGCGGCGGTGGCGGCGGCGGCGCGATCTATCTTTCCAGCAGCGCCGCGAGCACCAGCGTCAGCGGCGGCACGAACGGTTTGACGACCACGGACCTCGACAACTTCGGCGCCGGTCCCGGCCTCATCGGCATCGTCGCCACACCGCTGGCCGTCGTCGCCGGCGCCGAAGGCGGATATTCGTGCGCGATCGCCGACCTCGCGGTGACGAACGCCGACGCGCCCGATCCGGTCACGCCCGGCTCGAACATCACCTACACGCAGGTCCTGACGAACAACGGTCCGAATGCTGCCGATCAGCCGGTCTTCACCACCTCGGTTCCCGCCAGTGCGACGTTTGTTTCGATGACGCCGCCCGCCGGCTGGACGTGCATCACGCCCGCCATCGGCGGAACGGGACTCATCACCTGCACGGCGGCAACGCTGGCATCGGCAGGAACCGCGAGCTTCAGCGCCGTCATGCAGGCGCATCCCGGCACGCCCGCCGGCTACATCATCAGCAACACCGCAAACGCGACCAGCCAGACGAACGACTCCAACTACGCGAACAACAGCGCGACGACGACGACCAACGTCGTCACCACGGCGTACGCCGACATGGCTGTCGTCATCAGCGCACCGGCACGCATCGTCGCGAACACGAACATCACCTACACGCAGCTCGTGACGAACTACGGTGGTGCGACAGCGGTCGCGCCGACGTTCAGCGAGAGCACGCCGCCGAACACGACCTTCGTCTCGATCGCGCCACCGCCCGGCTGGACCTGCATCACGCCGGCCGCCGGCGGCACCGGATCGATCACCTGTTCCGCCGCGAACCTCGCGGCCGGCGCGTCGGTCAGCATCCCGGTGGTGGTGAAGGTGACCGCCGGCACCGCCGTCGGAACCGTGATCACAGAGACCGCGACGGTCTCGACGACGACACCCGATTCGAACTCGCTGAACAACATCTCGAGCGCCTCGACGACCATCGTCGCGGCAGGCAGCGCCGATCTCGCCACAACCATTACCGCACTGACCGATCCGGTCAGCGCCGGTGATACGGTCACGTTCGTCGAGACGGTCACGAACAACGGCGTCACATCGACGAACGCATCGTTCACACAGACGGTGCCGGCGAACACGACGTTCGTCTCGATGACGGTACCGGCCGGCTGGACCTGCGTCCTTCCGGCAGTCGGCGCGGCCGCCGGCAGCGCGATCACGTGTACGACCACCGCGCTGCTCACGACCGGCACGACGTCAAGCTTCTCGCCGGTCTTCCAGACTGTCGTCGGCACCGCGCCGGGCACGACGATCACGCAGACCGTCAACATCGCCACCACCGGCGGCATCGTCGATTCGATCGCCAGCAACAACAGCGCGTCCGACACCGCGCTCGTGCGCGGCAACGGCGACGCCGATCTCGCCATCGTCAAGACCGACTCGCCCGATCCGGTCGGCGCCGGCCAGCTCGTCACGTATCTCATCACCGTCATCAACAACGGACCGGAAGTCGCGACCGGCGTCAGCGTCAGCGATACGCTGCCCGCCAACGTCTTCTTCATCCGCGCATCACCGAGCGCCGGAAGCTGCGCCGGCACGACGACCATCGTCTGCAGCGTCGGCACGATGGCGGTCCGCGCCACCGAAACGATCTCGATCGTCGTGCAGACGCAGGTCGCCGGCACGCTGACGAACACCGCGACCGTGAGCGGCACGAAGACCGATCCGGTTGCGGCCAACAACAGCTCGACCGCGACCACGACCGTCCTCTCCGTCACGCTCGTTCGCATGCGCGACTTCAGCGTGAAGCAGTCGAACAAGAACGTGATGATCTCGTGGCAGACGAGCTTCGAAGCCGACAACCTCGGCTTCAACATCTACCGCGACGTCGCCGGCGTTCGCACGCAGGTCAACGAACAGCTCATCGCCGGCACCGCGCTGCTGGCGAAAAAACACGACGCCGATTCCGATCACGGCTATCGACTGAAGGACAAGCTCGCCGACGGAGTCTTCGCGCAGTACTGGCTCGAAGACGTCGACATCAGCGGCGTGAAGACGATGCACGGTCCGATCTCGCCGATCAGCGGTTACGTCGATGAGCCGGAGAACGCGACGCCGCTCCCCGGCCTCGGCACGAACGGCAGCGTCGTCGCATCGCCCATCGGCTACGGCGTCGTTCGGACTTACGCCGAAGACGTCACCGACAAGCAGTTCAAAACGCAGAGCGATCTCGCGGCCGATGCAGGACTGAAGATCTACACGACGCAGGAAGGTTGGTATCGCCTGACGCGCGCCGCGATGATTGCGGCCGGCTTCGATCCCGGCAGCGACGCGCGCGGTCTCGCGCTCTACACCAACGCGATCGAGCAACCGCTGATCATCTCCGATGGTGGAGACGGCAAGCTCGATCCGAACGACGCCATCGAATTTTACGCAACGCCGCTCGACGCCATCTCCACGGGCGCGCGCACCTACTGGCTGCGCCTCGAGAAGAGCAAAGGCGGCGGACGCATCGACACGTCGAAGACGAAAGGCGGCGACCCGCTGACCGGCAGCATCCCGTTCACATACGAGCGGAAAGATCGCGCGGTCTTCGTCGCCGCGATCGCGAACAACGGCGAAGGGGACAACTTCTTCGGACCGATCGTCACGCCGTTCCCCGCAACGACGCAGCTGATGGTCGGCAATTCCGATCCGGCGTTCGGCGGCAACGCCCGACTCGAACTGACGCTGCAGGGAACGACGAATCCCGCCTTGCACACCGTCGAAGTCTGGCTCGCCGCACACGACCTCGGCACGGCGACGTTTGCCAATCAGGAGCAGAAGACCTTCACGTTCGACTTCCCGCAATCGTGGCTCGCCGCCGGCATGAACACGCTGACGCTGCAGTCGCTCGGCGGCTGGTCCGACATCAGCGTCGGCGCTTCGGCGCGCCTCACCTATCAACATCTCCTCACCGCTGACGACGGCGCGCTCGAAGCGACGCTCCAGGGCGGTCGCGCGGTCACCGTCGGCGGCTTCACCGCGAGCGGCGTACGCGCGCTCGATGTGACGAACTCCGTCGCGCCGATCGAGCTCGAAACAGTGGTCGCCGCGCAGGGAAGCGGTTACGCCGCGACGTTCACTCCGGCGGGCAGCGGCGCACGCGTCGTCCTCGTCTTCCAGCCGTCGCGCGTCCTCGCACCGGCGGAGCTCGCGGCCAATCGTCCGTCGACGCTTTCCGCGGCGAAAGGCGCCGATCTCGTCATCATCACCAACAGCGCGTTCATGACGGCCGCTTCGACGCTGCAGCCGGTGCGCGAGCGCGAAGGGATCTCGACCGTCGTCGTCGATGTCGAAGACGTCTACGACGAATTCGGCTTCGGCATCCGCTCGCCACTGGCAATCCGCACGTTCCTTGCGACCGCGGCAAAGTGGAAGACCGCGCCGCGTTACGTGATGCTCGTCGGCGACGCCAGCATCGATCCACGCAACTACCTGCGCAGCGGCGCCTACGACTTCGTCCCCACGAAGCTCATCCCGACGACGCTGATGAAGACCGCATCTGACGACTGGTTCGCCGACTTCAACGGCGACGGCATCGCCGAGATGGCGCTCGGTCGCGTTCCGGTCCGTACGGCCGACGCCGCGACGCGCTACTTCGCGAAATTGACAAGCCGAGGAACGCCGAGCGGGGCGTGGAGCAACGACGCCGTGCTCGTCGCCGATCATCCAACCGATTACGACTTCGCCGAAGTGACGACGTCGCTCGCAGCGCTGCTTCCCGCAACGATGACGCGCAGCACGATCGACTTCGCGAAGACGACGACGCCGTACGACGATCTCGTCACCGCCATGATGCGCGGCTCGCTGCTCGTCGACTACATCGGGCACGCCTCGGCTGAAATGTGGAGCGAAGGGGTCTTCGGCAGCGCCACCGCCGACAACCTGCAGAACGGTTCACGTCTGCCGTTCGTCGTGTCGATGAGCTGCCTCAACGGCTACTTCCACGACATCTACACGCGCAGTCTCGCCGAAGCGCTGATCGGTTCGCAGAACGGCGGCGCCATCGCGGTATGGGCGTCGTCGTCGCTGACGCAGCCCGATCAGCAGGCGCTCATGAATCGCGAGCTCTTCCGCCGTCTCTTCGCCGCGCCGCACGTCGCACTCGGCGATGCCGTTCGCGGCGCGAAGTCGGCGGCGAGCGATCCCGACGTTCGTAAATCGTGGATCTTCTTCGGCGATCCATCGATGACTCTGAAGTAACCTCATCGCGGCAGGCGCGCCGGAATCGGCGGCGCGCCTGCTACCCTTCAGCCAGGAGCCCGAATGCGACGACTCAGCAGTCTTCTGACGATCCTCTGCGCCCCGATCATTTGCGCTGCCGCGCTCGCCGCCGCGCCGCCGTTGCCCGCGCCACGGCTCATGAAACCGGCCGGCGATCGGCAACTCGATTTCGCCTCGCCGATCTCATGGCAGCCGGTCGCCGGCGCGCGAACGTACAACGTCGAGATCTGCGCCGACGCCGCCTGCACGCGCGTCATCGAGCGCGCAGACGCAATCATGAAAACCTGGTGGCAGCCGGCGAAACACGAGCCGGGCGCGTACGCGGTCCGCATCACCGCGATCGGCGACAACGGCGACACCGGCGAATCGGCAACGACGCCATTCACGATCTCGTTCGCCATCGGCGGTCACGTCTTCGATGACGCGCAGGCGCTCGCACTGCCGCAGCATTTCACGCCGGTGACCGGCGCGACCGTGAAGCTGTTCCGCGATGGCGGCGATGGTCGTCCGACCGCCGACGACGTGCTCGTGTCATCCGCGCAAACCGCATCGAACGGCGAGTACGCATTTCATCCGGCGCAGCGCGGCACGTACTTCGTCGCCGTCGATTCGAAGAGCATCGCGCGCGGCGCCGCCGCATGGCCGGAACAGACCTTCGCGCCGGTCGGCGGATTCTGCACGCTGCTGGACGGCACCACGATCGAGCGCAATCAGGCCGGCGCCTGCTTCGGCGGCCGCCGCCTCGCTGCATCCGATGACGCCGTTTCCGCCGCGACCAGCGAGCACATCGTGCGCGTGGTCGCCGGCGAAGCGCTGACGAATGCCGACTTCGCGTTCAGCTTCAACGCCGTCACGTCGCTCGACGATGCGGCGGCCGACGCGAAGCCGATCCAGGGCTCGTTCCGCCAGTTCCTGGCGAACGCGAATGCAATCCCGGGCGCGAACGCAATGCGCTTCGTGCCGCTCGTAAAACCGAAGTCGGTACCCGATCCGTCGGGCATGTCAGTGCCGACGCAGTCGTGGGCGGTGCACGTGCAGCGTCCGCTGCCGGCGCTCGTCGAAGCCGGCACGACCATCGACGGCACCGCGTACAGCTTCGTCGCGCCGAACTCGCCGCTCAGCGTCAGCCGCGGCCGCATCGGCACCGAGCTCCCCGCCGTTCAAAACGTCACTGACATCACCGATCTGCTCAAGCCGGAGCTCGAGATCGTCGCCGCGCCCGAAGTGACGCTGACGTGCGAAGGCGGCTGCACGATCCGCAACGTCGCCGTCTACGGCGCCGCGACGTCGATCATCACGCGCGGCGACTCGCTCATCGATCACGCCATCATCGGCGCGACTTCCGACGCCGCCATCCCCAGCGTGTTCGGCACGACCGGCATTCAGATCGAGCGCGGCACCACGAAGCTGCGCGAAGTCTACGTCGGCTATCAGCGCACCGCCGGCATCATCGCCGTCGGCGCCGATGCGCGTCTCGATGCCGATCGCATTCACGTCACCGGCTGCGGTGGCGCGGCGTCAGGCAGCGCGATCGCGCTCGTCTCAAATGCTTCCGTGATTCGCCACAGCGCCGTCGAATCCAACCTCGGCGCCGGCATCGTCATCGGTCTTCCCGGCGGAAATCAGCCGGCGAAATACAACGTCATCGAATCGACGACGCTCAGCGGCAATCTCGCCGGCATCGTTCTCGGCGCGGGCGCGTCCGACAACGTCATCCTGCGCGATGAGCTGATGTGGAACCGCGTCGGCGGCGTCGTCGCCGCGCCGTTCGCCGGCATCGCCATCCCGGTGCGCAATCGCATCACCGGCTCGCACTTCAATGAGAACGGCGGACGTCCGATCTCGCTCGATCCGAATCTCGCTGTCGGCAAGCTGATGGCATCGAGCACCGAGTGCATGCACAACACCGCCGCCGCGAACGGAGGCGTTGCGCCGCCGAAGATCGAGAGCGTCGAAGTCGAGCACGATGCCGCCGGCAAGGAAGTGATCGTGGTGCTCGGCCTCGGCTGCGCCGTCACCCAGGTCGAGTTGTATCTGTCGTACGCGACGAAGAAGATTCGCGAGAACACGAATCAGGTGGAACGCATCCACATGAGCGACACGCCCGATGGAACAGAAACGATCGCAGGCGCGGGCGCGGGACAAAATCTGCTGCCGTCGAT
>JAOBAU010000118.1 GCA_025463165.1 Acidobacteriota bacterium | reverse complement strand
ACGCACGCTGGCCGCGCGCGAGCCGCACGTGCCGCTGCTGGCGTTCGGCGCATCGCTCGGCGGCAATGTGCTGCTGAAGTGGCTCGGCGAACATCCGTCGCAGCGCGAGATCGCCGCCGGCGCGACGCTCTCCGTTCCGTTCGATCTCGCCGCCGGTTCGAAGTATATGGAAAATCGCGCCGGCCGCTTCTACGTCGCGAGCTTCGTGAAGACGCTCGCGAAAAAAACGGAGTGGCTGCTCGAACATTTCCCCCACATGCGCGACAAGGTCTCGCTCGCCGCCGTGAAGCGCGCGCGCACGTTTCGCGAATTCGATGATGCCGCGACCGGACCGCTGCACGGCTTCACCGGCGCCGACGATTACTACACTCGTTCGAGCTCCATCCGTTTTCTCGATCGCATCACGACGCCGGTGCTCTGCGTCAGCGCGGAAGACGATCCGTTTCTGCCGCCGGAAGTGCTGACGCGCGCGCAGCAGGTGGCGTCGCCGAGCATCGAGTTCATCGTCACGAAGACCGGCGGACATGTCGGCTTCGTCGGCGGCTCGCTGCCGTGGCGCTGCGAATACTGGGCGGAGGAGCTCGTCATCAGCTGGCTGATCGCGAAAGCGTTCGAATCGCACGCCGAGCTGACGGCGACCGGATGAACCGCGCCACGCTGGTCCGCCTCTCCGCCGCGCTGTGGGGACTCGCCACCGCGATCTCGCTGCTGCCCGCGCTCACGACGGTCGCTCCGCCGTCGCAACTTCCCGGCCTCGCCAAAGTGCTCGGCATCGACGCGCACGCACCGATGCGTTTCATCGCCGCGCTCATTTTCCTGCCGCTCATCTTCGCCGCCGCGGCCGCTCCGCTCGCCACCGTGATGACGACCGCGCGGGCGTGGGCGCGCAACGCGCTCTGCCTCGCGATGACCGGCGCGCTCTGGATCGCGCTCGTGCATGCCGACGTCTGGTGGACGACGATTCCGGTGGCGCTGTTCGTCATCGCATTCGCCGCGCTGCGCAATGTCTACGAGCACTTCACGCGCCGCGACGTCATCCTCGTCCCGACATTCCTGACGATCCTCATCGCGCTGATGGATCTGCTGCCGTGGCGCGGACTCGATCTCTACGTCGTCGGCGCCGCCGCGCTGACGATCGCATTACGTCTGCTCGTCCGCGATCCGCTTCGCTTCGCGCTCGCGCCGCTCGCGCTCCTCCTGCAGACGCCGTTCCTCTCATGGGAACAGCGCCACCTCGGCTGGCCCGCGCTCGCCATCGCCATCGTGACGCCGTTCGTCGTCCGTCCGCGCGATCGCCGGCGCTGGCGCGCCATCATCGCGTTCGTCATCTACCCGCTCGCGACATACAGCTACACGATCACGACCAATCTCTCGACCGCCGAGGGGAAGCCGCGCGTTAATTTTTTCGAGGATGCGCACAGCATGTTGCCGGCGTCGGAGATGTTCCGCGGTGAGCTGCCGTACCGCGACATCATTCCGGGACACGGCCTGCTCGAGGACGGGCTGGTCGACTTCCTCGCGATGCGCTCGCGCGGCGCGACGTACGGCAGCGTCATGAAGGCGCGCACGACGATCGGCGCGATCAACTCCGTCGCTATTTACGCGCTGGCCGCTGCCGCGACCGGCTCGCCGGAAGCAGGATTTCTCGCGTGGCTCTTCGGTACTTTCTCCGGCACCGCGCCAGGAACGCTGCGCACGGTCCCGGCGCTTTTCGCGCTCGCGCTGACGGTCGCCGCCGCGCGAAGACGCAACCCGCGGCTGCTGTTCGGCGCCGGCGTTCTCTCTGTCGTCGCCGGTCTCACCAGTCTCGACTTCGCCGCCTACACATTCGTCACGCTCGTCATCGCCGTGCTTCGCTTTCGCCCGCGGATGGCGGCGCTGCGCGCGGCCGTCGGCGGGATCGCGGTCGCCTTCACACTCCTCGTGATCGGCCTCGCATCGTTCGGCATCCTGGGCGCATTCATCCGCACCACCTTCATCGAGATTCCAAAGCTCGGCCCCGGCTATGCGATGGACGTCTTCGAAGCGCCCGACGCGATGCGCGAGCTGCGCCGCTTCCCCGAAGCGCTCGCCGCGATTCTCGATCGCGCGTCATTCCTCTACTTCGTCTGGATCGGCGCGCTGCTGTTCGTCGCCGTCGCGATTGCGCAACGTGCGCGCCGGCGGATCGAGCCGCTCCTGCTGATCGCATTCTGGATCGTGATCTGCGCGGCGTCGTACGCGGAACGACATCACCTCCACTTTCAGGTTGCGGTCGGCGCGCTGCTCGTCACGGCGACGCTGTTGCTGTTTCGCGCGCGACGGCGAGCGCTCGCCGCGGCATTCACGGTCGTCCTCATCATCATCGCGCAACCGACCACGCACACCGCGGTGCTGAGCATGCTGCGCCAGGGTCACGGGCCGCTCACCGATGTCTTCGTCGAGATCGGCCTGCCGCGCGCGCAGGGAGCGCTGTTCGCGAAGTGGGACGTGGCGGTCATCGACAGCGTGAAACGCTGGACCGAGCGGTCGCTCGCGAAGGATGAAACGTTCTTCGACTTCACGAATCGCGGGACGCTCTACTTCCTCCTCGATCGCGACGCGCCGATCCGACAAATCGAAGTGCCACAGTACGAAACGGACGAGGCACAGCGCGAAGTCATCGCGGCGATCGAACGGAACCCGCGCGTGCGCGCGGCGCTCGTACCGGTCGCGCCGGCTTCCGCGACGATCGACAGCGTGCCGAACGCGGTGCGCGCGCCGCTGGTCTGGCAATACCTCGAGACGCATTTCGAGCCGGCGTTCGTCGAGGGCGACGTGGCGATCTGGCGCCGGAAGTAGAATCCGCTCATGACCTCGACCCCCGAAACCGCGGCGCCGCCACGCGCCGGATTGCGCGAGCGCTTCGCGGCATTCGTCGTGGAACGACATCCGTTCGCGCTGAAGCCGGCGCTCGCCGCATTCGAGCAGAGCGGCGGCGACACCGATGCACTGCGCGACGCATTGCGCATCGCCGCAATCGACGCGCTTCGCGTCTCCGTCGACATTCCGGAAACGCAGCCGCGCATCGCCGCCGCGGAACGGCTGCAGTTCGCGCTTGATCAACTACTTGACGATTGCGACGGCTTCCTTCGCCGCGAAGCGATCGCCGCTTCGCTCACGGCCGATGAGAAACGCGAAATTCTGCGCGGCATGCTGCTGACGCGCGCCACCGACAATCGCCTCACGCAGTTCTTCACCGCCGGCGAAGTGCGCTACGGCAGCGCCTCGTTCCAAGGGAAAGGCTTTCGCTCCCTCGGGCAGGAAGCGATTTACGCCGCTCCGCTCCGCCTTCGTCGCGGCGCTGATTTCCGCGACGGCGATCGCTGGCGCGGCGATGTCATCTCGCCGATGATCCGCGACCTCGGCGCCGTACTCGCGATGCACAACGACGCCACGACGGTGCGCCTCGTGCTCAACGCGCAGATGGGAAAAGCGGGCGCGCCGATGAACGGAAAAGATCTGCACGTCGGCGACTGGACGTGGGGCGTGTTCCCGGCGATGGCGCCGCTCGGCAGTCCGGCGCTGACGATGGCCGGCATCGCCATGGCGTTCGCGATGGACGCGCGCGAATCGGCAGCGACGCCGAACGTCGCCGTCTCGTTCATCGGTGAAGGAGCGACGTCGCTCGGCGAGTGGCACGAAGCGATCAACGCCTGCGCCGCGCGCCATCTCCCCGCGATCTTCTGCGTGCAGAACAACCAGACCGCGCTCTCCACGCCGAAGGGCGAGAACTCCGCCGTGCGCACGTTCGCCGACAAAGCGCTTGGCTACGGCATGCCCGCGATCACGATCGACGGCACCGATCCCGACGCGATCGCGTCGTCATTCGCATGGGCTGCCGAACGCGCGCGCGATGGCCGCGGTCCGGTGCTCATCGAGCTGATCGCCATGCGCATGTGCGGCCATGCCCATCACGACGACATGCTGTATCTCGGCAAAGACCCGCAGACGTCATGGTCGTATCCGCCGCTCACCGAAAGCGGTTACGCCGATCGCGATTCGTACGACTACTGGTGCGGCCGCGATCCGATCGCGACCTATGCCGCGCGACTCGAAGCGGACGGCGTCGTCGCCGCGGGCGAAGTCGATGCGTGGAAACGCGAGATCGAAGAGCTCGTCGAGGAGCAGGCTCGCAGCGTCATCGATGCGCCGTGGCCGGAAGGCGCCGCGGCCGGCGATGGCGTCGTCGCGAACGAATCGCGACGCGCGCACATCGAAGTGCTCGATGAAACGTGGCGTCAGCACGCATCGCGCAACACGACGCTGCCCCCCGTCGAAGATGCGTCGCCGTTCGATGCAAAAGGAAAGACGTTCCTCGAAGCGGTGATGCTCGGCGTCGGCGACGCGCTGCGCTCCGATCCGCGTGCATTCGTTTACGGCGAAGACGTCGGCGGCAAATACGGCAACGCGTTTTTGCTGCTCAAGCCGCTGCTGAAAGAATTCGGCGACCGCATCATCAATTCGATCCTCGCCGAAGGCGCGGTGCTCGGCGTCGCCACCGGCGCGGCGCTGATGGGACGACGGCCGATCGCCGAGATCCAGTTCAACGACTTCATTGCCACCGGCTTCAACCAGCTCGTCAACAACGCCGCAAAGATTCGCTATCGCTGGGGCGGTGAAGTTCCCATGGTCGTGCGCATGCCGTGGGGCGGACTCCGTCACGCCGGCCCGTACCACTCGCAAAACACCGAAGCCTGGTTCTATCGGACGCCGGGACTGAAGATCGTCGTCCCGTCGACGCCGCACGATGCGCGCGCGCTGATGGCGTCATGCGTCAACGATCCCGATCCCGTTCTCTACTACGAGCACATCGCGCTCTACCGCGATCCGAAGGTCAAGCAGTTGACCACCGACGCCCCGCCCCCGCCCATCCCGCTCGGCAAAGCCGCGCTGCGCCGGGCGGGAGATGATCTCGCGATCATCTCGTACGGCGCCTACGTACACGTCGCGATGCGCGTCGCCGAGAAGCTCACGAAGGATGGCATCGAATGCGCGGTGCTCGATCTCCGCTCGCTGGCACCACTCGATCGCGACGCGATCCTCGCATGCGCGCGACACTGCAGCCGAGTCCTCATCGTCCACGAAGACACGCGCACCGGATCGATCGGTGAATCGGTCGCCGCGATCATTCAGGAGGAAGCGTTCGAATACCTCGACGCGCCGATCCGGATTCTGGGCGCACTCGATACGCCGGTGCCGTACTCGCCGCCGCTGGAGGAAGTGTTCCTCGCAAGTGAGGAGCAGGTGGAGCGGGCGGCGCGGCTGTTGGTGGGTTACTGAGGAAGGCGTTCGAGCTCTTCGATATCGCGCAGGTCATTCGGCCTGCCAGCCGCGCGTTTCGACGCAATGAGATCGGCGCGACCGATGAACGGAAACGACCTGCCGCTGATTGTGAACATGACTCGTTGCGCCCATGCTGCATCGAACGTCACGCCGGCCGGTTCGGTCAGCAGATCAATTCGACCGGGATCGACGCCGATCTGATAAATCGTTCCCGGCGCGGAGAGATCCTTCACAGTCAGATCCTGAAGCGGCGCACCGAATTCGATGAGCGCGGACCACACGCGCGCAGCATTCTCCGGTGTGGGCCGTATCCAGATATCCATGTCCTTTGTACCGCGCACGAAACCGTGCGCAGCCAGCGCAGTCGCACCAATGATCAGATACTCAGCGCTCGCGTCGGATAACGCGGTCAACATCTCGACGAAATTGCGGTTCATCTGTAGTGCCACTGCGCCACATCCATAACGATTGCGTGATTTGCCACTGAAGGTCGAGACGCTGTGCGGGCGTCATTGCGAGGACGTCTTCATCGACGGTTGGTTCCTCGCCTGTCGTGTATTTACGGACAGTGACGTTTCGCCGAGTCACTTGTTAATTATACCCCGCGGTACACGCCGCGCACCCACGCCGCATCCTCCGTACTCAGCGCTTCTCCCGCCGCGGCGGCGGCTTCCACCTGGCGTGGATTGCGCTGTCCGAGCAACACGCATGCGGTTGGGTTGTCGACGAGCAGCGAGCCGGTGAGCGCGGTCAGGACCGGCTCGGCGAGTGACGGAAAACGTGACGTCACCGCGTCGCGGGCGCGTTGCATTCCGGTGATGAACGACGCGTCGCCGAACTCGGGAACGTTACGGCGGAAATCACCTTCCGCGAACTGCTGCGGCTCGCTGTATTTGCCGAGGAGCAATCCATGTTTCAGCGGCGAGAAGAACGCGACGCCGAGGTCGTGGGCTTTGACGTATGCGCGCAGCCCGCTCGCTTCGTATTCGTCGTCGAGGAGATTGCGGAACGGCTGCACGACGTCAGGATCGACGCGTTCCACGAAGCGCATGATTCTTGACGCATCCCAATCCGACAGACCGACGAAGCGAACCTTTCCTTCGTCGCGCAGCTTATGCATCGTCGCCAGCGCATCATCGAAGTACTCGTCGTGCTCGCCGAAATCGCAGTGGTGAAAGTAGTAGACGTCGAGCGTGTCGGTCTTCATGTTGCGCAGCGATGTCTCGCACTGCGCGCGCATGAAAATGGGATCGTAGTAACGACGCGACGGCCCCTTCACGTAGCCGAACTTCGTGGCGAGAAAGATCGCGTCGCGCGGCACTTCGCCCCACATCTCGCCGATCAACTCCTCGGCGTGGCCGGCGCCGTACGCGTCTGCCGTGTCCCAGTGCGTGATGCCGAGCTCGTACGCGCGGCGAAGCGCCTGCTTCGCGGAGGCGTCATCGTGTCCGGTCCAGCCGACGGACGCCCCTTCGTTGGTGTTCGGTCCTCCATGTCCCCATGTGCCGAGGCTGATAACGGGAACCTGAACGTTGGTGCGGCCAAAGCGGATCGTGCGCATGGCGCCGGATTATAGTTGCGCGCAAATGGCGCATTGCACGTTCTGCGATGAGACGCACGCGACCGTTTACGAAGACGATCGCTGCTTCGTCATGCTGCACGACGACTCAGCCGTTCGCGGTCACGCGATGGTCGTCTGGCGCGCGCACGTCGAGAACCTTGTCGACCTTTCCGACGATGACGCGATGCACTTCATCCGCATTCATCGAGCCGCCGAGCGCGCGTTGCTCGACGTGACCACGTGCGAGCGCGCCGTGTTGATGAAGCTCGGCATCGCCACGCCGCATCTGCACCTTCATATCTATCCGGTGCCGGCCACTGCCGACCGCGCCGCGGTCATGGCCGCCATCGATGGCAGAACGCGCGAAGAACGAGAAGAAGGATTCGCCGCGGCCGTCCGCGACAAGTTGACGGTGTGCTAGGCTCGATTCAGAACCATGGTCCGCAGATCCGTCTCCTCCACGGCCGAAGGCACCGAAGCATTTCGCGGCACCGACAAGCGCGAGCGCATTCTCCGCGCCGCCGTTGATGTCTTCGCGGCGAACGGTTACTTCAACTCGAAAGTCTCTGAGGTCGCCAAAGCGGCCGGCGTTGCAGACGGCACGATCTACCTCTACTTCAAGCAGGGGAAAGAGCAGCTCCTGACGACGATCTTTCAGGAGCACACGCGCAGCTATCTCGAATCGCTGGAGCGCGAGCTCGGCAACGTCGATCGCGCCGAGGAGCGGATTCGGATCGCGGTGCGCCATCACCTCGAGACGCTCGGACGCGATCGCAATCTCGCCATCGTCGCGCAGGTCGAGTTGCGGCACAGCCTCAAGTTCATGAGTCTGCTGTCGCAGCAGGAAGTCGCCGACTATCTGAACACGATCCGAAAGATCATCGAGCGCGGCCAGGCAGACGGCGCGTTCAAGCGGACGCTGCATCCGCAACTCGTCGCGAAGTCGGTCTTCGGCATCCTCGACGAGATGGTCACTTCCTGGATTCTCTCGGAAAAGGCGTACGACCTCGGCGCGCAGTCAGATCAGATCAGTGAGCTGATCCTGACCGGGCTGCTGTAGGACGCCGCTCCACTTCGTGTGCGGCTTGCGGTTGAGCACGAGGTAATTCCAGACCAGCCCGCCGTAGCTGTGCATCGTCATGCCGCGCTTCTCGTAGAAGTTCGCAAGGAGGCGCTGCACTTTCGGCAGGTTGTAGAACGGCACGCCCGGAAAGTAGTGATGCTCGAGATGGAAGTTCGAGTAGAGGAACGCCGGGTTCCAGAACCACGAGCTCTTCATCAGCGTCGACCACTTCGCCGGATCTTCGGGATCGATGTCGTAGTGCTGGCCGAGGCGGTTGAGCGCGAAGGCGATCGGGAAGATGAAGAAGATCGGGACGATGTAGAGCTTGAACGCGATCGCCCAGCCGCCGATCAGCGCGATGGCGCCGAGGACGCTCAGCTGAAAGACAATCGTCACGATCCGCTCGCGTGCGATCCGTTTGCGCAGCTCGGGCTCGTATGACGCGGTTTCTTTCGCGGCGGCGCGGAAGTAGATCGGGAAGAGCGCAGGCGTGAAGTAGAGCAGCTTGAACCAGCGCTCGTTGCGTTTCGGTGAGAGGTAGTGGCGCTTCGGATCTTCTTCGAAGGAGCCGAGGCCGGCGTGATGATCGAGATGCCAGCGGGTGAATTGTGATGCGGAGATGCCGCTCGGGATTGCGTAGAGCAATCCGAGGAAGCGATACGTTCCTTCGTCTGACCTCGGGAGCACCGCGCGATGCACGACCTCGTGCAGCAGGACCGTGAAATCGAACACCGCGAAACCGGCCACGACCGCGAGCGGCAGCCAGAGATACCAGCGATCGAAGTGGACGATCGCGACGCCGGCGAGCACGAGCACGGCGACGTTCGCGAAGGCGATCAGCGCATGCAGCAGCGGCCGCTTCTGATGCAGCTCGCGCAGAGCATCGGTTGAAACTTCGGCGGCGAGATCCCGCTTCAGCTGCTGCGCGTGTTCGGCGTAGTAGGTGGCCATTGGACGGAGACGTAAACGCTCGTTACTGCGCAATTAATTCAACCGGGTCTGATGGTTTACAGATGTGTCGGGGCTGATTGTTTACAGGTCGTCATGATCGGCGGTGTCGAGGAGGATCGATGCCGTTCCGGGAGCAGACGATCGTGGATACACGACGAAAGATG
>JAOBAU010000069.1 GCA_025463165.1 Acidobacteriota bacterium | reverse complement strand
CGCGGCGACCGACATTCGAGCAAAGATCGAAGCGGCCCTCGAAGAGGTCAGCAATCCGGACGAGGATCGCATCCTCCGCCTTTACGTCAACCTCATCGACGCCACGCTCCGCACCACGTACTTCCAGCGCACGCCGGACGGTGAGCGCAAGCCTTACCTGGCGTTCAAGCTCGATTCGCAGGCGGTGAAAGATCTCCCGCTTCCGCGTCCGCTCTTCGAGATCTTCGTCTACTCACCGACGATGGAGGGGATTCATCTTCGGGCCGGACGGGTCGCTCGCGGAGGAATCCGCTGGAGCGATCGGCGGGAGGATTTCCGGACCGAGGTTCTCGGTCTGATGAAGGCGCAGAACGTCAAGAACGTCGTCATCGTTCCGATGGGATCGAAGGGCGGCTTCGTCGTCAAGAACCCGTCTTCCGAGCGCGCCGTGTTTCAGAAGGAAGGCGTCGCCGCGTACAAGACGCTGCTGCGCGGCATGCTCGACATCACCGACAACCTGCGCGGCAATGATGTCGTTCCGCCGATCGATGTCGTCCGCCGCGACGCCGACGATCCGTATCTCGTCGTCGCCGCCGACAAGGGAACGGCGACCTTCTCCGACATCGCGAACGGCATCTCCGCCGATTACGGTTTCTGGCTCGGCGACGCGTTCGCCTCGGGCGGCTCCGCCGGCTACGACCACAAAGGGATGGGCATCACGGCGCGCGGCGGATGGGAGGCGGTCAAACGTCACTTCCGCGAGCTCGGCCACGACACGCAGTCGGAAGACTTCACGGTCGTCGGCGTCGGCGACATGTCAGGCGACGTGTTCGGCAACGCCATGCTGCTCTCGCCGCACATCAAACTGCTGGCGGCGTTCAATCACTCGCACATTTTTCTCGATCCGAATCCCGATCCGGCCACGAGCTTCGCCGAGCGGCAGCGGATGTTCGATCAGCGGCGGAACTGGAACGGCTACAACGGCGAGTTGCTGTCGGCGGGCGGCGCGGTGCTCGACCGCAGCGCGAAAATGGTCACGGTCTCGGCCGAAGTGCAGGCGCTCTTCGAACTACCGCAGAAAACGGTCGCGCCGGCGGAGCTGATGCGCGCCATTCTCGGCGCGCGCGCAGATCTGCTGTGGCTCGGCGGCATCGGCACGTATGTGAAGTCGAGCGATGAAGATCACACCGCCGCGCGCGATCGCGCCAACGATGCGCTGCGCGTGAACGGCGCCGATCTTCGCGTGCGCGTCGTCGGCGAGGGCGCAAACCTCGGCTTCACGCAGCAGGCGCGCATCGAATACGCGCTGCGCGGCGGGAAGATCAACACCGACGCCATCGACAACTCCGCGGGCGTGGACACGTCCGATCACGAGGTCAACATCAAGATCCTGTTGTACGACGCCATCGCGCACGACGAGTTGCGCGCCGAGGATCGCAACAAGCTGCTGGCCGAAATGACGGAAGAGGTCGGCGGCCTCGTGCTGCGCGACAACTACGAGCAGACGCAGGCCATCTCGATCACGCATTCGCTCGGCGAGTCGGCGCTCGATGAACAGGCTCGCTTCATGCGCGCGCTCGAGCGCGCCGGCAAGCTCGATCGAGCGATCGAAGGTCTGCCGGATGACGACACGATCGCCGATCGCCACGCCGCACGCACCGGACTGACGCGTCCCGAGCTCGCCGTGCTGCTCGCGTACAGCAAGATCGTGCTCTATGCCGATCTGCTCGCGGGTGACTTGCCGGACGAGCCGCTGCTGGTCGAAGATCTCGCGCTCTATTTTCCGGAGCCGCTGCGGAAGGGATATCGCCCCGCCCTCGAACGGCATCGGCTGCGCCGCGAGATCATCGCCACGTACATCACCAACAACATGAACAACCGCGTCCGTCCGACGTTCGTCATGCAGATGAACGACGAGACCGGGAAGAGCGCCAGCGACATCGCGCGCGCATTCACGATCATTCGCGATTCGTTCGATCTGCGTTCGCTGTGGGCCGAGATCGAAGCGCTCGACAACAAGCTGCCGGCGAGCGTGCAGATCGAGATGATGGTCGACGTCGGACGGTTGCTCGAGCGCGCGGTTGCGTGGCTGCTGCGCAGTGGTTACGAGCAGCTTGACATCGCCGCGTACGTTTCGGAGTTCCGTCCGCGCATCGCGACGCTTGCACAGAGGCTCGATGAGATTCTCCCCGAGGCGCTCGTGGCCGGACTGCGCGCGCGCGAAGCGGAGCTGATCGAGGATGGCATCCCGGAATCGCTCGCGCATCGCGTGTCGTCGCTCGGCGTCATGAGCGCGGCCATGGACATCATCCGCATCGCTCGCGACGGCCGCGCCGTCGACGACGTGGCGCGCGTTTACTTCGGCCTCGGCGCGCGCTTCGGTCTCGATCGCGTCCGCGCCGCCGCCTCTTCACTGCCCGCCGAAACGCCATGGCAGAAAGCCGCCGTCTCCTCGGCCATCGACGATCTGTTCAGCTACCAGAGCACGCTCGCCTCGCGCGTCATCGGCGATGGCAACGGTTCCGCCGATCCGGTCGAAGGCTGGCTGTCGACGCGCCCGCGCGTCGTCGAGCGCGTCGATCAGACGATGAACGAGTTCCGCGCCGCGCAGAGCGTCGACCTGGCGATGCTCACCGTTGCGATGCGCCAACTGCGAGCGCTCGTCGAAAGCTGATGAGGGCGGGCGCGAAGCCCGCCCTCCGGTTCGCTATTCGCCGCCGCGATTTGCGCCGCGGTTCGCGTCGATCGAAGCGTGCGTGTGCTTCTTGTCGTCGCACGGCTTGCCTTCGCACGGATCGCACTTGCCCTTGTGCTCGCCGCAGTGCTTCTCGAGCACCTCCCGTTTGCGCTCGAGGAGCTCGCGCGCCGGCGGCTTCTGCGTCATGTCGCAGTCGACGCGGCCGTCGCACTGGTTGTCCGGGAGCTTCGGTTCTTTCGGACAGAGGACGAATGGCTGAATGCGGAAGTTGTCGTCGACCGAGCCGATGTCGAGAAGTTGCTGAATGACCATCCGCCCGACAGTCCGGCCGAGCTTCATTCCTGCTTCGTGGTCGCTGCGCCAGTGGATGCCGGCCCAGAGGCGGCCCATGCCGATGTTGTCCGCCATGTTGTCGATCTCGACCTTCAGCGGCTTGCCGAGCTCCGACTCGAGCCGCTCATCGTGCGGCAACTCGTCAGGCGTGCATTCTTTGCCGAAGAAGTAGTCGAGGATTTCGCTGGCCGCGCCCGAGTAGGTGCTGTGTCCGGACGGATAGGCGGGATGCCGCGGAGTGCCTGATCCGTTGGGACCGCACGGCTCGCCCTTCTTCGGCCGGCCATCGGGGCAGAGGTTGTACGCCGGATTCAGCTCATCGGGACAATCGAAGAGCACATCGAGCGGACGAAATTCGACCGGCCGCTGACGACGCGAGACGTGGTCGCGCGGGCTCAGCCATTTGTAGTACCACGCCGCCTGGAGCGCGCTGGCGATGGCGACGTCGAGCGCCGCCCAGATCAGTGCCTGCCGCGGCGGCGACCAGTGTCGCAACGTGACGAGATAGCTCAGCGCGTTGCGGTGATAGAGGCCGGGCGTTTCGCTTTCGACGGCGCGCGCCATGCCGCGGCCGGTGCGAATGATTTGCTGGCCGGGCAATCTGTGCAGGAGCGGTGCGCCGATTGGCGGCGGGAGATTCAGCAGCCGGCTGATCGGACGGCGGCAGTCATACGCGCGCGGAATCTCCACCTTCGCATTCGAGCGACACGTGTCCGGAAGCGCTTTGCACGGCTTCGTTGAGACCAGTGCGCACGGATCGTCGCGATGCCGCGACAGCCAGACCAGTTCCTCGAACTCGCGCTCGACCTGACTCTCCTCCCACGGCGGGAAGTAGTCGGGATCGTTCGGGTTGTCGGTCTTTTTCAGCAGTTCTTCGAGCGGAACGATGCACGGTTTCGGACAGAACCCCCAGTAACTCGCGTCGGGCTGGACCTGCGGCCCTTTCAAAGCGTACTCAGCCATTTAGCGTCTCCTTTCATTACAGGTAGAGAGACGCAGTCGCCATCTTTCTGTTAATTTTTCTCGCTGATCAAACCGACGTTCTGAAATCCCGCGGTGCGGCAGGCGTCGAGTACATCGACGACCTCGCCGTACGGCACTCGTTTGTCGCCGCGGATCGAGACCGGACGATCGGGTGTGGCGCGGTGAATGCGATCGAGCTCGCCGGCGAGTTGTTCGGATCGGAGGACGCTCGCGCCGACGAAGAGCGTTCCATCGTCCTTCACGGTGATCGACAACTGGCGCGTCGCTTCGGTCACAGCTTCGGACGTCTTTGTCTTCGGCAGCTGGACCGGGACGCCGTTGACGATGACCGGCGTCAGGACCATGAAGATGATCAGCAGCACGAGGCAGACGTCGACGAGCGGCGTGACGTTGATGTTCGCTTCGAGTGTCGTAGCGCGCGGCGTTTGCATGATGGGATTCCTCCTCGTTTCCTTCGACACCGCAGCCTGCGGAAAGAAAACCTCTGGTAACCTGCGCCGCGTTTGCTGCGACTGATCACCTATCTTGCTCCGAGCATTCCGGCGGATTTCTTCCGCGCCGTGGCCTCGCACATTGAAGCGACGTGCGGCGTTGCAACCGACCTCGCGTTCGAGGAACGGATCTCCGGACCGCTCACCGGCGATCACGATCCGTTCGCCGACGCGACGGTCGACGTCGGATTCGTCTGCGCGCCGTCGTATCGCTGGATGCGCGCGAAGGATGCGGCGGCGGTCGAGTTGCTGCCGGCGCCGGTGCCGCTCGACGTGCGGGCGAACGGACGTCCGATCTACTTCGCCGACGTCGTCGTGCGAGCCGATTCGCGCTTCATCACGTTCGATGATTTGCGCGGCTCGCGCTGGGCGTACAACGATCAGAACTCGCGCAGCGGCTGGTTCAGCATGGTCGAGCGGGTGAAGAATCCGGAAGAGTTCTTCGGCTCGCTGATGCAGTCGGGCTCGCATCTTCGCTCGCTCGAGCTCGTGCTCGCCGGCGACGTCGACGCGTCGGCGATCGATTCAAATGCACTGGCGCTGCAACGCATTGCGCGGCCCGAGCTCGACGACGCGCTGCGCGTCGTCGAGACTTGGGGACCGTACGCAATTCAGCCGGTCATCATTCGCGGCGGCGTCGACCGCGAACTGAAAGCGCGCATCGCGGCAGCGCTGCTGGCGATGACGCCGGAGTCGCTCGCGCCGTTCGGCTTCCGCGGCTTCGCGCCGGTCGACGACGCCGCTTACTGACGCCGCGCTTCGATCACCCCGAAGAGTCCCGGCGTCGGCACGACGCGTTCGACCGCGAAGCCGGCCTGCTGCAACATCGCGCCGTATTCGTCAGCGGTCCGCTCGCGGCCGTCGAGCATCACGAGCATGTTCAGGTCCATGAACGTCACCGGTCCCGGCGCGTTCGTCAGCAGCATCTCGACGAGCACGAGCCGCGCGTTCGGCGCGGCGTCGCGATGGATGATCTTCAGGATGTCGACGCACTTCTCATCCGGCCAGTCGTGCAGGATCGACTTGAGGAGATAGACGTCGGCGCCTTTCGGCACGCTCGTGAAGAAATCACCGGCGATCACTTCGATGCGATCGTCCGGCGTTGCAGTCGCGATGACCTCCGGACGATCGAACAGGATTCCGCGCGCGGACGGCGCGTTGCGCAGCACGCCGCGCAGCAGCGCGCCCTGACTTCCACCGACGTCGACGATCGTCTTCGCCTCGCCGACGTTGTAAACGGCCGCAACTTCCTCCGAGACCATCGCGGAAAGGTTGCCCATCCCGCGCGCGAACGACAGCCCTTCTTCCGGATGCTTCGCGTAGTACTCCCACACCGGCTCGCCGAGCGTTTCGCTCGAAAGCGATCGTCCTTCGCGCACGGTTTCGGCGAGTCGTCCCCACGGGAGCCAGTGGCCCGGGGCCGTTTCCGCGATGATGAGATCGCGCAGTGAGCCGCGCACGTCGCTGCGCAATGTTTCGCCGAGCGGAGTCAGCGCGAACGTGCGCGGCGCGGTCTCCGCGACGACGCCGAGCGTTGCCGCGGCGCGCAGCAAACGCTGCAGCGCGCCGACGTTCGCGCCGGCTTCGCGCGCAAGGTCGTCGAGGTTCGTGGTGCCGGCGGCGATGAGATCGGGAACGCGCAGTTCCGCGGTGGCGCTGACGATCTGCGAGACCCACATTCCCATCATCATCTGAAGCATTGCCACCTGCGGTGGCGGCGCGGCCTGATCCGACATCATTTCCTCCGATGCGATTTACTCGATTGCGTCGCCGAGAATACGGGCGAAGGCTTCCGCCGGATTGTCGCCGACGCGATAGGTTTCCGGCGGCAGCTCGTAGCGGAAGACGACGCGTCCGTTGCGCGAGATCGTCGCGTGCGCGGAGCGGCGCTTGCGACCGATACTCATTTTCTCGACGGTGCCGTTGAAGTCGATGACCGCGTCGGGCGATTCGCCGCGCGAAACGATCGTGACCTTGCCGCGCAGCGCGTCCGCCACCTGCCGGACGAGCGCCGCGTCGCCGCTGCCTTCGACCACCACGCGTCGCACGCCGCGCATCGCGCGTTGCAGCTCTTCGAGCGCGCCGTCGTTGTTGTCGCCGCCTTCGACGTACGTCGCGCCGCTGAACGCCGGCACCGGCTGCGGTTGCGGCACGACCGGCTGCGGCTGCGGAACCGGTTGCGGTTCGCGCCGTGGTGGTGCGACCGTTGCCGTCGCCGGCGCAACGACAGGCGCCGGAGCCGGCAGTGGAGCGCTGAGTTGCGTTGCCGTCGTTGCAGTCGGCGGTGCGACGACATTCATGCTCGTCGATGACTGCGCGCCATCGATGACGTTCGTCGGAGCGGGAGTCACCGCTGCACTGGTTGTCTGCGGTATCGCCGCTTCCGGCGGACGTCGCAACATCACGTAACCGGCCGCGGCGCCGATCAGGATGATCACGATCAGCGCGGCCGTCGCGACACGACTCGTCTTCGGTTTCGCCGGCAGCGGCGCGCGATCGATGATCGTCGCGGCAGCGTTCCGCGTCGGCGGCGGTTTGACCGCTGAACGAACGGTCGAGCGATGCAGCGTGTCCTGTTGCGCGAGCGTCGCCGGCGGCGGCGTCAGTCGCATCGTCGAATCGGCATCGATGGGAGCGGGGAGCGATCGCTCGATTGCTTCAAGCGCGGCGGCGAATTCACGCGCGCTCGCGAATCGCTTCGCGCGCTGCGGTTCCATCGCCCGCGCGATGACGTCCTGCAACTCCGCGCCGCCGGGAAGATCGCGCGGCAGTTCCAGCGTCCGCATCGCCGTCTCTTTCGAGTGATGGAGGATGTACTGATGGGGCGACGTCGCCTCGAACGGCGGACGTCCGGTCAGCATTTCGTACAGCACGATCGCCATTGAATAGAGATCGGCGCGGCCGTCGATCTTCTCGTTCTCGGGAAGGAAGCCGAGCTGCTCGGGCGACGCGTAGCGAAGCTTGCCGACGAAGATGCCGGTCTTCGTTTCGGCGTGCCCGGCGTCGTCGAACTTGGCGACGCCGAGGTCGATGATCTTGACGTGCTCGTCGCCGGCTTCGTCGCGCGTGATCATCAGATTCTCGGGGCTGATGTCGCGATGGACGATGCCGGCTTTGTGAATGGCGTCGAGTCCGTGCAGCGCTTCGATGGCGATGCGCATCGCGAAGAGAGGCGAGAGCGTGCCGCGATGGCGCAGCACCTGCGCCAGGTTTTCACCGTCGATGAACTCCCACACCATGTAATGCGCGCCGTCCGGCAGCGCCGAGAAGTCGTGCAGCGTGGCGACATTCGGATGCTGCACTTTCGTCGCGACGCGCGCTTCGCGGAGGAAGCGATCGTGCGCGTCGTCGCTGCCGGAGATCTGCGAGCGAATCACCTTGATGACGCGGTCGGAGCCGAGCCAGGTGTGATGAACTTTGTAGACCTCGCCCATGCCGCCGGTGCCGAGGCGTTGGAGGAGTTTGTACTTTCCGTCGACCGGCGTGTCGGTGTAGCGGCGGATGAAGTCGGTGATCGGCTCGCCGCATTTCGGACACGCTTTGTAATCGGGTTCGAGCGCGGCGTGGCAGCGGAGACAGTGAGCCATCGCTGCTGATGATAGCCGTTAGCGGCGGCCGGCGAATCGAACGACCGCATCGTAGTAGCGCGTCCCTTCGACGACCGGGATCTCTTCGTGGCCGGCGCGCTCCGAGACGAACAGCTCCTTCGGTCCGCGCAGGCCGTCGAATAGTTCGCGCCCGAGGCGGAAGGGGATGATGGTGTCACGCTTGCCGTGCATGACCAGCACCGGGATGTTCGCCTGGTTGAGCCAGCGCGTGGTCGTCATCGCGAACGGCGCGAACCAGCCGAGCGGAATCGGGTAGAGCGCGTTGCCGAGCGCGCGCAATGACGGCAGCGAGTTCTCGATGATGACGCAGCGCGCTTTTCGTTTGCTCGCTGTGTAGGCGGCGTACGGACCTCCGAGTGATTCACCGTAGAGGACGATCGATTCCGGGTTCGCGTCGAGGTGCGACGTCGCGAAGTCGTACGCGGCGAGCGCGTCGATGTAGAGCTTCGATTCAGTCGGCGAGCCGCCGCTGCGACCGTAGCCGCGCCAGTCGAAGACGAACGTGGAGATGCCGCGATGCGCGAGCTCCGATGCGACTTCCGCACGATCGGTGAGGTTGCCGCCATTGCCGTGAAACCAGATCAGCAGCGGCGCATTGGTGCTCGTCGCGCGAAACAGCCACGCGTGCAGCGTGACGCCGTCCGGCGTTGCGAATGTCTCATCGATCGGTTTGACCGGCAGCGAGGTCGTTCGCCAGTCGCCCTGCGGATACGGCGACGGGAAGAACATCCCCGTGCGCCGGATGAACTGCGCGAACGCGAAGAGCGCGATGAGAAGGACGCCGAGAAATGTAGCGATGCGAATGAGGAGCATGCGAATCCCTCTCCCGCCGGGAGAGGGTGGCCGAAGGCCGGGTGAGGGGCTTTACGAATCCGCCGCGCCCCTCATCCGCCGCTCCGCGGCACCTTCTCCCGCGGGGAGAAGGATGAGACGGCTACGCCGACAACTTCTCCCAATCCGTATCGGGCGCATCGAGCGCGAGCGCGAGGCCGCCGTCCGATCCGATGAACACCGGATCTTCCATGTCCTTCACCTTGCCGCCGCCGACCTGCTTCAGCGCGTCTTCGAGCGTTTTGTCGAGTCCGCGAATCAGTCCGCCGCCGCCTGACAAAATCACGTTGTTGCGCACCCGTTCCTGGAACTCCGGCTCGACGCGCGAAAGGAGATCGAGCATCGTCTCGATCGTCGGCGGGACGACGGTCTCGCATGCGGCGCGCATGTCTGCGGTGATGTCCATTTCGGTCGGTACTCCACGCACCGGCGCGGTGACGATGATCTTCTCGCCGTTGTCGCCGACGAAGCTGTATTTCTCTTTCCACTCGCGAACCATGAACACCGTCACGTTCGCTTGCGGGTAACGCTCTTCGATCAGCTTGAGCAGCTGCGTATCAATCGAGTCGCCCGCGTTCGTCAGCGTCCGCTGATCTTCCTCGGTTGGGTAACGGCCTTTCATCACGCAGAAGTCGGATGTGCCGGCGCCGATGTCGATGATCATCGTGTGCAGCAGCGCGTCGAGCGCGTACGCAACCGCGAACGGTTCCGACACGATCATCAAACTGTCGACGATTCCCTTCATCGAGTTGCGCAGGTATTGCTTGTTCGTCCGCAGTGACGCGGCCGGAACGCCGACGACGGCGCGCACGTTGGCGCTGTCGACTTTGCCCTTCTCGCTGACGCCGACGAGTGCGAGGAGATGCTTGAGCAGCTCGCGCACCGCGAGGACATCTTTGTCGGAACCTTCTTTCAGCAGCCCGCGCTCGAGCGGGCGATGAAGATCGAGCATCGTTCGATTGGCCACCGCTTCGTGGCCGATCATGACGGTTCGCTTGAGTACTTTTTTCGCGACCATGTCGACCGGCCAGCCGACGTAGCTTTCGACGACGAAACGTTCGCCGTTGGAGGCGGAGATGGCACTGCGCGACGTGCCGAGGTCGATGCCGACGTGCAGGATGTCGGTGGTGGGTTCAGCCATTAATGAAAGCTCCTTCTGCTTATCCTTTGTTCGCATACGCGCGGATGCCGCTGAAGAGCGCCCGCGCGATCTCCTGCCGATACTCGGGCTTCCGCAGCATCGCTGCTTCTTTTTCGTTCGAGAGACATCCGACTTCCGCAAGCACGGCCGGCATCTCGGTGGCGACGAGGACGATGAACGGCGCGCGCTTGACGCCCCAGTTCATCAGGCCGGGATCGATGTTCTTCAGGTTGCCGAAGAGCTGATCCTGCATCACGGTGGCGAGGCGATGCGATTCATCGCGGCGCGCGTCGGCGTACACGCGATCGAGCAGCGCGCGCATGTCGGTCAGTGAATAACCGGACGCGCGATTCTCCGCGGCAGCGAGCGTGGTGAGTGATGGATCGCTGGTCGCGCCGAGGTAGTACGTCTCGACGCCGTGACGTTCGGGATTGCGGATCGAGTTGACGTGGATGGAGACGAAGATGTCGCCGCTCGATGTATTCGCGAGTTTCGCGCGATCGCGCAGCGGGATGAGGCGATCGTCGGCGCGTGTCTTCACGACTTCAAAGCCGCCCGCGGCGAGCAACGCGCCGAGGCGCTGCTGAATATCGAGCGTGATGTCTTTCTCGGAGACGAGCGAGGCCGACACGGTGCCGGGATCGGTGCCGCCGTGACCGGCGTCGAGGACGACGCGGCGCACCGAAAGCGGGAAGACCGATGAATCGAGCGCCGGCAGCGGCGAGCTCGGATCGAGCGTGGCCGGACCGACCGCGCGCCGCGCGGACTGCGCTCGCTGTCCGAGAGGAATCGCTGACGCGCGAACGACCGCCGGAGACGAGACGGCGTTGGAGCTCGCCACGAACCAGGTCGAGCCGGCGAGCGTGATCGGAATGAGGAGAATCGGCGCGCGGCGAAGCCACAGCCGGAGCATCCGTCGCGGGCCGCGCACGTTACGCGGCGGCAGCCCTCGCATGGTTTCGAGGTTGTCCGCGACCGCTTCCTTCAGCAGTCTCCGCTTCACCCGTTCGATTCTGGCCACTCTCATTCACTCGCCCGAAGTCACACATAATACTAGCGCTTCTGTCCAGTCGCGCGCGGTTCAGGCTGGCTGCTTGCAATGAAGCCGCTTCGTGCAACTGCGAGTGCCGTTTGCGACGCTGCTGAAGATCGCGCTGTTTGGTCTGCTCGTCGTCATCACGATCAGGCTCTGGCCGATCATCCTGGTGATCTTTTGCGCGGCGCTGCTGGCCGTGATGCTCGATCCGCTCGTGGTCTGGCTGGAACGGCATCGCGTCCGTCGCGCATTCGGGATCGCCGTCGTCTCGCTGCTCGTCTTCGGCTCCGTCCTCGCGTTCGTCGTCTACATCATTCCGACGATGGTGACGCAGTTCCGCGAAATCGTGCAGGATCTGCCGGCGCTGCGACGGGAAGCGTTCGCGCGTTTCCCGATTCTTCAAAAGATCCCGCCGCTGCCAAAAGCGAATCAGTTCATCGGGCGCAGCTTCGCGATGGGCCTCTCGCTCGTCGAAGGCGTCACGGTGTTTCTCTTCGTGCTCGTACTCGCGATCTATCTGATCGTCGAAGGACGATCGGCATTCGAATGGCTGGTCAGTTTCGCGCCCAAGGAACAGCGGCCGCGCTGGCGCAAGACCGCGATCGAGATCGCCGGCGTGATGCGCGCGTTCATGCGCGGCCAGATCATCACCTCCGCACTTTGCGGCGGCTGGGCGCTGCTCGTGCTGACGGTGCTGCGCGTTCCCGCGCCGCTGCCGCTCGCGGTGATCGCCGCGATCGCCGATCTGATTCCGGTCGTCGGCACGATCCTGATGATCGCTCCCGCGGCGGCGATGGCATTGACGCGATCGGCGTCGGTCTCGCTCATCGTCATCGGCGCGTACCTCGCGTATCACCTCGTCGAGAGCTACTTCATCGTGCCGCGCGTGTACGGCCGCGAGATGCGGCTGTCGACGCTGACGGTGCTCGTCGCGATCGCGGTCGGCGGCGCGCTGCAGGGACCGCTCGGCGCGATCCTGATCCTGCCGGTCGTCGCCGCCTATCCGATCATCGAACGAATCTGGCTGCGCGATGAGCTGCCGTCCGACACCGTCGCGCGCCACGAAGCGATCGGATCGTAGCATCGCGCATACTGCTGCGCATGAATCAGCATTCGACCCCGTCGTCCGCGCCGACCGCTCCCGAGCCCGAGCATTCCGAACGGGTGAAAACGCTGCTGACGATTGAGCGCGTCGGCACGCTCGCTACACAATCCTCAAAGCATCCCGGCTGGCCCTTCGCCTCGGTGATGCCGTACGCAATCATCGACGGCGCATCGCCGATCTTCCTCATCAGCGGGATGGCCATTCACACGCAGAACCTCATCGCCGATCCGCGCGTCAGTCTGCTCGTGATGCAGAGCGGCGGCGATGGCGATCCGCTCGGCTCGCCGCGTGCGACGCTGCTCGGAACCGTGTCGCGAATCGAAGCGCCGTCGCAGGCGATTCGCGATGCGTATCTCGCACGTCATCCGTCCGCGCGCTACTGGATCGACTTCTCCGACTTCGGCTTCTTCCGGCTCGACGTGAGCGACATCTACTTCGTTGGCGGCTTCGGCGTGATGGGATGGGTGGCCGCTGACGACTATCGTTCCGCGGAGCCCGATCCGCTCGTCGATTCCGCGGCCGCGATCATCGAGCATATGAACGCCGATCACAGCGAAGCGTTGCGCGCCATCGCCAAACATTTCGCAGGGCTCGACGCCGAAGAAGCATCGATGGTCTCCTGCGATCGCCTCGGCTTCGTGATGCGTCTCCGCACCGCCGCCGGGATGAAGGGCGCGCGCGTCGCGTTTCCGGAGCCGGTGCGCTCGCGCGAAGACGCGCGCCGCGTGTTGGTGGCGATGACGCGTGAAGCGCGCGGCGGCGTGTAGTTACTCGACCAGCTCGACCTTGTCGTCCGTCAGATGCACGGCGCAACGCGAGCCTTTGTAAATCCAGGCCGCCGATCCCGGACCGCGAATCGCTTCCTCGTTGCGCACTTCGTCCGGCTTGCCGGTCGCGGCGCGCACTTCCGCTCCGGTCATGCCCGCGTGTATCGACGCGCACGACGCGGTCGCGCCGGGGAGGATCGCCGCTTCTGCCGTCAGCTTCTTCTCGCGCAGCGGCGTGCCGAACGCGATGATCCAGCCGAAGGCGAGCGCCGCGGTGCCGAACAGCATCGCCTTGCGCCGGCGAAAGCAAAGCGCGACGAGCCATGCGGCCGTTCCGACGATCGCGGCCAGCGCCGCGACGTCGATGTGCACGCCGCGAATCGTGAATGCGTAATCGATCACAGGTCCCTCCGCACGAGCTCGGTCGTGTCGTAACGCGTGATGTCGTCGTTCTCGAACACCTTCCGTCCGTTGCGTCCCCACGCGCGCAGCTTCGTATCGAAATCGGCGACGCTGGTGCCGGCCAGGCGCGCGATCGCTTCATCGGTCGTCGCGCCGTCGCGGAACGCGGCGATCAGTTTGCTGACGCCGGCCGCGCCGTACTCCGCTTCGACGAAACGGATGATCGTCTGCGATTCGATGTACGCCTCGCCGATCATGTCGGGATCGGGCGAGCCGGTGACGATGTCGTCGATGAGCGAGATCGAGAGCAGGCGGTTGTCGTCGTACATGTTGAAGGCGTTCGCCTGATACGGAACCATCTCGATCCGTTGCGCAAGCCCTTCGTGAAACCAGTGCGGCGCCTGATCGTTCGTCGCCTGGGCGATCATCGCGTGACAGAGCTCGTGGCTCATCAGCGCGACGACCGGCGGCGAGAAGCTGCGCGCGCCGACGAGCGGCAGCGTGATCTTGTTGGCTTGATAGAAGCCGAGAATGAAGTCGGAGCCGGTGTACGTGGAACGGAAATCGTCCCACCACAACATGTTGACGACCACCGGCGCGAAGTTCGGCACCGGCACCCATTTCTGCAAACGCTCCAGCTCCGCTTCGAGGACGTTCGACGCCTGAATTGCGAAGCCGGCCGAGACCTCTTCGGGATAGTGGATCTCGAAATGCGGCGATTTGTACGTCGCGTATCGCGTCGCCAGCCGTTTGTTCATCAGGATCTGGCGGACGCGATCGTCGATCATCGCGTTCTGGCGGATGCTGGCCGATTTCTCGAGGAGCTTGACGGCGGCGTCGTAGAGATCGACGGAGGCGAGCATTTCGCCGAGGCGTTCCATCGATGCCGGATCGTTTTTGCGCTGCATGACACGGCTGACCGCGAGCTCGGCGAGGAGTTGCTTTGCTTCGAGGTCGCGCTGCGTGCGCTGCAGCGCGAGGTCGCGCACGAAGAAGAGCTCGATCGGCACGTTCTCCGATTTCGGCGACAACCCCTCGGTGAGCCGAACGACGTCCGCCCATCGATTGTGATTCGCGAGCGCGTTCGCGCAGCGCTCGAATCGGCGTCGCAGCAGCGGCTGCGTGAATGCGCCCGGTGACGCGGCGCTGACGAGAAGCTGTTCGAATTCGGCGAGCGCTTTCGCTTCTTCGCTGCGATTCCACGCGCCGGCGTCGACGATCGGCGTGCCGGCAGGCGCGAGCGATGCGCCGCCCGGAACGCCGAGCTCCTGCTGGCCGAAGGTGATCTGCAGATAGTTGCCGGAGACGCGCGGCGCGGCGCCGGCCGGCAGCGAGAGCGGACGCGTGGCCATCTCCGGCGCGGCGAACGTTGCTTCGGCGGCGGAGCTCATGCTGATGACGTCGGTGAACGACGCTTTGCGAAGCAGCGTCCAGAACGCGCCGGCGCGAATGAGATCGCCGCGCTCGGTCGGACGGAGGTTCCACGCTTTCTTCAGCGATGCTTCCGATGCTTCGTCGCGGTTCTTCATCGACGCGAGAAACGCGGAGTCGTAATAGACGTTCGCTTCTCGCGAGCCGATGCGCTCGAGACGCTTGAGGTATTGCTCGGAGCGCTCCGTGAAGCCGAGAGTGCTGAGCGCCTGCGCCGCTTCGAGCCAGAGACCGTCGCGACCCGGACCAAGGTTCGCAGCATGTTCGTAAGCGACGACAGTGTCGACTTCGTTCCCTTCCGCGAACGCCAGCCGGCCGCGAAGAATCTCGACGAGCGGGACGTCGGACGGCGACGGGAAGCGGCGCAGAACGCTGGCGACGTCCGCAGTCTTGAGTTGCTGGAGATCGGCCTGCGCATTCCACAGTTCGGCGACTTCGCGGCAGACGCCGCGGATGGCGACCTGCTTGAACGTCGTGTCGACGCCGCCGGTGCCGGCGGTCATGGCGCGGCGAAGCGGCAGCAGTGAGGCCAGGCGAAGGACGGGCGACTTCGTGCGACCGTCCATCGATGCGAGCGACGCCCGCGGACGGAAGTCGAAACGAGCGTCGCGGAAAAACGCGACCGAACCGCCGATCGCGATCAGCAGCACTGCCGCGATCGCCATCAGCAGCGCCGGTTTGCGATGCGACGCGATGAGAAAGGCCGCGACGCCGCTGAGCAGCATTGCCATCAGGCCGAGGGCGAGTGAGATTCCGGTCGTGTCGAACGGCTTCGCATCACCGGCGGTTTCTCCGGCAATCCGCTCCGCCGGAAAAATCTGCGGAGTGGGTGAGGTCTCGGCGAGGATGCGCAGATCGTTGATGCGATACGCGCCGTTCTCCTGAACGAAATCGAGCGTGACGCTCTCGTCGAGTCCCGACGGATAGCTGACGTTGAAAACGGCGGTCCTGTCTTTCAGCGCCGGGACGACGGTCTGCAGTTCCCATGTCGCGCCGCTCGGCGGTCCGAAACGAACTTCGATTTCCTGCAGCACGTCATTGCGCGACAGCGTCCGCAGCGGTGATTTTGCCGCGAGCTGATCGTAAATGGCCTGCGGTCCGCCGCTTAGATACGCGGCGACGTCCTGCACCGCCGCCCGTTCCATTTCCGAGATCGGACGAATCTCCGGTTCCGCGGCGAACGCCGGGAACGCGAGCAATGGCAGGAGGACGAGCAGTGCACGCCATGAGCGTCGGAACATGTCGGGAGAGCCTCTCGAAAGGATGCGGCACGGTACAACGGCGCCGCGTTATTTGCAATGTCAGGGAGTCGTGTCGATCTTCCGTGGCTCCGATGGCTGGAACGACGTTTCGATATCGGTCGCCGTCATGTAATGCAGGTTCGCGGTTTGTTGATACGCCGCGCTGTCCGCGATCAATTTGTTGAGCGCTTTCGCATAGCGGCGCTCGTACATGAAGCGCTTGAGGTCGGGGTACATGAAGCCGCCGATCGTCAGTGCGAAGGCGAAGATGTTCTCGAAAATAGGAATCCACGGGATGGCGACGATGATGCTGCCGATGACGAGGCCGATCAGCGCGAATGCCAGTCGCGCGGCGAGATCGCCCTTGCGCCAGACGCTGAAGCCATGTCGCTCCAGTTGCGTGATCTCGAGCGCCGGATCGATGTATTGCGGCACGACGGCATGCAGTACTTCTTTTTCGAGCGCTTCCCAATAGACGGCCGAGCCGCCGAATTCGTCGTACGCTTTCTTGATCTGCGCGAGTTTCTGTTTGGCACAGGTCATCACCGACGATTCGAATTCATCGTCATCGAATGCGCGCCGGCGATGCTCGCAATCCTGTAATACCGCGTAAACAACCGTTCCGAAGTCGTACTCCGGACCTGCGATGTTCAGCATCGTCACTTGTCCTGATCTTTTTTCTGCTCGTATTGAATCACCCCGAGCTGTTGCAGCAGTTTGTTGCCGTCGATGATCACGTTTGCGCCGCCCGGGAGTTTCGGGATCTGGCGAATTTCTTTCTTCTGCAGCGCGTCGATGAGCTGCAGGCTGACGTACGCGTCGCCGGCGCTGCCGTTGAGCGCGGCGCGTTCTTTCTGAATGCCCTGCGCGACCGCGCTCTTCTCCGCAAGCGTTGCCTGCGCTTCCTGCTGGCGGCGGACGACATACGCATCGGCGGCGCGTTTGGCCTGTTCGAAATCACCCGTGGCGCGCGTCAGCTGTTCCGTTAATTCCGCAACCTTCTGTTGCAAATTGGCTTTATTCGCCTCGAGGGTCGCCAGAATTTCCGCCTCGAGTTTCTCGGCCTGCTTCTCCGCCTCTTTGCGTTTGTTGATGAGCATCTGATAATCGGGCTTGAACGAGAAGTCGCCGAGAATCACCTGATCGACGATGATTCCATAAGGCTTGAGAATTCTCGCGAGTACGTCTGTCGCATCCCGCGCCGCCGCAAAGCGCAAATCAGGGTTGTAATACTCCTCGGAATCGAGGCGATTCAGCACGTCGCGTACATACGCCCGCGCCTGTGGTCTTACGACGCGTTCTTTCAACGCCTCGGTCGTCGGCGCCACGAGCTTCCATACCGAAGCGGCGCGCGTCGGATCGATGCGCCAGCGAACAGTGACATCGGTCTCGATGTCGTTTCCATCGCGCGTCTTGAAGCGGAGATCGTCTTTCTCCTTACGATCGCCCGCTTCGACTTTCGCCGACATCACGAGATTCTGCGTCGAGGTATCGAACGTCGCCCAGTCATTGACGATCGGCGCAATGAAATACGTCGCCCCCGGATCGGCAATTTCCGTCGAGCCGGTAATCTTGTTGAAGCGGACGCCGACTTCCGTCGCCTGCGTCGTATGCGGCGTGCAGGCGCTGAGAGTCAGCAGTGAAAATGCGAGCACTGCAATGGTCGTTTTCATCGGCTGCTCCTAATGCTTCGAGATATCCGTCGGATCGTCAGTAATGTAAATTGGACCTTTGATGCTGTTGAGCAGCGCCAGTCCTTTGCGCAGCCGAAGCAGTTTGTCGGAACCTGCTCCTTCCATCGCACGATTGATCTGCTCATTCCCGCTTGC
The DNA here is from genome assembly GCA_025463165.1 of Acidobacteriota bacterium. Lineage (GTDB taxonomy): Bacteria > Acidobacteriota > Thermoanaerobaculia > Gp7-AA8 > Gp7-AA8 > JAOBAU01. Next base: position 4,273 of record JAOBAU010000069.1, on the reverse strand, counting down.
CTCGGCGCTCTTGACGAGCAAATCAGCTTCAGCATGTTTCGAGCGCTCATAGAAGTCACGCTGCGCATTCAGTCCCGTGATCTGCGCCTGAAACTCCGCCGAGCGCACATTGATCGAATTCTGTCCCTCGGCGGAGACCTGTTTCAGCCGCGTGTCGACCTCCGCCTGTTTCGCGAGTGCCCGATTCGTCAGCACCGACTGGTCCTGAATCTTCTTCGCTTCCGTCAGCTGTTGAAACGTCTGCGGATAGTCGTACTGGCGGATCAGCACGTCGGCAAGTTGCAATCCGTTCTCTTTGAATTTCTGCGCGAGCTCGCGTTTCATGTCAACCACTTTGGCGAGCCGCCGGTCGCGATAAAACTCCTCGGCGCGTAATTCGCCGAGATGCTGTTTGATGGCCGGATCGACGAAACGGACCACGACGTTGTCTTCGTAGCCGCGCCCGAATCCGAATTTCGACACCACGAGAAACGGGTCGGCGACGCGATAGAGAACCGTCGCATCGATCGCCACCGGATAACCGTCGACGGTCGGCACGTTGATCGAGCTGATCGTCCGATGATCCTTCCCGCGTTCCGTCGCGTCGTTCGTGAACTCCACCGCCTGCACGTTGCGCGGAAAGGTGCGGATCGTTTCGTAGCCGAAAATCTGCCGCCGATAGCCGGGACCGACGAGCTGTTTCTGCAGCCCTTTGCTCGGACCGTACGAGACCTGCCGCAGCCCGAGCTCGTCGGGCGGCACGTAGGTAAAGAGGCACGCGCGAAGCAGCACGATCGGCAGCAGCACGAGGCCGAGCTTGAAGAGTTTCGACAGCCACCCGCCGCCGGCGAGCGCGAGAATGCGCGGGATGTTCAGACGTGCTTTAAACCGCGGCGGAGGCGCAGCGGAGCTTTCGAACATTGAGGACCTGCCTTTGACCGGTTAGGGACGCGATGCACTCATTCTAGTGTCTTCGCCCCCTCTATAATCCGCCGCCATGCTCAATCGCTGGGAAAGCACGGGAAGCGCGGCCTCGGGTGACATCGAGCAGCTCGTTCAACAATCGCGTCTCGTCGGCATGGAAGAGGACCTCGTGCTCTGGGGCGGCGGGAACAATTCGCTCAAGTCGACCGGCACCGATCCGCTCGGACGTCCGATCGACGTCATGTACATCAAGAGCAGTGGCAGCGACATGAAGTCGATCGTGCCGCGGCAGTTCCCGGCTGTGCGTCTCGATTACATCGAGCCGCTGCGGCGTCGCGACGAGCCGATGGACGATCAGCAGATGGTCGATTACCTCGCGCGCTGTCTCGTCGATCCCGCCAGCGCGCGGCCGTCGATCGAGACGCTGCTGCACGCGTTTCTTCCGGCGAAAGCGGTGCTGCACACGCACGCCGATGCGATTCTCGCGCTGACCAACAGCGCCGGCCGCGACGAGACCGTGCGCGCGGCCCTCGGCGCGAAGATCATCACCGTTCCGTATCGGCGTCCCGGCTTTCAGCTCAGCCGCGAAGTCGCCGACGCATTCGACGCGATGCCCGACGCCGACGGCCTCGTGCTGATGAACCACGGACTGATCACGTGGGGCGATTCGGTGCAGGAAGCGTATGAGCGGCACATCGACATCGTCACGCGCGCCGAGGAGTATTTGACGGAGGCGCTGTTGCGGAAGTCGCCGATCGTCGTGATTCCGCGCTCGGAGGCGAACGTCACCGAGCTCGCGCTGACGCTGCGCGGCGCGTTGTCGGCGAAACGGCCGGCGATTCTCGAGCTCGACGACGGCGAGGATGTGCTGCGTTTCCTCGCGCGCGACGATCTCGATCGCGTCACGCAGATCGGCGCGGCGACGCCCGATCATCTGCTCTACACGAAACGTTTCCCGCTGCTGCTCGATGGTGAAGACGTTTCCGCTGCGCTTGCCGATTACGTTGCGCGCTATGCCGCGTGGTACGACGCGCATCCTTCCGAATTCGCGATGCTCGATCCGCATCCGCGCGTGATTCTCGCGCCCGGCATCGGTATGTGGACAGCGGGAAAGGACGCGCGTGCGGCGCGAATCGTTCGCGACATCTATCGACACACGATGCGCATCGTTGCAGCCGCGGATGCGACCGGCGGCTATGCGACGCTCGACGATCGCGATGCGTTCCACGCTGAGTACTGGCCGCTCGAGCTCTACAAGCTGACGCTGCTGCCTCCCGACAAAGAGCTGGCCGCGCGCGTCGTCGTCGTTACCGGTGCGGCGAGCGGAATCGGTCGCGCCGTTGCGGAACGATTCGCAGTCGAAGGCGCGCATGTGGTCGTCACCGATGTCGACATTGCGCGCGCGACGGAAGTCGCTGATGCAATCGTCGCGAAGCACGGACTCCGACGCGCGATCGCGTTGCCGCTCGACGTCAGCGACGAAGAACAAGTCGAGCGCGCATTCAACGACGCCGTTCGCGCGTACGGCGGCGTCGACGTCGTCGTCAGCAATGCCGGCATCTCATCATTCGGCGCACTCGACACGCTGTCGACCGCCGACTGGGATCGCAGCTTCGCCGTCAACACACGCGGACACTTCCTCGTCGCGCGTGCCGCGATGCGGATGATGAAGCGGCAGGGGACAGGCGGCAGCATCGTCTTCAACGCGTCAAAGAACGTGACCGCGCCGGGACGCGACTTCGGCGCATACAGCGTCAGCAAAGCAGCCGAGGCGCAGTTGTGCCGGATCGTGGCGCTCGAAGGCGGCGAGCACGGCATCCGCGCGAACATGCTCAATCCCGACGCGATCTTCGGCGACTCCCGTTTCTGGAGCGAAGAGATGCGTGCAATGCGCGCGCAGAGTTACGCGATCGATACGGCGGACCTGCCGGATTTCTATCGACGGCGCACGTTGCTGCGCACCTCGGTGACAGCCGCGGATGTCGCCGAGGCGGCGCTGTTTCTGGCGGGACCGCGATCGGCGAAAACGACCGGCGCGATGTTGCCGGTGGATGGGGGAGTGAAGGAAGCGTTTCCGCGGTAGGACCGCGGGGCTCAGAACGCGTCGAGCATGTGCGCGATGTCTTCCCCGATCGCGTGAATGCTGTCGCGCATCACCTGCGTGTCTTTGCCGCCGGCGAACTTCATCGTGCCGCCGGAACGGCGCGACTGCTCGAATTGAATCAGCACCGCACCTGTCGCTGCGTCGACGATCTCTCCGGTGATTTTGGTCTGCGCGCCGCCGGCTCCGAATCCGGCCCAGTAACGCGCCGCTCGCGAACCGGGATCGAGCTCCACGACGGTGCCGCGCACGATCAGCGTTCGCGACGCTTTCGGCGTCTTCGAATGCTGCTCGACTTTGGCGGTCGCCTTGAGCTCCTGACGCAACGCTTCGCTCAGGGTTCCGCTGAAACCGTCGAGCACCTTGTTGACCGCGTTGTAAGAATCCTCCTCTTTGCCTGGTTTGGTCGTTTTCCTTGTGTCGAACGGCATCACGACGATCGTGTTGTAGCTGGCGATCTTGAACGTCTTTTTGATCGTGATCTGATCAATGTCCGGACCCCACTCCTTGTAGGTTCCGGGCTCCGTCGACACGCTCTTTCTGCCGCGTGCTTCAACGGACGGTGCCGACGCGAAGAGTGCAAATACGGTAAGGCTGATGAGTACGCCGTTGGGGGCTTTCATGCCCCTATTCTAAATCCGTTAGAATGCGCAGTTTCCATTTGCACCACGAAGGAGCTGAAAGAAGCATGACCGCAACCCTGGAAGTTACGCACCAGTTCGAAGCTGCGCGCGCAGCCGGCCGCGAGCCGTTCAAAGTCAAAGACCTGAGCCAGGCCACACTTGGCCGCTCCGAAATTCGCCTCGCCGAGCACGAGATGCCCGGACTGATGGCCATCCGCGCGAAGTACGCCGATTCCAAACCGCTCGCCGGCGCGAAGGTGATGGGCTCGCTGCACATGACCGTGCAGACGGCCGTTCTCATCGAAACGCTCAGCGCTCTCGGCGCCGACGTGCGCTGGGTGAGCTGCAACATCTTCTCGACGCAGGACGAAGCCGCCGCCGCGGTCGTCGTCGGACGCACCGAGACCGGCGGCACGCCGGCCGATCCGAAAGGCATCCCGGTTTTCGCCTGGAAGGGCGAGACGCTCGAAGAGTATTGGTGGTGTACGTCCGAGGCGCTGATGTGGCCGGACGGCAGCGGTCCGACGCTCATCGTCGATGACGGCGGCGACGCGACGCTGCTCGTACACAAAGGAAAAGAGTTCGAAGGCGCCGGCAAAGTGCCGGAGTTCAACGAAGCCGACGATCCGGAAGAGTGGGGCGTCAT
>JAOBAU010000018.1 GCA_025463165.1 Acidobacteriota bacterium | reverse complement strand
ACTTCTGCCTGACCGCCGAGCTGGCCTTCGGTACCGACCTCGCGTGCGACGCGCGTGACTTCCGACGCGAACGCCGAGAGCTGATCGACCATGACGTTGATCGTGTTTTTCAGCTCGAGAATCTCGCCGCGCACTTCGACGGTGATCTTCTTCGACAGGTCGCCTTTCGCGACGGCCGTCGTCACCTCGGCGATGTTGCGCACCTGGCCGGTGAGGTTCGACGCCATCGCGTTGACGCTGTCGGTCAAATCCTTCCACGTGCCGGCCACGCCTTTCACTTCCGCCTGGCCGCCGAGCATTCCTTCGGTACCGACTTCGCGTGCGACGCGCGTGACTTCGGCCGCGAACGAGTTGAGCTGATCGACCATCGTGTTGATCGTGTTCTTCAGCTCGAGGATCTCGCCGCGTACGTCGACGGTGATCTTCTTCGACAGATCTCCGTTCGCGACCGCGGTCGTCACCTCCGCGATGTTTCGCACCTGCGCCGTGAGGTTCGACGCCATCGAGTTCACGGAGTCAGTGAGATCCTTCCACGTACCGCCGACGCCGGCCACTTCCGCCTGACCGCCGAGCCGGCCTTCGGTGCCGACCTCGCGCGCCACGCGCGTAACTTCCGACGCGAACGACCGCAGCTGATCGACCATCGTGTTGATCGTGTTCTTCAACTCGAGGATCTCGCCGAGTGCTTCGGCGGTGATCTTCTTCGACAGATCGCCGTTCGCGACGGCCGTCGTAACCTCGGCGATGTTGCGCACCTGACTGGTGAGATTCGCGGCCATGTAATTGACGGAGTCCGTCAAGTCTTTCCACGTACCGGAGACACCCTTGACGTCCGCCTGCCCGCCGAGTTTGCCTTCCGTGCCGACCTCGCGCGCCACACGCGTCACTTCCGATGCGAACGACCGCAGCTGGTCGACCATCGTGTTGATCGTTTCTTTCAGCTCGAGAATCTCGCCCTTCGCTTCGACGGTGATCTGCTTCGAGAGATCGCCGTTCGCGACCGCGGTCGTGACCTGCGCGATGTTGCGCACCTGGTTGGTGAGGTTCGCGGCCATGTAGTTGACCGAGTCGGTGAGATCGCGCCACGTACCGCTGACGCCCTGGACGTCGGCCTGACCGCCGAGCTTTCCTTCCGAGCCGACTTCGCGAGCAACACGAGTAACTTCCGAAGCAAACGATCGGAGCTGATCGACCATCGTATTGATCGTGTTCTTCAGCTCGAGGATCTCGCCACGCACTTCAACGGTGATCTTGCGCGAGAGGTCGCCGTTCGCGACGGCCGTCGTGACCTCGGCGATGTTGCGAACCTGTCCGGTGAGATTCGACGCCATCGAGTTGACGGAGTCGGTGAGATCTTTCCACGTACCGGCGACACCTTTGACGTCGGCCTGACCACCGAGCTTTCCTTCCGTGCCGACTTCGCGCGCGACGCGCGTGACTTCCGACGCGAACGACGCAAGCTGCGCGACCATCGTGTTGACGGTCTTCGCAGTGCGGAGGAACTCTCCCTTGAGTGGACGTCCATCGAACTCGATGGCCATCGTCCGCGTCAGGTCGCCGCGGGCAACGGAGCCGATGACGCGGGAGATTTCGTTGGTGGGCTGCACGAGATCGCCGATCAGCGAGTTGACCGATTCCGCGACGACGCTCCACTGACCGCCGCCGTTCGGCACCGACGCGCGCTGATTGAGCTTTCCTTCCTTGCCGACGACGTTCGAGATCCGCTCGATCTCGGTGGCCATCCGGTCGTTCTGCTCGATGATGTCGTTGAGCGTGTCCGCGATCTTCCCGGCCGCGCCGGTGAACTCGACCGGCATCCGAACGGAAAAGTCTCCCTTTCGAACGGCCGTCAAAGTCCGCAGCAACATCCGTTCGAAATCCTTAGGCGTCTGTTCCGAAGCCTTGTCAATGCCAATGCCCGTGGTCATCGCGTGCTCTCCGATATGTGCGAATTGGTTCCAGCCGAACGAAGCTGCGGCCGCAAACATGCGAATTCGGGGCCAGACTCGACCGTACGGGAGAGGCAAAAGGTCGGCGGGCCATCGTTGGTGCAATGACGATCGAAAGCTATGCTCGCGGACGCCGATGACAACGATGAAGAGCGGCCGGAAGGTCCTGGCTCTCGCGATTCTGGCGGTTGTCCTCGGCGGTGTCCTTTCGAACCTCTTGTCATTGCGACGGATTCAGGCACTGTTCTCGCGGAGTGCGATCGAGCATCCTGCGAACAACTCGACTCTGGCATCTGCCCGCCAGGGAAATACACCTGGTGCCGCCGCCCACGTTGCGCAGGCGGCGCCGTTTGTTCTCAAGGTGCGTTATGGCTGGGCCGTTTCGGGATCGCACATGGCGTTCGGCCAGGGTAGTGAGCGAATCGTTCTTTGCATTTTTCGGCTTTAGCAGAACAGTTCGAGACCGCGTCGAGTGGAATTACTGAGATGGCCCGGTTCCGCTAAACTCCGCCTCATGCCCTGCGACCACACCGGCCCCGCCGAACTGATCGAGCTCGCGGAACGCTACCTTCGCGAGCGCGACGTTCCGACCGAACAATGGAACGGTGCGCGTTTCGCGTGGCGGGAAAACGTCGCGGAGCCGACGTACTGGACGTCGGTCGCGCTCGAAGTCGAGCGCCGCGGCAACGACTGGATCGTCACGCGCCTCGATCGTTCCAACGACACGATCGCCGAGCACGAGCTCGGACTGCACGCGCTGCATGTGCCGTGACGCGGCGCATGTGACAATGCGCGCTCCATGAAGCGTCTCGCGACCCTCCTCTGCGCCATCCTCATTGCCACTCCCCTCGCCGCCGCCAACGTTCGGCAGCGTCTCGTCGCATCGCCGTCGACGATCACGATCGGCGCGCTGTTCACGCTGAACGGTGACGGCTCGACGCTCGGTCTCGCCAGCCGCGCGGCGCTCGATCTCGCGAAGCGCGACATCAATCTCGAATTCGATGCGCTGCAGCTTCCGTATCGCGTCGAGACCGTGATCAAAGACACGGTGCACTCGCCGGAGACGGCCGGCGCGGAGCTCGTGCAACTCGACAATCGCGGCGCGACGTACGTCATCGGACCGCAGTCGAGCGCGGAGGCGGCGTTCCTCGTCGATTACGTGAACGCGCACAACATCATCCTCATCAGCCAGGGAAGCACGGCGTCATCGCTGGCGATCGCCGGCGACAATCTCTTCCGCCTCGCGCCGAACGACAAGCTCGAAGGCGCGGCGATCGCGGCGCTGATGCGCGCGGACGGCGTCGATACGCTCGTCCCGATCTGGCGCACCGATGCCGGCAACATCGGGCTGCACAATTCCACCGCGAAGTCGTTCACCGCGCTCGGCGGCACCGTGCTGGCCGGCGTTTCGTACGACGCGACGACGACCGACTACACGTCGGTCGTCAACTCGCTCAACAGCAGCGTTCGCAACGCGCGCACCGCGAATCCGAATGCCCACGTCGCCGTCTATCTCGCGGCGTTCGACGAAGCGGTTTCCATCCTCGATCTCGCCCGCACCTCCACTGACCTCGGCGCCGTTCACTGGTATGGCGGCGACGGCGTCACGCAAAGCCAGGCGCTCCTCGCCAACGCGACCATCGCGCGTTTCGGCTCGACCATCTCGCTCACCGCGCCGAACGTCGGCCTCGACGAAACGACGCGCGATCGATGGGAGCCGCTCAGCGCCGAGATCCGGGCGAGCATCGGATTCGATCCCGACGCGTACGCGCTCTCCGTCTACGACGCGGCGTGGGTCGCGGCGCTCTCCGCGGTCGAGTCGCGCAACATGCCGCAGCTCCGCCGCGCGTCGTTCGTCCGCAACGTGCAGCGCTACTGGGGCGTCACCGGACCGACCGCTCTCGATGATGCAGGCGATCGAAAGATCGGCAACTTCGACTTCTGGACGATGAAAGAGACGAACGGCACCGTCGACTGGCTGCGCACCGCGCAGTACGCCGGCGGCCACGTCTCGCGATGAGCCTCAGCGAACCCCGACCAGCTCGACCTTGAAGACGAGCGTGGCGTTCGGCGGAATCGGGGGAGAACCGGCCGCGCCGTAGCCAAGGTCGGGAGGAATGACGAGCGTCCGCTTCTCGCCGACTTTCATCGCGCCGATGCCCTCGTCCCATCCTTTGATGACGCGTCCGTCGCCGATGGCAAACTCGAGCGGTTCGCCGCCGCGAGAGCTGTCGAACTGCGTGCCGTTCGTCAGCCAGCCGGTGTAGTGGACGCTCACGGTCTGGCCGCTCTTCGGCTGCGCGCCGGTGCCCGGCTGATCGATTGCGTACTTCAGTCCGGAAGGCGTCGTCTCCAGCTTCGCCGGAATCGCGAACGTGTCGCCGCCGGCGGCCGGCGCCGGTGCCGCGGTCGTCGTTGCGGCGGGAGTCGTCGCCGTCGTCTGCTCGGTGGCGGGTTTGGAGCAGGCCGCGAAGCATGCGGCCATCGTGAGAATCAGAATCGTCTTCATTCGCGAATTGTACTCACGCGCCGAGAATCCGCCGCACCATCATCAGCTGCCCGACGTGATACGCGTTGTGATCGGCAGCCAGCAGAATCTCGCGCAGCACGGTCTGTCCGGTCCCGTGCGGAATCGTAGCGAAGAGATCGATCGAGCTGTCCGCTGCCAGCTCGCCGAACTCGCGCAGCGATGCGCGATATGCCTCGGCGCTTTCATCCCACGCCGTCTCGGTCGGAGGCGCAGACGTCGACGGCCAGTAGCCGGACGGAAACTCCGGCGACACGTGCGCGGCGTCGCGCGAGAACTCGAGGATGTCGGCGAGCGCGATGCGCAGATGTTCGAGCAGTTCCCACGGCGAATGCGGGCCGCCGTCAGGGCGAATTCCGCGCAACTCGCGCGGAAAGTCTTTCACCGCATCGTCGAAGCGGATGTGCGCGTTGTCCCAGTCGAGCAGCGAGCGAAGCAGGTCGCGAAGAGCCTTGTCGTCTTTCATGCACACCAACCTTATAACGCTTCGCGCGACGGCTCCGCTGCGACGCCGGTTTGCGGAAACTTCGACACGAGAGCGCGGATTGCGTCTTCCGTTCCGAGGCCCCATTGATTGGAGACCGCGTACGTTCGGCCGCCGGACCGGATGAGCTCATCCTCCATACAAAACCATCGCGCGGAATCGTACGGCCGTCCCTGCACTTCACGCGCGGAACGGACCGCCGCGTTGAACGCCACCGCGTCGAGCTCACCGTCGGCAGATACGAAGAACCGATCTCCCCGTTCCGGAACCGTGTGCATCATCTCCTCCGGCGAGACACCGGCAGCGGCGAGGCCGCGCACGACGACCAGAATTGCTCGCCTTTTGTTGAGTCCGGGATACAGCGATCCGTTCACCGTGACGTCGAACCTCGTGCGATCCCGTTCGCCCGCCAGCGCAGCGGTGACGCGGCGTTGCTCGTTTCGCTGACGAACGCGTACCTGATAGTCGGCCGCCTCCGGCAATGGAATCACCTGTTGCACGTCGACGAGCACTTCGCCGTTGAATACGTACGGCCGCATGCGAACACAACGAATGTCGAGGTCGCGCTCATTGAGCCACAGCACGGCGGTCGTGATCTCCTTCTGGAAATCACCGGCGACGAGCACGATCCTGACATCGCGAGCGAAATCGCCTTCGGTCGACTCGTCCCACCCGAGGAAACCGAGAATCGCCTGCCGCGCATCGTCATCGCGTCCGAGTCGCCGGAGGTACGCTGCATGAGCATCAACCGCCTGATCAAAAGTCATCGTCGAAACCATGGCGGCGTATCTGAGTGCCTGCAATTCGACATGACCCGCGTCCTCGGTTCGCTTCAGTTCGATCACGACCAGATTCGCGTCGCGATCGATCGCCAGCAGATCGATACGCCTGCGACTATCTGACCAGTCGCCGAACTCCTCGGTCAGCAGCATCGCGTCAGGAACGATCACGTCGAGCTGCGCACGAAGGAGACGCTGCAGATCGCTGCGCTCCAACATCTTCCGCGCGTCAAACGTCGTCGGTTCGAGAGCTCTGATGTGACTGTGGTCGAAGTGAAAAATCGGCAAGCGATCACCTCCGATCGAGACGACAAGCGAAACAACCGTACGTCGGAAACCGCACGTGCAGGAACGCCGTGTCGGGACGCGCAAAGAATTCGTCCACGACTCCCTGCGCGTCAACCGCGTCGACCAGCGCCGCGGCAACGATCTCTTCGGCATCGGAATACGCGCGAATTGCAAACTGCGAGCGGAGGTAATTCTGTTCAGAGCCGACTTCCACAGCCTGACGATCAACGGTTTCACCCGACTCGTTCGCCAGTACGAAGACGGGACCGAATTCTTTGTACGGTCCCGATTTTTCAAACGGTGAGAAGCTTGCCAGCAGCAGTTCTTCGCCCGCGGCGGCGCGTCTCAGAACATCGCGGCACGGCTCGCCGCCGACCGCTCGCACACGCTTCGCCTGCTGGCCCTGCGCGTCGAGACCTGTCGCTCGCAGTTTTGTCAGAAACTCGGTCGGGATCGGCGCAACTCGCGCCCTGAGAAATGCGTCGTTCGTCGTCATCGGTTCGTCCTCCATCGCCTTGCTGGTAAGAGAACACGCGATCTCGCCTCCGCGTTCGGAACTCGTTACGATGCGCAAATGAAAATCCTTGTCATCGGAGCTACCGGAACCATCGGACGCGAGATCGTCAACGCACTCGCCGCCGAACATGAAGTCATTCGGGCCAGCCGCAGCGGATCGGATGTCAGCGTCGACATCCGAGATGTCGAATCGATCAAAGCGATGTACGCGAAAACGGGCCGCGTCGACGCCGTGATCAGCGCCGCCGGAAGCGGCGCATGGAAGGCGCTCGAGCAACTGACCGACGAAGACTTCGAGATCTCGCTCCGCTACAAACTGATGGGACAGGTCAACGTCGTCCGTTACGGATTCGCGAACGTCAACGACGGCGGCTCGATCACGACCACGAGCGGCGTCCTCTCACATTCGCCGGTGCGCGAAGGTGCCGCGATCAGCCTCGTCAACTCCGGACTGGAAGGCTTCACGCGCGCCGCGGCGCTCGAAGCGCCGCGCGGAATTCGCGTCAACGTCGTCAGCCCGCCGTGGGTGACCGAAACGCTCATCGCGATGGGCGCGACCGACACCTCGCATGGATTGCCATCAGCGGAAGTTGCGAAGGCGTATGTGCGCAGCATGACGGGTGGGGAGACGGGGATCGTGATCGAGCCGTAGTCGCGGCGCGCCGCACTGTGACAACATTCGCTCCTATGCCTTTCTCGACATTCGGACTTCACCCTGACCTGCTGCGCGGAATCAAAGAGCTTGGATTCACGCGGCCTACTCCCATCCAGAACGACGCGATGCCGCCTGCCATCGCCGGACGCGACGTCCTTGCCGCGGCCGCGACCGGGAGCGGAAAAACCGCGGCTTTTCTGTTGCCGATCATGCATCGACTGATTGGCAAGAAGCGCGGGACGACTCGTGCGCTGATCCTCACTCCCACTCGCGAGCTCGCGGCGCAGATCGACGAACATCTTCGCGACCTCGCCGTGCACACTCCCCTCTCCGGCGCGGCGATTTATGGCGGCGTCGGGATGGGGCCGCAGGAGCATGCGTTTCGGAGCGGCGTCGATGTGCTCGTCGCCACGCCGGGACGTTTGCTCGATCACTTCAAGCAGCCTTACGCGAAGCTCGACGGGCTCGAGATTCTCGTGCTCGATGAAGCGGATCGGATGCTCGACATGGGTTTCCTGCCCGACATTCGACGCGTGCTGCGGCACCTGCCAACGAAGCGACAGACGCTCTTCTTTTCGGCGACGCTGCCGGCGCCGATCGTCGAGCTTTCGCAGGAGATGCTGAAGAAGCCGGCGATGATCTCGATCGAGCGCAAAGCGGAACCGGCGATTGGAATCGCGCAGTCGGTCTTTCCGGTCGGCGACGATCTGAAGCTGGCGCTGCTCGACACACTCCTCACTCGCGGCGAGATTCGCAGCGCGATCGTTTTCACGCGCACGAAGCATCGCGCCAATCGCGTTTACGAACAGCTCGAAGGCCGCCGCGTCGGCGTCGCACGCATCCACGGCAATCGCAGTCAGGTGCAGCGCACCGATGCGCTGGCGGGATTCAAATCGGGCAAGTATCGGATCCTCGTCGCGACCGACATCGCCGCGCGCGGCATCGACGTCGAAGCGCTCTCGCACGTCGTCAACTTCGACGTTCCGCATCTGCCGGACGACTACATCCATCGCGTCGGACGAACGGCGCGCGCGGAGATGACCGGCGACGCGATCACGTTCGTATCACCGGAAGAAGAGGCCGACCTGCGCGCGATCGAGCGAGCGATCGGCAAGCGCTTGCCGCGCGTGACCGTGCCCGATTTTGACTACGCGCAGAAGCCGGCGCAGAAGCTGGAGATCCCGATTCAGGAACGAATCGCGGCGATTCGCGCGCGCAAGGCGGAGGATCGTGCACGCGCCGCTGCGAAAGCCGTGCGTCGTGCGGCAGCACAGGGAGGAGCGCCGGCGCCGCCATCGGCGCGACCGGCGCCGCAGAGACCGTCCGCACCGCCGCGGCCGTCCGCACAGCCGCAGCGACCGCGCGATGGAAGCGCAGCACCGACAGCGGCAAATCGCCCGCCGCATCGCAGACGACGCGGACGCTGACCGGGCTTTCGACGAGGCGGCCGAAGCGGCCGCCTCCACACTACGCCGTCTCAGTTCTTCTCGTCCGCGCGCCGCCGCTCGAATGCCGACGTCACCACGCCGGCGTCGGTCTGCGCGAACGCGAACTCTTCTCCGCCATCGGCGAGGTAACCGTCGTAATGCGACGTGACGCCGAGGTTATCGGTGAAGACGATCGCGGCAACGCAGTCGGCGCCGACCGTGTACGTGCCGTTGTAGCGGCCGCGGACGATTCTGCCGTTCATGCTCGCGGTGTAAACGCCGCTCATCGACCCGCTGCCGTCGAAGTACTCGCGGCCGACCTGCGAGAACGGCGTCCGCTGGCTCGCGTCGGCGCCGGCGATGAGGAAGCCGTCCTGCGCATAGATGAACGAACCCTTCAACGTCGCGAGCGTGCACGGCGCGTTCGGCGTCGGCCGATTCTTGTTCGACTCCATGCTGCCCGCGAACAGATTGACGGCGAAGAGTGAGAGGGCGAGAGCGAGGGCAGCTCGGCGATTCATCATCGCGACATCATAGTGCTCGCACGAAAAGATCGACGACGATGCCGGGCGCGCGATGGCCGAGTTGCGCGCCGGTGTAACGCGCTTCGAGCTCCATGCCGAGGCGTGCGACGACGCGCTTCGACGCCTCGTTGCCGGGATCGATGATGGCGACGACGCGCGGACGCTGCAGCGTCTGCAGCACGTGATTCATCGCCGCGCCGCCGGCTTCCGTTGCATATCCGCGTCCCCACAAATCGCGCGCGAGCCACCAGCCGATCTCGAGATCGCCGGTCGTGCCGAGCGGCTGAATGCCGGTGATTCCGGCGAGCCGTCCGGTCGATTTTTCGACGAGCGCACCCATGCAGACGCCGTGCTCCGCCAGCTGCCGCGCCTGTCGCGCGAACAGCTCATCCAACTCCTCCTCGGTGTACGGCAGGCCGCCGTTGACGAAGTGCATGACCTCCGGATCGCGCGCGATCGCGGCGAGCGGCTCGCGATCCTCCGGTTCCCACGGGCGGATGAGCAGACGGTCGGTCTCGAGACGAAACATGATCGAAGAGGATACGACGTGCTACGGTGCATTCGATGTCGCAAACGTTGCTCGAAGCGCTGCAGGCTCTCTTCCCCGACTCGTCGAAGACGACGTTGCGGCGGATGCTGCAGGACGATCGCGTGCGCGTGAACGGCGTGCCGCAGCGCGATGCGAAGCGGCTCGTCGAGACCGGCGAGCACGTCGAAGTCGGCTCGAAGGCGTCGCGCGAGATCGATCCGCGCATCACCATTCTTTATGAGGACAGCGATCTGATCGCGGTCGACAAAGCGCCGGGACTGCTCACCGTCGCCAGCCCCGAAGTCCGCTACGAAACCGCCGAAGCATTCCTCAACACGTACCTCGGCGCGCGACACGGCGAGTCGCGCGTACATGTCGTGCATCGTCTCGATCGCGACACGTCGGGCGTGCTCGTCTTCGCCAAGAACGGCGACATGCGCGATCGCCTGCAGACGCTGTTCGCGGCGCACGACATCGAGCGGATTTACGTCGCCATCGTGCACGGAAAGCTCGAAGAGCCGAGCGGCACGTTCCATTCGTTCCTCGCCGAGGACAAGGAGCTGCGCGTGAAAAGCGTCGCGGGTGTCGTGCAGGGAAAGGAAGCGATCACGCACTACCGCACCATCGCGTCGGGACGTCGCTTCTCGATGCTCGAGGTCACGCTTGAGACCGGACGGCGCAATCAGATTCGCGTGCATCTGGCCGAGGCCGGACATCCGATCGTCGGCGACAACATGTATGGCAAAGGCCGCGAAGATCCGCTCGGCCGGCTCGCGCTGCACGCGCGGCATCTGGCGTTCATCCATCCGCGCACGCGCAAACGGCTCGAGGTGACGATGCCGATTCCGGAGAGCTTCCGCGCAATGCAGCTCTGAGCGGTCGATTTACAATCGCGCGATGCGCAAGACAGCTTTGCTGATCGCTCTCGCCCTCCTGCTCATCGTCGCGTGCAAGAAAAAAGAACCGGTCAGTTCCGTGCCTCCGCCCGCGTCGTCGCCGGAAACATCTGCAGCGACTTCCACCACAGCAACGGCTCCATCGCTGGACGCCGAAGATCTCGCCGGCATTTCGCAGGGCGCCACGATCGCGCGCGCCGCGGAATCGATCGAGCACGGTGCCGGCGCGTATCGCATCATCGATGAAGATGCGTCGGCCGGCTGGACGTCGGCGGAAGGAAAAGCGACCAATCAATCGACCGTCATTCAGCTCGCCGAGCGATGTGCGATCGAGCGGCTTTCGTTCGACACCGCGGTCTCTGAGCTCGACACGCATTCGCCGAAAGACGTGCTCGTCGAAATCTCCGACACCTCCGCCGACGCCGGCTTCTCGACGATCCTGAGCGTTGCGCTCGCCGCGCAGAAAGATGGACAGACGTTTGCGACCTCGGCGCAGACGGCGGGCCGTTTCCTGAAGCTGACCATCGTCAGCAACTATGGCGGCGGCGTCACGCAGGTTGGCGAGCTGCGCGCGTTCGGAAAGAAATTGACGAGCCCGCCGCCGCCGAACGTCAACGGCACGTACCACAGCGAAGAGATGGGCGACTTCCATCTGAAGCAGGACGGAGCGCAGGTTACCGGTTGCTACGACAACGGCGTCACGCCGCTCGTCGGCGGCGTCGAAGGTCACGTACTTCGATTCGGGTACGACACCGGCGTCGAGAAAGGTCCGGCCATCATCGCCTTCTCCGCCGACGGGAAGCACGGCTTCGGCGGCTACTGGAAAGCGAACGGCGTCGAAGAGCATCCGAAGATGTTTGCGTTCGAGCTGACGCGGACCGGCGACGACACCGGAAAGTGTCCTGGCGATCCGCAGTCGGACATGACCGCGGCGCTCGAGAAAGACAAACGGCTGCGGCTCTACGGCATCAACTTCGACAGTGACTCCGACAAGCTGCGCGATGAATCGAAGCCGACGCTCGATCTGCTCGTCGCGATTCTGAAAGCGCACGCCGACTGGAAGCTGACGATCGAAGGTCATACTGATTCGACGTCGACGCCGCAGCACAACGAACAGCTTTCACTGGCGCGCGCGAACGCGGTGAAAAACTCACTCGTCGCCGCTGGCGTCGATGGCTCGCGTCTCGCCACCGCCGGTCTCGGCTCGAGCAAACCGGTCGCCACGAATGACACGGCGCTCGGTCGCGCAGCGAATCGCCGCGTGGAGGTGGCGCGATGAAACGGCTCGCAATCATCGCCGCGTTTCTCGCCGCCACGACGCTTTCCGCCGCGACCGTTTCGGTCGACGCCACCGACGTCCGGCACGGCGTCTTTCACTCGCACGTCAGCATGCCGGCGACCGCCGGCGCGATGACGTTCGTCTATCCGAAATGGATTCCGGGCGAGCACACGCCGACCGGACCGCTGATGCAGATGGCGGGACTGCACGTGCGCGCGAACGGACAGGAGCTCGCGTGGACGCGCGATCCGCTCGAGATGTTTTCGTTTCACGTCGACGTGCCTGCCGGCGCGTCGACGATCGACGTCGACTTTGATTACGTGTCGCCGTCGACCTCGTTCGGCGGCGGTTACGGCGAGACGCCGAACGCGACCCAGCATCTCGCGGAGGTCGTGTGGAACCAGCTCGTCGTCTATCCGGCGAATGTTGCGAGTGATGCGATCTCGTATCAGGCCTCGCTCCGTCTGCCGGTGGGATGGAAGTTCGATACGGCGCTGCCGATCGCGCAGCAGAACGGCGACAGCACGACGTTCGCGCCGGTGTCGCTGACGACACTCATCGATTCGCCGCTGATCGCCGGCGAGTACCTGCGGACGATTCCGATCGACGACGACGGCAAGCTGCACGTGACGCTCGCCGCCGACAGCGCGCAGGCGCTGGCGCTTTCCGACGAACGGATCGCGCAGGTCCGCAATCTCGTCGGCGAGACCGACGCGCTGTTCGGCGCGCGGCACTATCGCAGCTATCGCTGGCTGGTCGGCTTGAGCGACGCGCTCGAAACGAACGGCCTCGAACATCACGAGTCGAGCGACAACCGCTTGCCCGAGCGCTCGTACATCGATTCGTCGGCCGTCGGGCGCTACATCACGGTGCTGTCGCACGAGTTCGTGCACTCGTGGAACGGCAAGTATCGCCGGTCGGCCGGACTGGCAACTCCGGAGTATCAGACGCCGATGCGCGGCGAGCTCCTCTGGGTCTACGAAGGGATGACTCGCTACCTCGGCGATCTCGTGCTGACCGCGCGCACCGGCATGCGCTCCGCGGATGAAGAACGCGACTACATCGCGCACGTCGCCGGCAATCTCGAGCGCAATCGTCCCGGCCGCAACTGGCGTCCGCTCGTCGATACCGCCGTCGCCGTGCAGTCGATCGCCACCGCGCCGAACGAAGGTGTGCCGTATCGCCGCGGGCTCGATTACTACGACGAGTCGCTGCTCGTCTGGCTCGACGCCGACACGACCATTCGCGCGAAGAGCGGCGGAACGAAATCGCTTGACGATTTCTGCAAGCTCTTCTTCGGCGCGCCGTCGACGAGTCCGATGGTGAAGCCGTATACGCTCGATGACGTCGT
>JAOBAU010000014.1 GCA_025463165.1 Acidobacteriota bacterium | reverse complement strand
TTACACGCTCTCGAGCAGCGGCGTGGTGACATTGCACGGCATCGACGGCAGCGTCATCGCGCAGGCGACGATCAACGAAGGAAGCGACGCTGAGCCGCTGTCGATCGCCACCGCGAACGGCGCGGTGTGGGTGGCGATCTCGAAAGGCTGCCTCACGGGCGGCTGCGAAAAGCGAACGCTGATCTTCGATCCGCGCAAAAGCGCGCTCGTGCAAACCGCGTCGCTCGCCGGCGGTGTCGTCGACGTGACGACGAACGGCAGCCGCGCGTACGCGATCGTCGATCTGCCGTCGGAGATTCGCGTCTACGACGTCGCCGATCCGTTCCATCCGGCGCAGCTGGTGAGTCACGCAACGGAAGGCGCGCGCGCGCCGCGCTCGATCGCGTACGCGAATGGCACCGTCTACGCGCTCGGCGAGAAGCTCTACGCGTACGCCGATTCGTCGCTCGCAAAAAGCGGCGAACCGCTCGATGCGTACGTGAACGATCCGGCCGGCGTGGTGACGTTCGCCGATCAGCAGATTCGCACCGACGGCAACTGCGCGATCGTCAGCGGACGCGCCTTCTCGCCGCTGACGTTCGGGCTGCCGGCGTTCTCGGCGTCGACGTCGTTCGCAACGCCGGCGGTCGTGAAGTCGATCGCATCCACGAGCGGGCGTATCTATCTGCTGACCGACTACTCGCTCGAGATCTGGTCGACGACACCGCTCGCAAAACCGGCGCGCCGCCGCACGTCGAAATGAAGATCGCGTTCGCCTCGGATGCGCATTCGTATCGCATCACGCTCGACGATCCGCCGCTGAACATTCTCGACGTTGCGATGCTCGAGGAGTTGCGCGATGCGCTGACGCGCGTTCGCAACGATCGCCACACCCTGCTCATCGATGCGCGCGGCGAGCGCGCGTTCAGCGCCGGCGCGAGCGTACAGGACCACGTCGGCGAGCGCGTCGCCGGAATGCTCCGCACGTTTCACGAATGCTTCCGCCTGCTCGCACGCGTGGAAGTCGTCACGGTCGCACTCGTACGCGGCGCGGCGCTCGGTGGCGGCTGCGAGCTGGCGCTTGCATGCGACTTCGTCCTCGCGTCCGACCGCGCGACGTTCGGCTATCCCGAGATCGCGCTCGGGGTTTTTCCGCCGGTTGGCGCATATCAGATGTCGCGTCAGCTCGCACCGCGCAAAGGACTCGAACTGCTGCTGACCGGCGATCCGATCGATGCCGCCGCCGCCGCGGAGCTCGGGCTTGTCAACGCCGTCTTCGCGCACGAGACGTTCGATGCGGAGACAGCATCGTGGCTCGAACGGCTGCATCGCCGCAGCGCGACATCGCTCCGCTTCGCGAAGCGCGCATATCGAATCGCTCAGGCTGATGATTTCGAGGAGCGGCTCGCCGCCGTCGAACGGCTTTACCTCGAAGAGCTGGCGAAGACGGATGACGCGCGCGAAGGGCTGGCCGCGTTCCTCGAGAAGCGCGCGCCGAAGTGGAACGGAACGTAGCTAGCGGCGCTTACTGCGCCTGCTGCTCGAACTCGACCGTCGTCGACGCATCGAACTTCACATTCATCTTCTTCGTCGGCGGTGCCGACGAGCCAAACGTGACGATCATGACGACGCCTGACGCGCGGCCGTCGCACCCGACCGGCATCGGACGAACGATCTTCAGCTTGCCGAACTGGCGCGCGATCGTTTTGCCCTTCTCATCGACCCATTCGATGGTGGCGCTGTCCGCCATCGCCTGCGCTTCCTGAAACGTCAGCTTCCCGGTGAGCAGCGTGACGACCTGGCGCGTCCCGCCTTCGGATCGCGCCACGAACTTGTTCATACACGCCGCGTGTGCGGCGCCTGCAAGAAGCGAGAGAAAAATAGCGAAGACAGCTCGTCTCATATTGGGCGGCCCGGACCGGCGGGCCGCCCTGATTGTGGCCGGAAAGCGACCTCAGCGCAAATCAGTGAACGTTGCCCATCAGCCGGCCGATCGGTCTGACGAGGAACACCAGGATGAGCGCGCTGATGAGCGCGATCGCCGCGACCGAACCGAAAACGGTCGGCAGCGGATAGCTGCTGAAGAGTCCACCGACGTAGCCGGCTACTTTGTTGCCGGCCGCGAGCGACACGAACCAGCAGCCCATCATCAGACCGACGATGCGTCGCGGCGCGAGCTTGGTCACGGTGCTGAGACCGACCGGGCTCAATGCGAGCTCACCAACCGCGTGCAGGAAGTAGAGACCGACCAGCCACAACGGACTGACGCGAATTCCCGCCGACTGCGCCATCGCGGACGCGGGGACGATCAGCAGGAAACCGAGGCCGAGCGCGAGGAGCCCGATCGCGAACTTCGAAGGAGGCGACGGGTCGCGACGACCGAGCCTGATCCAGAGAATCGAGATCGGCGTCGCAAGAAGAATGACAAACAGTGGTTCGACCGACTGGAACCAGCTCGATGGGAACGTCCAGCCGAAGAACGTCAGCCGCGTCATCCGATCGGCGAAGAGCGTCAGGCTGGAGCTGGCCTGTTCGAAGCCGCACCAGAAGATTGCGGAGAAGAGAAAGAGGATGCCGATGACCCACAACCGCTTTTTCTCTTCCGGCGTGAGCGGTTCTTCTTTTACCGCCTCGGCTCCGGCAACGACGTTGGCGACGTTCGGTTTCGTTTCTTCCGCCGGCACGAGATGCTTCATGCCGAACACGTACTGCACGAGCCCGAACGTCATGAAGACGCCGGCCGCGCCGAAGCCCCAGTGCCAGTTCACCTTCTGCCCGAGGTAACCGACGACGAGCGGCGCGAGGAGCGCACCGGTGTTGATGCCGATGTAGAAGATGGAGAAACCGGCGTCACGCCGCGGGTCGCCCGTGCGATAGAGCGTGCCGACGATCGAGCTGACGTTCGGCTTGAGCAGACCGGTGCCGAGGACGATCAGGACGAGACCGGCGTAGAAGGATCCGATCGTCGGAAAAGCCATCGAGAAATGGCCCATGGCGATCAGGATGCCGCCGTACAACACCGAATGTCGGAGACCGAAATACTTATCGGCGAGCCAGCCGCCGGCGATCGACGTCAGATAGACGGACGACAGGTAAGTGCCGAGGATCGAGTTGCCGTGTTTGTCGGTGAAACCCAGGCCGCCCGCCGCGATGGGCGCGACCATGTACAGCAGGAGAATCGCGCGCATCCCGTAGTAGCTGAAGCGCTCCCACATCTCCGTCATGGAGAGTGTAAAGAGACCGCGCGGATGGCCGAACCACTCGTTTTCGCTCGCGTTCACGTCCGACATTCAGTCTCTCTCCTCGACGAAGGCTCCGGTCATTGTCGATACATCCCGGCCAAAGTCCAGCACGTCTCGCCGTTCGTCCCGCGCCTGCTGCGGTTCGCCCCCGAACGATGGTAAAAGAGCGCCGTTCATGGCGATCGACCACCTCCTCCAGCGCGATGTCCCGCTTGCGCCGCTGACCACGCTCGGCATCGGCGGGCCGGCGAAGTTCTTCATTCGCGCGACGACCGTCGATGAAGTTCGCGAAGCGATCGCATGGGCCACCGATCATCAGCAGCGCGTCTTCATCCTCGGCGGCGGCAGCAATCTCCTCATCGCCGACGAAGGGTTCGATGGTCTCGTCATTCACATCGATCTTCGCGGCGTGACGGTGTTGAGCGTCGATGAGTACGCGATGGTGCGCGTGGCGGCCGGCGAAGTGTGGGACGAGTTCGCGGCAATGGCGGTGGCGAATCGGTGGTCCGGCATCGAGTGTCTTTCCGGCATCCCCGGCTCCGCCGGTGCGACGCCGATTCAGAACGTCGGCGCGTACGGACAGGAAGTGAGCGAGACGATCGCGCGCGTCGAAGCGCTCGATCGAACGACGAGTCTCGTTCGCTCATTCACGAATTGGGATTGCCGCTTCGGCTATCGCTCCAGTCTCTTCAAGAACTACGAGCGCGAGCGCTGGGTCGTGTTGTCGGTGACATTCCGGCTAAAGGTCGATGGCAGCGCGACGGTTCGCTATCCGGAGCTGCGCCGTTATCTCGATGAGCGCGGCATCGCGCTCGACGACCTCACGCACGTTCGCGATGCGGTGATCGCCATTCGCAAGCGCAAAGGGATGGTGCTCGATCCGACCGATCCCGACACGCGCAGCGACGGCTCATTCTTCATGAATCCGATTCTCACCGCGGAACAGCACGACGACTTCCGTCGCCACGCCGGAACCGAAGACGCGCCCGGCTTTCCGTCGAATGACGGAACCGTGAAGCTGTCCGCCGCGTGGCTGATCGAGCACGCCGGCTTCACGAAAGGCTTCACGCACGGCAACGTCGGACTGTCATCGAAACACTCGCTGGCGATCATCAATCGCGGCGGCGGCACCGCGCGCGAAGTGCGCGAGCTGGTGACGATGATTCAGGAGAAGGTGCGCGAGCAGTTTGGCGTCGAGATCCATCCGGAGCCGAATTTTGTGTGAGGTATGAGGCATGGGGCATGAGGTATGAGTCAGAGGCCTTTACTCATGCCTCATGCCTCATACCTCGTTACCGATCAAACACCCGCACCACAACATTCAGCGGCACCGTTCGTTCCAGATACTCCCAAACCGCGAGCACATCCTGCCGATGGCGGATCAGTTCCGCGGCGACGACCGGACCACCATCGTCATTCGTCGCGAAGCGCGCGCGGTTGTACCACTTCATCGCTTCATCAGGATTGGCGCGCAGCCGTTCGCGCGCGTGCTGCACCAGCAACGCCTGATCGCCCGGCACTTCGAAATCCTGCGGCATGATCTTCATCACCGGATTTTTGGCCCGTGCGATCTCGCGCGCTGCGAGGCGTTCTTTCTTCCGATCCAGCGACGCCGGATCGCGGCGCAGCAAACCGCCGCTGGCGAGAGTCTGAATCGCGGTCGCGAACGCATCAACATCACCTTCGATGCGCACTCCGGAAACGTAGAGATACTTCCCTTCATCGTTCGGCGTGCGCGAGAGATGGCTCCAGACGACGAGACCCTGCGTGCTGACGGCGACGTCGCCGCGCTTGAACCAGAGACGTGCGCGCATGGCGATGCGCAGCGGCTCGGCGTGCTCGATCTGCGCTCCCTGCTCGGCGATGTTGCGAACGTGCATCTGCACTCCGCCAAAACTGCCGACCAGCGATTCAACTAACGCAAAGCGTTCGCCCGACCGCAGTTCTCGGACTTCGATGTTCAACATAGAAATAACCTCGGGACCCGCCGTAAGTGTACCCGAGAAGCGGTTACGATTCGCTCCATGCGCTTTCGATTGCTCGCCACGCTTCTGCTCGCTTCCGTCACCGCCACCGCCGCCGAGAACGTCGTCGTGATTCGCGCCGCGCGCATGATCGACGGCAAATCAGCGAAGGTCATCGCTCCCGCGATCGTCGTCATTCGCGGCAATCACATCGAGTCGATCGGCGGCACCGCGCCGGCCGGCGCGAAGATCATCGACCTCGGCGACATGACGCTGCTCCCCGGCCTCATTGACGCCCACGTACACGCGCTGCTGCAGGGCGATGTGACGTCAGAGGATTACGACGTGCAGCTCTTCAAAGAGTCGCTCGCGTATCGCGCGTTGCGCGGCAGCCGTGCGCTGAAGATCGGACTCGAGAACGGCTTCACGACGATGCGCGATCTCGAAACCGAAGGAGCGATGTACACCGACGTCGACCTCAAACGCGCCATCAACAACGGCATCATTCCGGGACCGCGACTGGTCGTCTCGACGCGCGCGATGTCGGTCACCGGCGGCTACGGACCGAGCGGCTATTCGCCGGAGATCACGTACCCGATGGGCGTGCAGATCGTCGACGGCGTCGAAGGCGGGCGCAAAGCAGTGCGCGAACAGATCGCGCACGGCGCCGACTGGATCAAGGTCTACGCCGATCGCTCGTACTTCATCGATGAAGACGGCAAGCTCTCATCGATCCCGACCTTCACGCTCGAGGAGATGAAAGCGATCGTCGACGAAGCGCATCGGCTGCGACACAAGGTCGCCGCGCACGCGATGGCGCGTCCAGGACTGACCAACGCGATCGCCGCCGGCGTCGATTCGATCGAGCATGGCGTCGCCATTTCCGACGAGCTGCTCGATCAGATGGTCGCGAAAGGAATCTGGCTTTGCCCGACGCTGACCGTCACTGAATACGTCGCGCCGGGTCGTGCAGCCGAGGGTCGCGCGATCTGGGCGAAGATGCCGGGGTTTCATCACGACTCGTTTGCACGCGCGCTGCACAAGGGCGTGAAGATCGCGTTCGGCACGGACATCGGCGGCTTCCCGTGGGACGTCAACGGCGCGAAAGAATTCGAGTACGAAACGCGCTTCGGGATGACGCCGATGCAGGCGATCGTTTCCGCAACGCGCTCCGCCGCCGAGCTGCTCGACATGGCGGATCGCGTCGGCACGATCGAGAACGGCAAGCTCGCTGATCTCGTCGCGGTGCCGGGCAATCCGCTCGACGACATCACGGCGATGCAGCGCGTCGCGTTCGTGATGAAGGATGGCGTCGTCTACAAACATCCGTGAACGATTCGGGTGAGCTGCTCGCGATCTGGATCAAGCGTTTCAAGCGCGGTCCGATGGATCCGGTGCAATCGGCGCGACTGATCGCCGGCCGCGGCATCGCCGGCAACACCGACCAGGGCGGCAAGCGTCAGGTGACGATGATCGACGAAGCGGCGTGGGAAGCGGCGTCGCGCACGCTCGGATTCTTTCCGGGCATGACGCCCGATCCGCGACTGCGCCGCGCGAACCTGATGCTGCGCGGCATCAATCTCTTCAAAACGCACACGCGCATTCTGCGCATCGGCGACTGCCGCATTCGCATCTACGGCGAAGTGACGCCGTGCCGCAAGATCGAAGAGTCGCTGCGCGGATTACAGGAAGCGCTGCGTCCGGAATGGCGCGGCGGCGCGTTCGGCGAAGTGCTCGACGACGGCGAGATTCGCGTCGGCGACGCGGTTTCGTGGGAGCTCTGTTAACCAACTCCGCTTCCCCTCCGTATAAGCGGGCAGTTTTACGGAGGGTTGCTCATGGATTTCGGAGTTACATTCATCGCGATCGTCTCGATGGTCGGCTTTTACGCGACGGTTGCGATCATCATCACGGCGATCACGCGCTCGAAGCAGCGGCGCACGGAATTGCAAACGCAGGTGCAGTCGAAGCTGATCGATCGCTTCGGCAGCGCGCCCGAGCTGATTGATTTCCTGCAGTCGGATGCCGGACATCAGTTCGTCGAAGGCTTCCATAACGCGCCGCGTTATGCCGCGCGCGAAAAGATCCTCAGCGGCCTGCGCCGCGGCATCATCACCACGCTCCTCGGCGTCGCGTTGCTGGCCATCTTCGCCGCCGACATCCGCGACAATTGGGGCTTCATCTATCCCGGCTGCCTCGTGCTCGCGCTCGGACTCGGCTTCTTCCTTTCCACGTTCGTTTCGATGAAGCTCTCACGCTCGTGGGGGCTCATCGATGACCGGACAGAATCGCTAGAGAGCCGTTCGTAAGAAAGAGTCCGTCCGATGGTCGCCTTCGCGCTCGAAGCGCACTTTCCGCTCGCGAAACCGTCACGCCGGCAACCCGATCAACCGATGAACGAGGCGAAATTCGAAGCGCTGTACCGCCGGACCGCGGGCAAGGTCTGGTCGTACCTCTTCCGTCTCATCGGTGATGCGGCGACGGCCGACGACCTGCTGCAGAAGACGTTCTTTCGCGTGCTGCGCAGCAATCCGGTCGTCGCGGATGACGAGCATCTTCGGCGCTACATCTACAAGACGGCGACGAATCTGGCGTTCGATCACTTTCGCGAAACGAAACGCGATCGCGCGTACGCGGCGGCGACTCCGCGCCACGACATCCGTCCTGAAAGCGCGGAGTTGCGCTACGACATGATGCGCGTCTTCGCGGAGCTCAAGCCGCAGGAGCGCGCACTGCTATGGCTCGCGCACGTCGAGGAATCGAATCACGATGAGATCGCCGACACGCTCGGCGTGAAATCGAAGAGCGTTCGCGTGCTGCTGTTCCGCGCGCGCAAACGGCTCGGCGAACTGCTGGCGAAGAAAGGGCTCGCACCGGAGGTGACGCGATGAGTGACGACTGCCGCTGCGGACTGCCGACGTGCGATGAATGTTCGATCGCCGCGTGGATGCATGACTTCGCCGCGATCGACGATCGAGAGCACATCCTGCCGAATGCGTCGATCGTCTGGTTGAAAGCGCAACTCCTGCAGCAGACGCGGACCGTCGATCGCGCCGCGCGGCCGATGACGATCGTGCAGACGTCCGCCTACGTTTTTGTCGCCGCCTGCTGGACGATGCTGCTGTCGTGGAAGTGGGACGCGGTCGTGGCGTGGGCGAACACGCTGACGCCGTCACGTTTTCTGCTGACCGCGATCGGCAATTCCACCGCGACGTCGCTGACGATGACGTTCTTCATGGTCGTCGCGCTGCTGTCGTCGGCGACGGTGATGCTGGCGCTGCACACGATCCTCGCGGAAGACTAGCGGCTCGCCCACAACAACACGCGCTTGTACGTGTAAAAGTACGGCCGCCGATCGCCGAGCACTTCGAGCAGCCGCGTCGTGTACTCCTCGACGAACTTCGGATAGCGATCGCCGAGTCGCCGCTGATAGTCGGTCAGCAGCGTTCCCTTCACCCACTCGACGACGCCGCGCGTCTCATCGAGCAGATGGCCGTAAATCTGCAGGCGAATGTGTTGCCGCGCGAATCCGAGCTCGTGCAGCAACTCCGCGTAACGCGCCACCGCCAGCACGTCGTGCACGCGCGGCGCAATGCCGAACGAACGCTCCGCCACTTCGCCGGCAATCCGATGCGATGCGTGATCGTCATTCGCCGGCATCTGCACTGCGAGTTGTCCGTCTTCCGCGATCAGCGACGTCAAGCGCGCGAACAACGTTTCGTGATTCGGCACCCAGTGCAGCGCGGCATTCGAAAAAACGAGATCGAATGACTGATCGGATGTGAACGTCTCGATGTTCGCGCGCTCGAAACGCAAACCGTCCGACGCCGGCGCTTTAGCCAGCATCGATTCCGAGCTGTCGATGCCGAGCGTTTCCGCGGCGCCGAGTTTTTCGTGCAGCTGGCGCGTCAGCTCGCCGGTGCCGCATCCCAGATCGACGACCCGCATCGCCGGCCGCGTTTCGACCAGCGATGCGAGATCGTGGAACGGTTGCGCGCGCTCGGCGCGGAACCGCTCGTATTGATCGGGATTCCAACTCAACGCAGATGGTCCCAGTTGATGATCGCGTTCATGATCAGCGCGTAGGAGCCCTGCGTGTTGTGGCGCCACATCGGATTGTTCGCGAACAGCAGAATGTGTCCTTTGCCGCGCGGCGCATCGATTACGACCGGCTTGCCGGCGATCTCGTCGCCGCCTTCGAGCATGCCGCTCATCAGCAGCTGATCGGCCTTCTTCGCGAACGCCACGACGACCCGCGGCCGATCCTCGGCGCGCGGCATGTACGGCTCGAAGTTGTACGGCGCATCCTCGGGAACGCGGAAACCTTCCTCGCCCGGCGCCGCCGTTCCGCGATCGGGAAGCGGAACGTACGCACGTCCCTGCGGCACGTCGGGATCGTTCTTTCCGCCGCGGCCGCTCGCACGTGATTCGCTCGTCGACTCATCGCGCACGCCGACCTTGAAGACCGGCGAGCCGGCGAAGTAAATCGGCAGCGTGTCGTCGTAGCCGGCGGCGATCGGCGATTTCTTGTCGACGATTTCCGCGGAGACGATCGTGCCCGGCGCTTTCAGTTTGTTCGTATCGACGATCGACACCCAGCGCGCGAGACCGTACGTCACCGCCCACTCCGACGTATCGCGCGCGGTGATGAGCAGCCCGCCGTCTTCGACGAATTGCTGCAGCGATGCGACGCCGCTCATGCCGAGGCCGGGACGCATGTCGTCTGTTTCATCGACGCCGAGGTTCGGGGTGAGTGCGGTCTTGCGCCATGGAAGCGGAGGACCGGGCGGCATACCGTTGACGATCTCCTGCGGCGAATTGCCGCCGCTCGGCGGAAAGACGATCACGTCGAACAGCTCGCGGAGATTCGGCGTGCGGCTGACGTACTGCGTCGAGATGTACTTGTACGGAACGTTCATCGAGTCGAAGGCAATGCGATACCACCCTTCGTCCTGCGTGCGCAGCCACGTGTGCAGGATCGCGATGCGCGGCGTCTTCGCGCCGGACGTCTTCGCGTTCGCCCACCACTGCTTCGCGAAGTCGACGTCGGCGTTGCTCGGTGCGCTGGCAACCGTGCTGCGCGCGCCGTCCCATTCGTGCATCGCGACCTTCAGCACGTCGGCGTTCTGCACGCGTTTCACATCGACGTTCTTCAGATAGCCGAGCGTCCAGCCGGTGTCGTCGTACACCTTCTCGTCGGAGCGAACGTACTGCACGTCGAGCAGCGTGTCGGCGAGCCGGCTGTACGGCTGATCCATCCGAACGATGTAACTGCCTTTCGCGAACGTGATCGCGGCCGGCGGCTCGACTGGTGTCTTCGCATTTGGAACAGGCGGAGCCGGCGGCGGCCAGTTCGTCTTCATCGTGAACGGCGCATCGGCAACCTGCACTTCGACGCCGTGCGCGCGCAGCGTCGACAGCAGATCGAAGACATTGCCGGGGCGTTTCTGCGCGCCGTCGATCACGTACGCGTACGGTCCCTCATTCGTTGCTTTGGCGATTGAACGTTTGCCGAGGAGGTAGAACTGTTCGAGAAAGTGACGGCGATTTTCCGCCATGTCGGTGAGCGCGAAGAGCAGCGCGCTCTGCTGATAGTTGACGTTGTTGCGCAGCGACCAGCGCACCTGTGGCAGCGGCGGATTCGGTCGGAACCACTGCCGGTCGCTGGCGCCGCGCACGACGCGGTTTTCAGTCGTCGGCCAGCGGTTTCCGAACGTCTCGTAGAACCGGCCGATGGTGTTGTGTCCCATGCCGATCCAGAACATGTAGTTCGGCGCCCATCCATCGTAAAACCCATGCGTCCACGCGCCCGGCAGGCCGCGCTGCGTCAGCTCGCCGACCTCGTGATACGCCATCCGATGCCACTCATCGATCATCACCGGATCGAGCGACGCGTTGTACGGACCGGTGCCGGTGGAGATGTAGATGAACGGCACCGACTCGTGCAGGTCGTGGATCACCTGAGGATGAAAATCGAAATACGCGCGCATGACGTTGCGCGAGAGATTCAGCGCGAGGCCGATGTTGTCGCGGTTGTTGTCGTGCGCGACGTAATGACCCCAGTAAACGAGCGGCGGCGTGGGGACGTTCGGATTCGCTTTGCGATAGTTCCAGAGATCGACCATCCGGTCGCGGCCGTCGACTTCGAGCACCGGCGTGATGAGCACGATGACGTTGTCGCGGATCGCTTTGATGCGCGGCGTCTCTTCGACCGCCAGCCGGTACGCGAGCTCCATCAGCATCTCCGGCGAGCCGGTCTCCGGCGAATGCATCGCGCCGGTCGCGTAGTACATCGGCTTGCCCGATTCGATGAGCGCTTTCGCCGCGTCGTCGGTCAGCTTCCGCGGATCGGACAAACGCCGCGTGATGTCTTTGTACTTGTCGAGGTTCGCGATCGTCTCTTCATTCGAGACCGCGACGACGATCATCTCGCGCCCTTCTTCACTCTTCCCGAGCGAGAAGACTTTCACGCGTGGCGACACCGTTTCGAGTGCGCGCATGTAGCGATACACGTCCTCCGCATACGTCAAATACCCCTCGGCACCAACGACATGGCCGAAGAACTTCAGCGGCGTCGGAACGGTGGCCGATGCGGGAAGGTGATCGACGAGCTCCGTTGTGAAGTTCGGTCCGGTCGTGAACTGTCTGATTTGGGCGGTGTAGTCGGCGTCGACAGCCTGCTGTGCGAAACCGGGAATGGCGAGGAGCAGCGCGACGACGATGAAGAGAAAACGATTCATCCGATGAAGTCCTCCGTAGCGGCGCGTATCGTATAACCATGCCTTTCACGCTCGTCGCCGCACTCGCTGCAACGCTTTGCACGTGGAAGCCGGCGTCGACCGGCAATCCGATCGATCGATTCTTCAGCGCCACGAAGGTCGAATGTCAGGAAGCGAAAGCGGGTGCAGTGGCGCGCGATCGCGTGAATGTATTCGTGCGCGGCGATGACAGGATCGGGGTCGACGTCGCGCTGACGAATCGCATCAGTGAAGAAGCGCTGCAGCAGATGCTCGACCGCGCGCGGCCGGTCGCACGTGTGAAGGTGAACGCGCTCGCCGACGGTGACGCGCTGTTTGCGTACATCCCCGAAACCGCGGTGGCGATTCCGCTGCTCGTCAGTGATGGCGTGGCACTCGTGCCGGCGGAGACTACGTTCATTCTGCTCGCAGTCTCCGATCCTTCTCCCACCGGGAGAAGGTGCCGCGGAGCGGCGGATGAGGGGCCGTGCAAATCCGAAATCACGGGCGTATCAGCGCTCGTCCGGGTGGACGCCCCTCACCCGGCCTCCGGCCACCCTCTCCCGGAGGGAGAGGGAGTGACGCTCACCAAACGCGCAATCGTCGGCTGGCTGCAGGCGAAGCTCCCGACAAGCGGCGCGCCGAAGTCTTCGCCGATCGTGATGCTCGACGGCAAACACAAACCGGACGCGGCGCTGAAACTCGACGCGTCGCCGCTGCTCATTTTTCGCAATGCGAGCGACGGCAAACACGAGCTGACGCTGCGCGGCGACAGCTGGAAAACGCAGACAGTCGCGCTTGAATCGAAGGACATCACCATCGTGAAAGCGCCGCTTGTCGCGACGCCTTCGCGCAATCTCACCGTTCGCTGGACGCTGCTCAATGATCCGGCCACGCTCGCACCGAAAGAAGAAGCGTGCGACGCGCCGGCGGCGAAGGTCAGCGGGCCGATGACGATGGCGCTCCGCGACTGTCCGGGCATGCAGCCGAACGCTCGGTACATGAGCGTCGACCAGCGAACGTGCCGCGACGCGGCAACAGTCAACCTTCCCGAGGATCAGCGTCATGGACGCGCCGAGCTGCACGATCTCGCGAGCGGTCCATATTTGCTTCGGTTCTCTCGCGAGAGACTTCCCGATCTCTGGCAGAGCATCGTCATCCCCGACGATCGCGATGGCGAGGTCGCTGCGAACGTCGAGTATTACCGGCTCTTCGGCACGATCACCCGCGGCGGGAAGCCGGTGCGGGCGAATCTCGCGGTCAGCGGCGGCGAAACTGTTTCTGATGCCGACGGCAAGTACGAGGTCACGATCACGGAGTCGCGCTTCGGCAACATGTTGACCATCATCCCGTGCGACACCGGCCAGGAGTACAGACACATCACCGATGAGCGGCCGCCGGCGAACAGCCGCTTCGACGTCGACATCCCGCAGAACGTTTTGAAAGTCGACGTCGCCGACGACGCGGATGGCAAACCGATTCCGAAGGCGCGCGTCTCGTTCGGACTACTCATGAAGGGACAAGAGGGCGACGAAGGATCGGCGTGGTACGGAAGCAGCGCCGACCCGACGGACGAAAACGGCCGCACTCTGGTGAAGCAAACCGACAAAGAACATCGAGTGCTTGTCTGCGCGCAACGCGAAGACTACGAACGCAAATGCGCCGATCCTTTCCGCTTCGAAGAGCAGGCAGAAGTCGGGCTCCGTCTCGCGCTGAAGAAACTGATCCTTCACGACGGTCGCGTGCATGTCGCAGGCGCCATCGACTCCGGCGTGATTTTCTGGGACACGCGCGACGGCGTACGGATCGAACAGGCGCGCGTCAAGGAAGATGGCAACTTCACGTACGGGAAGACACATCCGCCCGGAACGATCGTCTCGTTCTTGTCGTCGTCACATCCGCTCTACGTATTTCAACAGCCGCCGGTCAATGACGCGCTGCCATTCGAATTCGCGCTTCCATCCGCACCGGTCCGCAGTTTCGAGCTCGTCCTCGACGATGCAGCTACAGGACCGAACGTCTTCTTCACACTGGCACTCGGCGATCTGACGATTCCGATGGGCACGCTCTCGTCGTACGCTCCGCGCCACGGAACACGCAACTCAATTCGAAAAGGGGGAACGGCCGTCGTCCGCGACATTCTTGAGACCGCGCCGATCTCGATCGTCGTCGTCTCGATGCCGTTCTTCGAAGCGAACAACGTCGCCGGCCGCGATCTCGCCCTTGTACCCGCTGCCGGCTCGCTGCCGCGCTACCGACTCGGCAACGAATCACGAATCACCGTGAACGATCACTGATTCCGTTACGCACCATGTCCGCGATCTCGACCACCATCTGCGACGACTCTTTCCCGAACGGCTGCGGCACGTTGAACAAAATCTCGAGCATGAAGTAGTTGAAGAAGAGCCGCGTCGTCAGCAGCAGCGCCGACACCGGCGAAACGCCCGGCCGCAGCTGCGCCTGGATCGCCTCGGCCTCGCCGCGGTCCTCGAAAAACTTTCCGAAGCGCTGCGACATCTCGCTATAGAACTTGCGAATGTGCGTGCCGTCGAACTCGATGACGTCGACGTAGATCAGCGCCATGTACTGCCGGTATTCGCGCACGCTGTCGCGCGCCGCGAAGCCGAGCTGCTCGATGTTGTCGGGAAAACGGGTCGTCGTCAGCGCGCGGTTAAAGGGAAAGCGCTTCGATTCCGTGATGAGCCAGTAGTCGTCGAGCAGCGTCCGGAAGATCGATTCCTTGTCGGGGAAATGGTGATAGACGCTCCCGGTCGAAACGCGCGCCGCATCGGCGATCTCCCGGACGCTCGTCGCTCCGTAGCCGCGATGTGAAAAAAGCTCCAGCGCAACGTCGAGCAACAGACGCCGGCTTCTCTCCGATTTTTCCTCTCGCTGCATGCGCCTGCGCGCAGGCTACGCGGAGCCGCGCAGCGGGTCAAACTTTGGTTGATGTGGCGATGATCAGCACGTCACGCTCCGCGTCGCCGCGCCGCACGCGCAGACGGACGCGCTCTCCCGGCGCAATACCGCGAAACCACTCCGCGACTTCGTCCTGCGTGCGGAATCGCAGCGGCCGCCCGTTCACATGCGTGATGAGATCGCGCGCCGCGAGTCCGGCACGCGCCGCCGGTCCATTCGGCGCAACGCTGCAGAGTTGCATCCAGCCGCGCGCGACTTTTCCATGCTCGAGCGTGACGCGATACGTGAACGCCAGTCCGAACCAGCCAGGCGTTCGCTGCGCGGCGAGTGCGGAGCTCGCGACGAAGAAGAGCACGAACACGAACGCCGTTCTAACGCGTGACATCGATCGCCTCCCGCGCGCCGGCAGCGACGACTTTCGTGACGCAACGCGCGCGATCTCGTCCGTTGCAGACGGTGTATTCGCCGGGTTCGAGGTAAAGGTGGAAACCGTCCGGTCCCATTCTGCGGCGCTCGCCGTCGGGCGGCCACGCGAGCCAGGACACGCTAAGCAGATAGCCGTCGCTGCGTCCAACGAACGGCCATGGCTCATCCGGCGCCGCAACGATCAGCATGCCTCCAGGTTCACCGACGACGAGCTCCAGCTTTTCGGTGGCCATGGGCAAGACGCGAACGACCCTGACCGGTGAATTGGCGGCCATCACGATGAGATCGACCGGCGCCGCCGTCGATGGAAACTGAAAATCAAACTCTCCATTCGGCCCGGTGATGACTTCGCTGGAACCGCCAACTGACGGGGCGTAGTAACGGACGATTGCGCCGGCGACTCGACCTCCCGACATCGTTCGCACGACACCGCGCACGTTCCGTTTGTTCGGGAGCTTGATCGTGACGGGCGAGTCGTTGCCGCCGTTGATGTGATAGGTGAGAAAACCGCTGTCGCCCGTAGCGTTACGCGCACGAACCTGCACGTCGCCGGTCGGCAGACCGGAAAACTCGAACGAGCCGTCGGTTGCCGTCTGCGACATCGACAGAATCCCATGATCGCCACGAGCGCTCAGCGCCGCAGCGACCGGCTCGCCATTGTCGTCGACGACGTGACCGCGAAGACGCCCTTCCGGTAGTCGCAAGTCCAGTTGTGCTCTCGCTTCGCCAGCTTTCAGACGGACATCCACGTCACGCAGACTGAAACGATCAGTTCCACGAGAGACCTCAACGAAAAACGGGCCTTCCGACGGAAGCACACCGTTGAAGGCTCCTTCTTCATCGCTATTGAAGCGCGCCTCTTTGCGCTCCGCATTGTGAAAAACCAGGCGTGCCGCAATCGGTTCAGAGCCGAGGAGCACTTTCCCTTCAACCGCGACCTGCTCAATTTTCAATTGCAACGAAATTGACTCGCGATCGACGACGAACTGCTCGTTGTGCCAGACCGTCCCATCGGCATCGGAGATCCGCAGCGCATATCCGCCGCGTTCCAGCGAGCCGACCTTCCACTGGCCATCGATCGCCGCGCGCTCATCAATCGAGCGTTCCTCGTGGATTTGAAAATCGAACTGTCGCAATGCAACATGCCACGGTCGTCCTTTCGGATCGGTCCGCGGGTCGATCGTAACGGCGACCGCGCGAAGTGGCTCGAGCGTCAGCAGGTCGCGCAGCGCCTCTTCCGCACCCGCCGCAACGACGACATCGCGCGCCTCCGCCGGCGACCAGCCCTTTTGCCGGGCGACGACGCGATAGGAGCCGGGCTCAATATCGCGAAACTGAAAGAAACCACGACCATTCGTGAGGGCGCCTCGCGCGCGCGCCGCGACGCGCTTGAGATCGGAGGCTGACCACGCGTACGACGCCGGGATGAGATCGACGATCACCCCTTCCGGCGACACGAGCTTCGCCCCGATCGATACGCGGCCGCTCAGCGACGCACCACGTGTCAAGCGCACGTCGCCGAGCGCTGCCG